>CACJJL010000005.1 GCA_902593735.1 uncultured SAR116 cluster alpha proteobacterium
GTGGATATCAATCAGCATTATACAAATAATTTAAATTAAATTTTTTAAATTTTTTTTAAAGACTGTTTTTGAAACCTGATCTGTGATACTTAATTTATTCTGGAGTTGCTGAAAAATCTAACATACTTTTCAGACTATTTTGGGGTTAAAAACATCTATTTTTGACCTAAATTTTCAGATTAAATCCGCTGCAAAGTAATAACTAAATGTAATAGACGATTTTAATTTAGCAAATGTTTTCAATGAGTTACTTTCGAAACCATTGTGTTAACTACCACAATCCAAATGGAGGAAAGTGGTGAGCGCGACAGGGTTCGAACCTGTGACCCATTGATTAAAAGTCAATTGCTCTACCAACTGAGCTACGCGCCCTTAAAACATTTTGAAACTATTTGATAATGGTATTAGAATCAAGTTTTATGTTAAAAAAATCAATTTTTTTTATATTTTTTTATTCTTCATTGCAACATTAACATTAGCTGGAACAAAAGAAGAAATGTCGCCATCTAAAAGCGCTATTTCTTTAACAAATCTTGATGCAACAAACTGATGAGTTTCAGAAGCAGTTAAAAAAATAGTTTCTATATCATCTGCTAATCTTGCGTTCATACCTGCCATTTGGAACTCATAATCAAAATCAGAAACAGCCCTAAGTCCTCTTATAATCATTGTTACAGAATTAGCTCTAGCAAAATCAATAAGAAGGTTATCGAAACTTTCAACTCTGATTTCACCTAATTTTCTTTTAGAATTTTTAAAATTTTGATTAATAGCGTCTTGTATTAAGGATTTTCTTTGTGAAATCTCAAAAAAAGGATTTTTCCCAATATTTTCTGCAACACCAATTAAAAGTTCATCACACAAAGAACTTGCTCTAAAAATAATATCTAAATGACCATTTGTTACTGGATCAAATGTACCTGGATATAGTGCTATTCTTTTCAATAAAAACCCTTTTTATAAAATATTTTAATAATGTATTATTTTTATAAATCAGTTGCAAATTCATTAACATTTTCATCAGGATTTTTATCCTCATCATTTTCAGTCAATAGCGCCACAGAAACTACCTTTTCTTCATCATCAACATCAAAAAGTCTTACACCTTGCGTTTTTCTCCCTGCCACTCTTATAGAATCGCCCTCTCCTCCATGTACACGAATTCGTATCAGTTTTCCCGAGTTAGTCACAAGCATAATTTGATCATCTTCCGAAGCTACATATGAAGCGACAACTGGTCCATTTCTAGTTGAACATTCTATATTTGCAACTCCTTGACCTCCTCTGTTAGTCTTTCTATAATCTTCAGAATGGGTTCTTTTTCCATAACCATTTTCAGTAACTGATAATACATATCTTTTTTCTAAATTAGGAATTAAAGACATCGAAACTACGAAATCATTAGGTTTTAACTTTATACCTCTTACTCCTGATGAATCTCTTCCAACAAAAACTCTTACATCGTTTACATCAAACCTAATAGCTTTTCCTAATCTAGTTGCTAATAAAACATTATCTTTATTACAACATGGAATGACTGAGACTAACTCATCATTCTGATTAAGTTTCATAGCAATTTTTCCATTTTGTCGAATGTTGGTAAAATCACTTAATTGATTTCTTCTAATATTTCCATTTTTTGTTGCAAAAATAATTTGTAAATTTTTCCATGTTTCCTCATTTTCTGGCATAGGCATAACTGTATGTATTTTTTCATCTTGATTAATAGGTAAAAGATTAATCATAGGTTTACCTAAAGCCTGAGGAGCAGACTCAGGCAATTTATAACATTTTAATTGAAATACCATACCTGATGATGTAAAAAACAATATTGGAGTGTGCGTATTAGTTACAAATAATGAAGTTACAGTATCCTCGTCTCTCATTTTCATACCTGCTCTACCCTTACCTCCTCTTCTTTGAGCTCTATAAGTAGATAATGATACTCTTTTAATATATCCCCTGTGACTGACTGTAACAACCATGTCTTCTTTTTGAATCAGATCTTCATCGTCATGATCAACAGCACTCTCGTTGATTTCAGTTCTTCTAGGATCATCAATTTTTGATAGAACTTCATCAAGCTCACTTTGAATTAAATCTTTTAGTTTAGATCTATCAGAAAGAATAATTAAATATTCTTTTATTTGATTAGATATTTCTTCTGTTTCTTTTTCTAACTTAGATCTTTCCATTCCTGTAAGTCGCTGTAATCTAAGTTCTAAAATAGCTTTGGATTGAGCAACTGATAATTTATATTGGTCATCAATGATTTGATGCTCTGGTTCGTCAATTAATTTTATAAAATGTGCAACTTCTTTAGCAGGCCAAGATTTTGCACATAATTCTTTACGAGCATTTTCGGGGTCAGAAGAGGCTTTTATTAACTCAATAATCTCATCAATACTAGTTATAGCTACCATTAATCCAGCCAAAATATGGGCTCTATTTCTGTATTTATTAAGCAAGAACTTAGTTCTTCTTTTAACCACTTCAAATCTAAAATCTATGAAAGCATTAAGAATTTCAATGATACCCATTTGCTTTGGTTGTCCATTATCCAAAGCTAACATATTTACAGGGAAACTCGTTTGTAGTCTTGTGTGACGCCATAATTGATTTAAAACAACATCTGCTTGAGCATCTTTTTTAATTTCAACAACAATTCTCATTCCATTTCTATCAGATTCGTCTCTAAGGTCAGAAATTCCTTCTATTGTTTTATCCCTAATCAAATCGCCTATTTTTTCTAAAACAAGAGCTTTGTTTACTTGAAATGGGATTTCAGAAATAATTATAGTCTCTTTGTCAAGATTTTTACCTGTTTGTATAATCTCTGCTTTTGATCGCATGATTATACTACCTCTTCCTGTCTTGAAGGCTTCTCTAATACCTGATCGCCCCATAATCAAACCTGCTGTAGGAAAGTCAGGTCCAGGTATGATCTTTAACAACTCTTCTAAACTTGTATTAGGATTTTCTATAAGGGCTTTACACGCACGTATAACTTCACCAGGATTATGTGGTGGAATATTTGTAGCCATTCCAACTGCAATGCCACCAGCACCATTAACAAGCAAATTTGGGAATTCTGCTGGTAGAACAGAAGGCTCTAGCTGTGACTCATCATAATTAGGAATAAAATCGATAGTGTTTTTATCAATATCCCTTAACAAACTTTCAGAAGATCTTGCAAGTCTAGATTCCGTATATCTCATTGCAGCAGGTGGATCACCATCTATGGATCCAAAATTACCTTGACCATCAACAAGCAAAAGTCTCATAGAAAACCCCTGTGCCATCCTTACCATGGAGTCATATATTGCCGTATCGCCATGAGGATGATAATTACCCATTACATCACCTACAACTCTGGCAGATTTTCTATAAGGCTTTGACCAATCATATCCTCCTTCGATCATTGCGTATAATATTCTTCTATGGACTGGTTTAAGACCATCTCTTACATCAGGCAAAGCTCTTGATACGATCACACTCATAGCATAATCTAAGTATGATTTTTTCATTTCATCTGTTATAGAAATTAAATATTGACCAGAAGGATTGTCTTTTTCTTTTGACAAATAAGGCTCCAAATATAATTGGCAAAAAACTAATAGTTTACAAAATATAGTATATTATTTTAATTATATAACAACATATAATATTTGATAAATCCATTTAAAATGGGATTTCGTCATCTAAATCAGATGCAATATCATCCGGCATAGATATCTGATTTGATTGATCTATTTGATCATTTTGTCGATAATTACTTATTTGATTATCAGATCTTGATCCTAATAATTTTAATTCACCTCTATAACTTTGGAGAACAACCTCAGTAGTATATTTTTCTTGACCTGTTTGTTGGTCAGTCCATTTTCTAGTTTGAAGCTGACCTTCTAAATATACAGTACTACCTTTTTTAAGATATTGTTCTGCAATTTTTCCTAAAGCGTCATTAAAAATCACAACACGATGCCATTCAGTTCTTTCTCTTTGTTCCCCAGAAATTTTATCTTTCCATCTATCAGAAGTAGCAATGCTTAGTTGAACGACTTTTTCACCGCTTTGCATAGCTCTTACCTCAGGATCACGGCCTAAATTACCGACTAAAGTGACCTTATTTACGCTTCCGCTCATTTTAATTATATCTCCATAAAATACACTTTGTATCATAAACTATCATTTTGCTAAAAAAAACAAAAATTTAATCTTTTTGATTGACATTTATCACTTCAAAGTTAACTAAATGAAAAGTTTATTTAAAATAAAAGGATAGAAAAAAAAATGCAAAAAATGCATGAAGTAAATCAATTTCTTAGAGTTCGTAGTGCCAACGAACACAATTTAAAAAATGTTGATATTAATATCCCAAAAAACAAATTAATTGTAATGACTGGTGTTTCAGGCTCAGGAAAAAGCTCATTAGCTTTTGATACGATATATGCAGAAGGACAAAGAAGATATGTAGAATCTCTATCAGCTTATGCAAGACAGTTTTTACAAATGATGCAAAAACCAGATGTTGAATCTATCGAAGGTTTATCTCCTGCAATATCAATTGAACAAAAATCAACAAATAAAAATCCAAGATCAACTGTTGGAACTGTAACTGAAATATATGATTATATGAGATTGCTATGGGCCAGAGTTGGAATACCATATTCTCCAACTACTGGTTTACCAATTGAGAGCCAAACAGTTAGCCAAATGGTAGATAAAATTTTAAAAAAAGAAGATAAAACAAAAATTCATTTACTTGCCCCAATAGTACGCGGAAGAAAAGGTGAATACAGAAAAGAATTTATAGAATTAAGAAAAAAAGGTTTCCAAAGACTTAGAATAAATAATGAATTTTATGATATAGAAGAATTACCAACACTTGATAGATATAAGAAACACGACATAGAAGTTGTGGTGGATAGATTAGTAATAACTCAGTCAACCGAACAAGAAAACAAAGATCTACTTCAAAGATTAGCTGATTCTATTGAAATTTCATTACAATTATCTGATGGATTATTATATGTTCTAGACGTTGATGGTAATAAAAAAGAAGTTTATTCCTCAAATTTCTCTTGTCCTGTTAGTGGTTTTACGATTGATGAAATTGAACCAAGAATATTTTCTTTTAACAACCCTGCAGGAGCATGTGATAAATGTGATGGTTTAGGAAACGCTGTTGCTTTCGATGTTAACTTAGTAGTACCTGATGAAAATCTTACCTTAAGAGAGGGTGCAATTGCTCCATGGGCTTTGAATACGAGTAAATTATACATACAAACACTCCAATCTTTAGCCAAACATTATAAATTTGATATTGATAATAAGTTTTCAGATCTCTCTAACGACATAAAAGAAAAATTATTATATGGATCAGGTGATGAAAAAATTGAAATTGTTTATAATGATGGAACCAGGGTTTTTCGTTCTAATAAGATATTTGAAGGTATTATTCCAAATTTAGCTAGACGATTAAAAGAAAGTGAAAGTAAGTGGGTTAAAGAAGAGTTAGGAAGGTTTCAATCTCATAAAGATTGTGAAAAATGTAATGGCAAAAGGTTAAAATTAGAAACTCTAGCCGTCAAGATCAATAAAATGGATATTGCTGATGTATCAAGATTTACAATCGAAGAAGCTAGAAAATGGTTTTTAGATCTTAGCAATATACTTAATGAGCAAGAACTAGCAATTTCAAAGCAAGTTTTAAAAGAAATAAACGATAGATTAGGTTTCTTGACAAGTGTTGGATTATCATATTTATCAATTTCAAGAAATAGCGGAACATTATCAGGTGGAGAAAGTCAGAGAATTAGATTAGCAAGTCAAATTGGATCAGGTCTTTCAGGAGTTTTATATGTATTAGATGAACCAAGTATTGGTTTACATCAAAGAGATAATGAAAGATTACTACATACACTACAGAAATTAAGAGACCTTGGTAACACTGTTATTGTAGTTGAACATGATGAAGAGGCTATACTAATTGCAGATCACGTTATTGATATTGGCCCTGGTGCGGGCATTAATGGAGGTGAAATTATTGCACAAGGAACTCCTGCAGAAATAAAAGAGAAAAAAGAAAGTATAACTGGTAATTACCTTGCTGGAATAGAAAAAATTGCTGTGCCAAAAAAAAGAAGAAGCCTCAATCCTAATAAACATATTATTATTAGGGGAGCTTCTGGTAATAATCTTCAAAATATAGATGTAGAGTTCCCACTTGGAATACTTACTTGTGTGACTGGAGTTTCTGGTGGAGGAAAATCAACTTTGGTTATACAAACCTTGCAAAAAAGTTTATCAAAAATCCTAAATGGAAACAGTTCTGTTCCTGCTCCATACAAATCAATTAATGGAATTTCACAGATTGATAAAATAATTGATATAGATCAATCTCCAATTGGAAGAACACCTAGATCAAATCCAGCTACTTATACTGGAGCCTTTAATCATATCAGAGATTGGTTTGCAGGATTGCCTGAATCTAAATCCAGAGGATATTTACCAGGTCGCTTTTCATTTAATGTTAAAGGTGGAAGATGTGAAGCTTGCCAGGGTGACGGTGTTTTAAAAATTGAAATGCATTTTTTACCTGATGTGTATGTTAAATGTGATCAATGCAAAGGAAAAAGATATAATAGAGAAACTCTTGAGGTAAAATGGAGAGATAAATCCATATCAGATGTTCTTGATATGACTGTCAAAGAGGGTGCCGAACTTTTTAAGGCTGTTCCCTTAATTTATGAAAAATTAGAAACTTTAGAGAGAGTTGGATTAGACTATATTAAAATTGGACAACGATCTACAACTCTATCAGGTGGAGAAGCCCAAAGAATTAAACTTGCAAAAGAATTGTCTAGAAAAGGAACTGGTAGAACTATATATATTTTAGATGAGCCTACTACCGGACTACATTTTCACGACATTAAAAAGCTTTTAGAAGTTATGCAAGAATTAGTAGATAATGGTAATACAATGATCGTAATTGAACATAATCTAGATGTTATTAAAACTGCTGATCATATAATAGACTTAGGCCCTGAAGGTGGAGATAAAGGTGGATATGTTGTTGCCCAAGGAACACCTGAAGAAGTATCAAAGGTAGCTGAAAGTCATACCGGTATCTTTTTAAAAAAATTATTAAATAAAAAAGCATAAAATGACCAATAATAACAAAATTGTAATTATTGGAGGCGGTTTAGCTGGATGTGAAGCTGCATACCAAATTTCTAAGTTTGATATAAATATAGATTTGTATGAGATGAGGCCAAAAGTAAAAACAGAAGCTCATCAAACAAAATATTTAGCAGAACTGGTTTGCTCTAACTCTTTTCGTTCTGATGATAAAGAATATAATGCAGTCGGAGTTTTACACGAAGAATTACGTATTGCAGACTCCTTGATAATGAAATGTGCCGATCATAATAAAGTTCCAGCTGGGTCTGCCTTAGCAGTTGATAGAGATAATTTTTCAAAAGAAGTTAATAAAACTATTAAGTCAATTCCAAATATTAATATTATAAATGAAGAAATAAGAAGCCTTGATGAATTTAAGAATCAACCAGTAATAGTTTCAACAGGACCATTGACTTCCAAGACATTGACTGAAAGCATAAAAATTAAAACTTCTGAAAATTCTCTAGCTTTTTATGATGCCATTGCCCCTATTGTTTATGAAGAAACAATAAATATGTCAGTAGCTTGGAAACAATCTAGATATGATAAGGGAAATGGAGATGATTATATAAATTGTCCCTTATCAAAAGAAGAATATTATCAATTTATAGAGAAAATAAAAAAAGCTCCAAAAATGGAATTTAAAGAATTTGAAGATACTCCATTTTTTGAGGGTTGTATGCCTATAGAAGAAATAATTAGACGAGGTGATGAAACATTAAGATATGGGCCAATGAAACCTGTTGGATTAAAAAATCCACATAAAAAAGAAGAACCATACGCTGTTGTACAGTTAAGACAAGATAATAAATCTGGTAGCTTATATAATATTGTTGGTTTTCAAACAAAAATGAAACATGGTGCACAAAAAGATATATTTAAAACTATCCCTGGGCTTGAAAATTCAGAATTTGCAAGACTTGGTGGCCTCCATAGAAATACATTTATCAAATCGCCTAAACTTTTAGACCCATTTTTAAGACTTAAAAACTCTCAAAACATTATTTTTGCTGGGCAAATAACAGGTGTTGAAGGGTATGTTGAATCATCAGCTATTGGATTTATAGCTGGTATTATCGCAGCATATGATTTAAAAAACAAAAATTTAAAATTACCCCCTGAAAATACAGCACATGGAGCATTATTAAAACATATCACGATGAATGCAAACCCAGATACATTTCAACCAATGAATATAAATTTTGGACTAATGCCAGACATAAATTTAGATTTAAAAAATAAAAAATACATCAAAGGAAGAGAAAAGAAAAAAATTCAATCTAATACTGCGATTAACTCATTTAAAGAGTGGATTAAAAGAATTAATTTTTAGTTTTCTCTCTCGTATTCCGGTACGTTCGTACGATCATCAACTTTCTCACCTTTGTGAATATTAAAGTAAGTCAAAAGTGAAACCGCTACGAAAATAGATGAAAAAGTACCTATAATCACGCCCCAAATCATTGCAAGAGCAAAATCAGATAAAACCGCACCACCAAAAAAGAAAATAATAAACAATGCCAATAATGTTGTTACTGAAGTAATAACCGTTCTAGAAAGTGTCTCATTAATTGATTTGTTATAAATGAAATAGTGAGTTTTTGATTTATATCTTCTTAAATTTTCTCTAACACGATCAAAGATTACAACAGTGTCATTAATAGAATATCCAGCTGTTGTTAAAATAGCAGCTATTGTAGCTAAATTAAATTCTAGCTGTAACACAGAAAATAGACCGACTGTTGTTAAAACATCATGAATTAAAGCTAAAATTGCTGCAATAGAGAATTGCCACTCAAATCTAAACCATATGTAAATCATTATTGATATTAGAGCTAGCAATACCGAATATATTCCCGCAGTCTTCAACTCATCTCCAACAACAGGGCCTACAAATTCAGATCTTCTAACAGTATAATCTTTATCAGTAAGAGACTTGACTTTTTCAATCATAGCTATTTGTTCTTTTTGATCACCCTCTTGCTTTTGAATTCTCACTAAAAAGTCAGTATCTTTACCAAAGTTTTGTATCGATACTTCACCTGCATTTAGGGTAGATATTTTTTCTCTTAGCTCATTTATATTTGGTGAATTAGGGTTTTTACTTCTTAATTCAAGCAGTATTCCTCCTTTAAAATCAATTCCATAATTTAAGTTATTAACCATTAAACTGATAAAAGTTCCGGATAAAATTATTAAAGAAAAAAGGAAAGCAAACACTTTAATACGTAAAAAATCAAAATTTGTATTGTTTGGTATAAGCCTTAATAATTTCATTTTTTAGCCCTGTAAGAAAACACTATTAATATCTTTTTTCTTTGAATATAAAAAAACTATGTATTTTGTAATGACAATTGCGGTAAACATTGAAGTTGCTATGCCAATCATTAAAGTTACTGAAAATCCTTTAATTGGACCACTCCCGAATGAAAACAAAGCTAAAGCAGCAAACAAAGTTGTTAAATTAGCATCTACAATAGTTGAAATAGCCCTTTGAAATCCAGCCTCGATTGCATCAAGAATATTTCTACCTGAATTAAATTCCTCTTTTATTCTCTCAAAAATTAAAACGTTTGCATCTACAGCCATTCCCATAGTCAAAACAATTCCAGCAATGCCAGGTAATGTAAGAGTTGCTTGAATAAGGCTTAATAATGCAATTATAAAAATAATATTACAGATAAGTGCAACATTAGCAAAAACTCCAAACATACCATAAGTAATTAACATAAAAACCATTACTGCAATTAAACCAAAAACACTTGCAATTTTTCCTGCTGAAATAGAGTCACTTCCAAGACCTGGACCAACTGAACGTTCTTCAAGAATAACCATTGGAGCAGGTAATGCACCTGATCTAAGAACTAATGCTAAATCATTAGTTTCTTGCACTGAAAAAGCACCTGTAATTTGTCCAGTTGAAAATATTTGTGTTTGTATTACTGGAGCACTAACAACTTTTCCGTCTAGTACTATTGCAAAGGCCCTGCCTATGTGTTTTCCGGTAACTCTTCCAAACTTCTTTCCACCTAAAGGAGATAATTGAAATGAGACTGATGGGCTGTTGTTTTGGTCAAATGTTGGACTTGCATCCTTCAACATTTCGCCGGATACCATAACTCTTTTACTTATCATGTAAAAACGATCAGGATTTTTATCTTCTTGTAATTTAACAAAACCAGGAGGCGCTTTTGAATTTTTATCTAAATCATCAGGGAATATAGTTGGGTGAGCTAATTGAAATGTTAATTTTGCAGTTTTACCTAGTAATTTTTTAATACGACTTGGATCATCCAAACCAGGAAGTTGAACTATTATACGGTCAATACCTTGTTGTTGAATGCTTGGCTCATTTGTTCCTGTTTCATCTATTCTTCTTCTAACTATTTCAATGGCCTGAGCCATTGTGGTTTTTGTAATATTTTTTTTATTTATATCTGAAAATTTGATGAAAAAAGAGTCAAGTTTATTATCTAAAATCAGGTTTTTGTCTAATGAAAATATAATTGATTTAACTTTTTCATTTGAAGTTTCTCCACGTTTTTGAAATGAAATAATATCATTTTGTATATTTAACTTTTTATAACCAATTTTTGATTTCCTAAGTGAAGATCTAATATCGGACAAAAGAGTGTCGAGTTTTTCAGCAAAAACCACATCCATATCGGCTTTGAGTAACAAGTATGAACCACCCTGCAAGTCAAGACCAAGATTTATTTTTTTTCCTGGTAAAAAGTTGAATGATTGAACTTGTTGGGATGTATTAAAAAAGTTTGGCAAAGCATAAACTACACCTATAATTACACTTGCAATTATCAAGATTAATCTTATTTTCGATAAATTTTTCATCTCACTACTCTATAAAAAATAAGAGATTTTTATTACTTTTTCTTAGAATTTGATTTTTTATCTTCAGGTTTTATCTTTTGATCACCGCGAACTTCAGATATCATTTGTCTTGCAAGTTCTACAGTTACCCCTGAAGCAATTTCTACACTTACAGTTTCTGATCCATCGATAGCTTTTGTAACAACACCGAGAATTCCTCCTGCAGTTAAAACTTTATTACCCCTTTTTAAACTCTCAACCATTAGTTTGTGTTGTTTAACTCTTTTTTGTTGAGGTCTTATAAGTAAAAAATAAAAAATTATAAAAATTAAAATAAATGGTAGAAGACCTTGTAGTGAAAAACCACTAGCTCCTCCAGCTGCTGATTGAGCAAATGCACTTGAAATCATAAGTAACTCCATCGTAAACTTTAAATAAAGATAACAACTTATATATAAAAAAACTAAGAAAGACCATAGATAAAATTTTAAAATTATATATATTACAATTTTTACTGATTTAGGCTTTTTATAATGTTTGATAATACTACAAATTCTGTTTTAGAGAGAATTGCTAATGCTTTAGAGAGATTGGCTCCACCTGATAAAAAAATTAATAATTTGGATCAAAGTGAAGGTTTTATTTTTGAATCCAAATCTGGTTTAATTAGACCTGTCGAAAATATAAACCGTATTTCTATTTCTCTTCTTCAAGGCATTGATAACCAGAAAGAAATTCTTTTAAACAATACATTAAATTTTTCCAAAAACTTGAGTGCAAATAATGCTTTGTTGTGGGGTGCTAGAGGAACAGGTAAATCTTCTCTTGTTAAAGCTGTTCATAAAGAGGTTATTGAAGAAACAAAATCTAAAACCTTAAAATTAGTTGAAATTCATAGAGAAGATATATCGGAACTTCCTGAACTTTTATTACTTTTATCTCAACACAAAAATTATAGATTTATTCTTTTATGTGATGATTTGTCCTTTGATGCTGGCGAAAATAATTATAAAAGCCTAAAAGCTGCACTTGATGGAGGCATTGAAGGAAAGCCAAATAATGTAATTTTTTATGCAACGTCTAATAGAAGACATTTAATGCCAAGAGACATGATGGAAAATGAAAGATCTACAGCTATCAATCCTTCAGAATCTGTTGAAGAAAAAGTCTCTTTGTCTGATAGATTTGGATTATGGATTGGGTTTCATAATATGGATCAAGATACATTTCTTTCTATAGTCGAAGCATATGCTTATGAATTTAAAATATCTATAGAAAAAGACAAACTTAAATCAGAGTCACTTGAATGGTCAATTACTAGAGGTGCTAGATCAGGAAGAGTGGCTTGGCAATTTATTCAAGATTTAGCAAGCAGACAAAATATAAAAATCTATTAATTTAAATAACTCAATGGGTTAACTGGATTTCTGTTGTGCCTTAGTTGAAAGTGAAAATAATTTTTGTTCTCAGGCGTATACGCAATTATTTGTTGTTTTTTTATTTTGTCACCAACCTTAACACTATACTTGCCTAAGTTGGAATATGCAGTTACCCAAGACTGATTGTGTTTTACAATTATTAAATTACCAAACTTTTTAATTTGTGATCCTACAAATGCAACCGTTCCATCATACGCTGAATAAATAGGTTTGTTTTTACCAAACATAATATCAATACCATCGTAATACTGACCTTTACCAAACCTACCAAAATTTTTTATTACTTCTCCTTTTGCTGGCCATAAAAAAACAGGTGCATTTTTAATTTTTTTATTGTTAGAAGTATATTCATTTTTAGTGATTTGTTTTTTATCATATACTTTTTCATTAATAATTAAGTCAACAACTGAAAAATCTTTAAGTAATGGAATTAAGATTTTGTTCCCTACAACTAAATTGAAAGGAGTTTTAAGTTTATTTAATTTAATAATTTCTGTTTTTTTAACGGCAAATCTTTTTGAAATTTTTTCAACAGTATCATTCTCTCTTACAATATAAATATTTTCATGTCTTAAAAATAAAATTTGATTAGGTTTTAATTCATAAGGTTTTGAAAGATTATTATCTTCAATTATATCTTTTGGGATTACTTTAAATTTGTTGGCAATACTGTAGATTGTTTCATTTTCTCTAACAATTATCATACCATTTAATGGAATATTTATGTTATTTGAACTAGAAGTTTTATTAAAAATTTTAGCTTCTTTTTCGGGAGCAAGGTCATTTTTTAAACCGTTGTAAAGCTTATTACTTTGACACCCAAACACAAGAAACATTAAAATAATATGATAACTTTTATTCAACATAAACACCTTTATTTTAAGACTTAGATTAAAATCAAACAAAATTCAATAATTATCACTTATTAATGGAACGAAATTGACTTGACCAAGATCTTCCCAAATATCGTTTTCTCTGTTATTTTTGACAGTTATTTTTTTTAATCTTTGTCCTTTTAAAACGGATCCTACTGGCACTACACACGTACCATTAAATCTAACTTGACTTAATAATCTATTATCAATTTTTTCTACTGCGCATGTTATTATTAAATGATCAAATGGTGCTAATTTTGACCATCCAAAAAATCCATCTCTACATTCGCAAATAATATTTGTTAACTTTAGTTTTTTAAAACAACTAATTGCGTTAACTAATAAGGGGCGAATTCTTTCTATTGAATACACTCTTCTAGATAAAATTGACAAAATAGATGTTTGATAACCAGAACCAGTTCCTATTTCTAAAATTACTTCATTTCCTTTTAGAGATAAAGCTTCAGTCATTAAAGCAACAATATATGGCTGACTTATTGTTTGTTCAAAGCCAATAGGCAGAGGATTATTTTCATATGCATAATCTTTAAGGTTAGAAGGAAGAAAAATTTCTCTAGGAATTTTTTCAATTGCAGATAAAACATTTTTTGAAGAAATTCCCATAGATCTTAATTTCATAATTAAATTAACTTTTTGAATTGTGCTTTCAAATATCATGGTTCATTTTTTTTAAAAATTCATTATTACTTAAATTTGAGGACAATGGAGTTATTGAAATTTTATTTTTTTTTAAACATTCTAAATCAGTGTTGGTTAATGAACTGTTATCATTAATCATTCGTCCTATCATGAAGGAACTAAAATCATCATCAAATAAAATTTCATCAGCAATTTTTTGGGATGCTAAAGTTGTGAATGAACTTCTAACATTTTCTAAATTAGATGAAATTATAAATGGAAAATTTACATTATAAAATCTAGGAGTTTGTGATTGGATTTTTAGCAAATAGTTTATGATGTCAAAACCTTTGGCTTGTGAACACTTATAAGATTTAATTTTATCATCACCACCATATTGACTTAACGCAATTGAATCTATTCCCCTTACTGCACCCTCCCATGCAGCAGCAACAGTACCTGAATAAGAAACTTCGTCTCCAATATTACATCCAGCATTTATACCACTAAGAATTAAATCAGGTTTGTTTTTGTTAAATAAATAATTAAGAGCAAATATCATACAATCAGTTGGTGTACCATCAACAACCCAAAAATTTTTTGACATTTCTCTGAAGTTAATATTTTGTTTAATTGTAATAGATTTTGATTTTGCTGATTGATTTATTTTTGGAGATACTATTAATACATTATCTGCTAGTTTTTCAGCAATATTTAATAGAACTTTCAAGCCAACAGATTCATATCCATCATCATTAGTAATAAGAATATTATTCAATTTTTTGGTCATGTGTTTAATTTAATACTTCAATTTTTTTTATTCCCTTCATGTATGGCACAAGAACATCAGGGATAACTACAGATCCGTCACTTTGTTGATAATTTTCCAATATGGCAATTATTGTTCTACCAATTGCTAAACCGGAACCATTAAGTGTATGCAAGAAATCAATTTTATTTGATTCTTTATCTTTAAATTTAGCATTCATTCTCCTTGCTTGAAAATCTCCACAATTAGAACAAGATGAAATTTCCCTGTACATACCTTTCCCCGAATTTTGTCCAGGAAGCCAAACCTCTAGATCAAATGTTTTCTTAGCTGAAAATCCAACATCTCCTGAACATAACTTTATAATTCTATATGGTAATTCTAATTTTTTTAGAATAGTTTCTGCACAAGAAACTAAGTTTTTTAATTCTTCATCTGAATTAATTGGATTTGTTATAAAAACCATTTCCACTTTAGAAAATTGGTGTTGACGTATCATACCCCTAGTATCAGTACCAGCTGCTCCAGCTTCCGATCTGAAACAAGGAGTACTAGCAACAAATCTTAATGGTAAACTACTTTTATCAAGAATTTCATCCCTCACAATATTAGTTAAAGGTACTTCAGCTGTAGGAATCAACCATCTCTTATCTGTTGTACAAAATAAATCGTCTGAAAATTTAGGTAGCTGACCAGTGCCAAATAGTGCTTCATCTCTTACGATATAGGGAGGAGAAATTTCTTCAAAACCAAAATTATTCACATGAGTGTCTATCATAAATGAAGACAAAGCTCTTTCTAACAAAGCTATTTTTCCCCTTAATAAAACAAACCTTGATCCTGATATTTTAACACCAGTCTTAAAATCAAGTTGATTTAGTTTTTCACCAATCTCTACATGATCTAAAGGCTCAAAAGAAAATTTAGGTTTTTTTCCCCACTCTTTAATTAATTTATTTTCATTTTCATTTTCCCCATCAGGAACATCATCATCTAAACTGTTGGGTAATACTTTTAAAATATCATTTAATTCACTAGAACAATTTTTTATTTCTTGATCTATTTTTGTTAATTCAGATTTTAAATTTGAAATATTTATTTTTAATTCTGATACGTCTTTACCTTCAGATATTAGCTTTCCAATTTGTTTTGAACTATTATTTCTTTGTTCTTGTATAACTTGTATTTCAGATTGTTTTTTTCTAATGACTTTATCAATAGCAAGTATTGAAGATGAATCAATATTTAAACCTCTACGATACATTTGTTTTTCAAATTTTTCAGGATTGTTTCTTATAAATTTAATATCATGCATCAAAGAACTCTTTTACTTACTTTTATTGAGAAATTTTGAAAAAATTATAGATAATTCGTATAAAGCGATAATTGGTAATGCGAGTAAAATTTGTGAGATAACATCTGGCGGTGTAAGAATTGCTGCAATAACAAAAGCAGTTAAGATTGCATACTTTCTTTTACTTGCTAGATCGTCTGGTGTTATAATACCTGTTTTGACTAACAATAATAAAATGACTGGTAATTCAAAACATAATCCAAAAGCAAAAATGAGTTTCATAATTAATGAAAGGTATTCTGATATTCTAGGTTCTAGTTCTATAGGAAGTGAACCATCAACACTATTAACTTGAAAAGAAAGAAAGAAGTCCCACGCAAGAGGTATAACAATATAATACACCATAGCTGCACCAGCTATAAACAATATAGGAGTAGCCAACAGAAAAGGAAGAAAGGCTTGTTTTTCATTTTGATATAAACCTGGGGCAACAAATCTCCATATTTGAATTAAAAATATAGGTAAAGACACACATAAAGATATAAAAAAAGCAACTTTAACTTGTGTAAAAAAACCTTCATGCAAGGCGGTAAATATCATTCTTCCACCATTTTCAAGAATTTGAGAAGCAAGTGGAGCTTGCAAAAACATATAAACAATATCTGCAAGATTTTGATTATCGTTGGTAAACTGTATGAAGCATAGGAAAAATAAAAATAAAAATGCACAAAATGATACTAAAAGTCTATTTCTCAACTCAATAAGATGATCCAACAATGTCATATTTTGTTCGGAATTTTTAGTTTTAGCCATACTAGTATAAATTATAAATTTTTAATTTTTGAGTTTGATTTTTTGTCTCTTTTTGTACTATTCAAATTTTTCATATCATCAATTTTATTATTAATTGATTTAACATTAATATCATCTTCTAATTTTTTAATCTCATCAACATTATCATCAATTAAAGTTTTTCTATCTATTTTATTAACTTCTTTTCTTAATTCAGAAATTTCAGCTTCATTTGCTAAATCATCAATTCCTGAATGAAATTGTGAAGCCATTGATTTAATCTTTCTAATAAAAGATGTAATTGATCTTAAAACTTTTGGTAGATCTTTTGGACCAACAACAATAAGCAACACAAAAGAAATTAATAAAAACTCTGGAAAGCCGATATCAAGCATATATTGTTACTTTACTTATGATTTCTTTTTGACCGTTTGCTTTTTTTTAGCTGCTTTTTTAACAGTCTTATTTTTAGGCTTGCTTTTTGTTTCAGCAATAACCTCTATTTCTTCATCGCTTTCTTTATTAGATTTAACCTGATCTTTGAAATTTTTTAATCCTTTACCAAAGTCTCCCATTATACTTGACAATTTACCTTTTCCGCCAAATAAAATTAAAACTACAACTAATACTATTATCCAATGCCAAATACTAAATGCACCCATGATATGAAACTCCCATTTAAAATATTTTTAAATTAAAACATATTATATGTAATTTATATTTTTTTTATATAAAAAATTTTTTAATGCTCAAAGATAAAAATTTGTGATGGATCAGTTTCAACAATTACCTTTTCATTAACATTAAAAAAGTTAAGACCAGGTATTCTAGCATGAAGATGAAAATTTGACTGATTATCTTTTAATGATAAATGAACCAAACTAGATCCAGCAAGTAATCTTGCTTCCATTACATACCCATAATATGAAGATTTTATGAAATTTGTATTATCTTTTGTATTTAGTTTCATTTTAGTTGCTGAAAATAATCTAATTGCTTCATCTCTTACAACTATTTTCACCCTTTTGTTATTAAATCTTTCATGACAATCAAAATTTCCTAAAACGGTACTTACAGAACCTTCCTTAGCAAACCCTTCAAGAATATTTATTTCACCAAAAAACTCTGCTATAAATGCAGATCTAGGACGCAGATATAAATCTATCGGACGTCCAAATTGTTCAATACATCCATTATTTAAGACACCAATTTTATCAGACATAAACATTGCTTCTTCTGGATCATGAGTTACTAATAATGCTGAAATTTTGTGATCTCGCAAAATATGTAACATCTGATCTCTAATTTTTTCCTTTAATCTAGTATCTAAATTTGAATAAGGTTCATCTAAAAAAATAATTTTTGGGTCAGTAGCCATTGCTCTAACTAATGCAACTTGCTGTTGTTGTCCACCTGACAATTCGTGTGGATAGGAATTGACCAAACTAGAAATATCAATTTCATTTATTAGGTTTTTAATTTTTTTTGATCGTCTATCTATATCTTTTTTTTTAATTCCAAAGAAAATGTTTTGTAAAACAGTTAAGTGAGGAAATAATGCACAGTCTTGAAAAACATATCCAATTTGTCGTTTATCTGAATTTAAATGAAAATTATAAGAAGAAAAAAGTTTATTATTTGATTTTATTTCACCCTTTTGAAGTTTTTCTAAACCACTTGCTAACTTAAGTAATGTAGTTTTTCCACATCCAGAGGGACCTAATAAAGAAACAACTTCGCCTTCTTCAAGTTTCATGGAAAAATTATTCAAGATTATTTTTTTGTCATATTTGTGTGATATATTTAAAAACTCTAACACCTTTAGATCCTAATCATTAGTATAAATGTTAATCAATTGATCGATCATTAAAGATAACTTTATTTTTATCAAGTAAGCCTGAGTTTTTTAAATCTTCAATCCCAGGTAGATCATCTATATTGTTAAGATTAAAATAATCTAAAAAAATATTTGTAGTTTTCCACGTTAATGGATTTCCTGGGGTTGACTTTCTATGACCAGGTTGAACCCATTCTAATTCTAATAAAACGTCAAGTGTCCCTTTGCTAAGTGAAACTCCACGTATATTTTCTATTTCTGAGCGTGTAATGGGTTGATGGTAAGCAATAATTGCTAGAGTTTCAGTCGCTGCACGTGACAATGGTTTTGGAACAATTTTTTCGATATTTAAAAACTCAGAAACATCCAAAGAAGTTCTAAATGCATATGTATCATTAATTACATATAAATTAACTCCGCTTGAGGAGTATTTTTTTTGCAAGTTTTGTAAGATTTCATTTAATATATTTTTATCTAATATTCGTTTTAATAATTCATCATAAGGTACTGGATCAGATGAAGAAAAAATTAGAGCTTCCACAATTTTTTGCTTTAATACAAAATCAAAATTTTTATTTTTCTTTTGATTTAATTTTTTCATAATTTTACCTAATTCTAAGATTTAAATTGTAATTAATTTTAATTTATTTTTGGATGTAATAAAATATTACCATTAAAATTATCTTGCCTTAATTGCAAACTACCTTCTTTAACAAGTTCCAGAGAGGCAAGGAAATGAGAAGCCAGAGCTGATTTCCTTTCTAACTTATTTTTAAGATTATTTGGAATAAAGTCTAAAAGATCTTTCCAATCTTTTGAATGTTTAAAAAAACTTTTAAGAGTATTTAATGCGTCCTCAACTGAATATAATTGAGTATCTGCAATAGTAATAGATTTATTATTGTTGAACGTAATAATTTCACCATAAGTTTTAATCAAATCATATAAACTTGTATTATATTGATTTTTTTGATTTACACCAAAAATTTCTGGGTTGCCTCTTTTAAAAAAATGTGTTCCTAAACTAGGCCTTTTAAAGAGAAGCTTGGATACTTTTTGCATAACTTCTAACCTTTTGATTTGAAATTCTAGTAATTCAGACATTTCTTCTGAACTCATCGACTCCTCTTCATTATCATCGGGTAATAAAAGTTTTGATTTCAAAAAAGCTAACCACGCTCCCATAACTAAATATTCTGCTGCAATATCAATATCCTTTTTTATAATTTGATCTAAAAATACTAAATATTGTTCAGCTAATGTTAATATTGATAGTTTTGTTAAATCAATTTTATGATCCCTTGCCAAGCTTAACAGAAGATCAATCGGCCCTTCAAAACCATCCAATGAAAGACTAAGAACATCAATTTTTTTATAATTTAATTCTGACATTTAATTTTTTTTGTTAACTTGAAGAATACAGACTAACTTTTCTTTTTTAAATTTTTGACATAGTTTTAAACCATTATCTTTATTCATCGAAGTTGTCCATACTCTATGAAATAATAAATTTTCATTATTGGTATAAGTAAAAATTTCCATATTTGTTTCTAACAATAAATTTGCATATTTTTCTTCAATATTCTTCTTTGCCAATTTAGCTTTATTTAAATCTCTAAATGATCCAAATTGCACTCTATACAAAAGCACACTTTGTTTTGATTTTTGTATATTTTTTTTAATCTGTTTAGATTTAGAAACTTTTTCATTCGAAATTTTTGAATCTTTTAATGAATTTTTATCAACACTTTTCAGTGTTTTTTTTTCAATTGGTGCAACTTCTATTGGTAAAAGTTCAGGTTTCGTTGGCTTGGGTCTAATTTTTTCATTTTTAATTAATGCATCTTTATTATTTAATATTTCAATATCTAGATTTGATATTTTTTTACCACCTGGATCTTTCGGTTTAATTATAATGTTTTCATTATCTGGTCCTAAAACTATTAGTTTATCATTATCAGTTTCTTGAAAAAATATTTTTAAAGAAAAGAGACTGATTGAAAAAAAAATTCCAACACTTAAAAAAAATAAAGAAAATATCTTCAAGTAATTGTTCATTTATCTACATCTCAAAAATTGGTTCAATTTTAAGAATACTTAACCCTTTTCTAATTGTTAAAGCAACAGCTTTCACTAATGATAATCTTGCATTTGTTAATTCCAAATCTTCTTCAACTATAAATTTTATATAATTATCTTTTCCTTTACTCCATAGACTATGGAAAATACTTGATAATTCAATTAAGTAGTAACAGATTCTGTGAGGTTCATGATTTTTAGCAGCAAGTTCTAGGGTTCTAGGCCATAAAGCTATGAATTTAATAAGTTCAATTTCGTGGACATCTTTTAAGCGTTTTGGGTTTTTTAAAATTAGCTCTTCCTCTCTAACTTTTGAAGATCTAAAAATAGAGTTACAACGTGCGTGCGCATACTGGACGTAAAACACTGGATTTTCTTTTGATTTTTCTATTACTTTTTTAAAATCAAAATCTAAAGATTGGTCGTTTCTTCTAGTCAGCATAATAAACCTTACAACATCTTTACCTACAGCATTTATAATGTCAGATAGAGTTATGAAGTTACCTGCTCTCTTACTCATTTTAATTGGTTTTCCTTCCTCCAAAAGGTTTACTAAAGCACAAACTTTTGTATCAATTGAAATGGTATCATTTGACAAAGCTCTTACAGCTGCATTTATTCTAGAAATATAACCTATGTGATCTGCCCCTAAAACATTAATCAAATCACCTTTGGTTCTATTCATTTTATCTAAATGATAAGCCATGTCTGTTGCAAAATAAGTCCACGTACCGTCTGATTTTTTAAGAGCTCTATCAGAGTCATCACCATACACAGATGACTTAAATAATAATTGTTCTCTTTTTTCCCAATTTTTGGGGTCCGTACCCTTAGGTGGATCTAAAACACCATTAAAAATAAGATTTTTACTTTCGAGAATTTTTAAAATTTCAGTTAATAAATGTCCAGTAATTATTTCTTTTTCACTGGTAAAAACATCCATTTCTATTCCTAATTTAAGAAGATCATTTTTAATAATTCTCATTATGACTTCTAAAGAAACAGATCTAACTTTTTCAAAAACTTTTTCTTTAGGGTCCGTTTCCAATTTATCTCCATACTTTTCAAAAAGATTTTTACCTACTTCTTTTAAGTATTCCCCTGGATAAAGACCCTCTGGGATATCAATTGACTTATTTCTTACTAGTTCATTATACCTTAACAATGAAGAGTCTACTAATTTTTCAATCTGATTTCCTGCATCATTAATATAGTACTCTCTAGTAACTGTGTAGCCAACCTCAGTCAAAAGAGACGCAAGGGCGTCTCCAAACACAGCACCTCTTGCATGACCAGCATGAAGAGGTCCAGTAGGATTAGCAGAAATATATTCGATGTTTATGTTTTTTCCTTTTCCTATTTCTAATTTATCCCAATTCCCTGAGTGCAGAAGCATATTGCTCAAGAAATCTGACCATACATTTTGTTTAAATGTAATATTAATAAACCCTGGCCCAGCTACATTAACATTGTCAACACCTGGAAAATTTGAAATATAGACCATAAAATTTTCTGCTATTATTTTAGGGCTTAGTTTTAAATCTTTACTTAAAATCATTGCTAAATTTGTAGACATATCTCCATTAATTGAATTTTTAGGAGGTTCTAGAGTTAATTTTTTAAGAATGTCTTCAACTATGAAAGAATATTTAAAATCTGATTTAAACTTATCAACCGCTTCAATCAAATGGTTAAAGTAAAATTTGTAAATATTCATTAACTCAAAATCTTTCTATGTGTAAAATTTATCATATTCTCTTTTCAAATAATTGTCTGTCATACCAGCTATATAGTCAGCTATGACTCTAAATTTTTCTTTTTGTGAAAGTTCAGATAAAATTTGCCCATTAAAATATTTCCATTGTTCTGGAAGTTTATGAATCTCCTTTATAAATAATAAAAATAATTTTTCTATCATAAGTGCATGTTTATCCAGTTTTTTTACAATTAACTCATTTCGATACATTTTGTTAAATAAAAATTTTCTTATTTCTTCCATTGACGATGAGCCATTAATAGAAAGTTTTACAGTTTTTTTTCCATAATCTTTTATTTCATTAACATTTTTAAAGTTATTTTTTTTTATAATTGCTAGTGAATTTGATACAACATCGTTTATAAAATAACTAATTAGATGCCTTATTAATTGATGAATTAATATATCATCATTTATATTGATAAAATTATTTTCAATATTCTTTAAAATATAATTAATAATATCTATTTTACGAAGATCTTTTAAAGAAAATAATTTTTCACGAAGACCATCGTCAAAATCATGCGTTAAATAAGCTATATCATCAGAAATATTTGCCACTTGACCTTCTAATGAGCTGTGTGTTCTGAAGTCAATATCTAAGATAAGACAAATATCCTTTATCGTTTGTGGTATTTTATCCAAATCTAAAAAAGGTCCATTATGTTTAATCAATCCCTCTAAAGTTTCATGAGTAAGGTTCAAACCATCAAAATTTGGATATTTTTTTTCTAAAATTGTTACAACTCTTAATGATTGTTCATTATGATTAAAACCACCTACATCAGACATTATTTTTTGGAGAATATCTTCTCCCTTATGACCTAGAGGTGGATGTCCTAGATCATGTGCAAGAGCTATGGTCTCAGTTAAATCCTCATTAATATTAAGAGCCTTAGCAATTGATCTTGCAATCTGTGATACTTCAAGAGTATGAGTCAGTCGAGTTCTATAATGATCTCCTTTATGGAAAATAAAAACCTGAGTTTTGTCTTTTAATCTTCTAAAAGCTTCAGAGTGAATAATTCTATCCCTATCCCTTTGAAATTCAGACCTTCCAAGAATAAGTCTATCATCTTTGTAGATTCTCCCCCTACTTTCTGAACTATGACATGCAAATGGATTTAAATAACGGTTGGTCATTATTAACAAAAATAAAATTATCCAATAACTTATTCATTTATGTATAAAAATATGTTAAATTGCAATTAAACAATTGTAATAAATTTCAAAATTAAATGAGGTTTTTTTTAAATGAATGAAAGTAAGGATTTTAATCAAGACTTTACTCTATCAAAAGAAGCCTTAGAAAGAGTAAAAATTTTACTTAAAGACGAAGAAGGTGCATATTTTAGAATATCAGTTCTAGGAGGTGGATGTTCTGGCTTTCAGTATGATTTTTCATTTGATAAAAAACCTAAAGACGATGATATGATCTTCAAAGAAGGTGGAATTGATTATTTAATTGATAAAGTGTCTATTGATTTTCTTCGTGGAAGCACTTTAGAATATGTTTCAGAACTAGCAGGATCATATTTTAAAATTGAAAATCCTAATGCTACAGCAAATTGTGGCTGTGGAACAAGTTTCTCTATCTAAGATAAATTTAATCCAATGTCCTTTAAAATAGCCAGTTTTAATGTAAATTCTATAAAAATGAGACTGCCAAATGTATTAAGTTGGCTAGATAAAAATAATATTGATGTCATTTTAATGCAGGAAACTAAAACAATGGACGATAATTTTCCTTCATTAGACTTTAAACAAAAACAATACAATGTAATATTCAATGGACAAAAATCATATAACGGTGTCGCAATTGCATCTAAATTTGAAATAGATGAAATTACCAGATCATTGCCTTTTTACAATGAGAGCATTGATAAAGATGATCAAGCTAGGTTCTTACATGTAAAAATTAATGATGTAAATATCATTTGCTTATATTTACCTAATGGTAATCCTGCTCCTGGTCCTAAATATGACTATAAAATTAATTGGATGAGGCGTCTTATAAAATATACAAAAGAGATATATGACACAAATGAACCTCTGATTTTAGGAGGCGACTTTAATGTAATTCAGGAAAGTATTGATTGTGATGATGTATCTAAATGGCAAAATGATGCATTATATTTGGAAACAACCAGAAGTCATTTAAGAGAGTTAATACATATTGGTCTAGTTGATGCTTACCGCATAAAATATCCAACAGCTAAAGAGTATAGTTTTTGGGACTATCAGGGTGGAGCATGGCAAAAAGACAATGGAATAAGAATAGATCTTTTTTTAATCTCACCGGAGATAGTTGATAATCTAATTGACGTAGGAATAGACAAAAAACCAAGAGGTGAAGAAAAACCCAGTGACCATACACCTATTTGGATTCATATAGAAAAATAAAATTTATGATTTATGTATATTTTTAGGTATAAACCCTGAATCTTCTACCTCTCTAGGATTAGGAACCCAGAGTTCTCGATTAGGATGCATTCCAGCTCCATAAGTTGCTGAAACAGCAGAGTTTCTCATTCTATTAAGCAATCTCGTATCTGCATCGCCAACTGCTGGATGTGTACCACCATTAGTTTTGAAAATTTCTTCCCAATTGCTTTTTCTAAACTTGAAAATATTAGTATCATTCAATTGAGAACAATTAATCTCATTTTTATTTAAATCAACTATAATTTCATCTCCATCCTCTATCAGGGCAATAGGTCCACCTATGGCCGCCTCTGGACCAACATGACCAATGACAAGACCAACTGAGCCACCAGAGAAACGTCCATCAGTCATTAATCCTACAATTATATTTCTTTCTCTGCACAAAGTGGTAATTCTTGAGGTGGAATCCAGCATTTCTGGCATTCCTGGTCCGCCAACAGGTCCTTCATACCTAACTACAACCATATCATTATTATTAAAGCTATCTGGTTCATTTTCTAAGGTCCAAAGAAGTTTTTGTTCTCCATCAAATATTCTAGCTTTTCCAAAAAAAACATTATTTTCTAAACCACCTTCAACACCAGCTAGTTTTAAGATAGAACTGAATTCAGGAGATAAATTTCCTCCTAAAAGTCTAAGCCCACCAGTTTCTTTATAAGGTTTATTTACAGGATATATTACTTTTCCGTCAGGTTCTTTAGGAGCTAATTGATCAACTTGTTCAGTTAAAGTTTTACCTGTACACGTTAAAGTATTGCCATTCAACAAGCCTGAATCTAATAAATCCTTTATAAAAACCTGCACACCACCTTGTTTATCAATATCAACCATTGAGTATTTTCCAAATGGTCTTGCATCAACTAAAACAGGAACTACTTTTTCGGATAAATAATTAAATTCATCTGGAGACATAATGTCTTCACTAAAACTTTTATATCCTGCAGCTCTAGCTAACTCTGGTGCATGAAGCATGACGTTAGTTGATCCTCCTATAGACATTGCTACTATTAGAGCATTTCTTATAGAGTCTCTCGTAACAATATCTCTTGGCTTAATATCTTGTTTAACCATATTATCTAAATAAGTAATGAGTTGGTCAGGGAAAACATCTAACCTTCTTTTATCGTCTGAAGGTGGTGAAACCATATGTAAAGGTTGCATGCCTACAACACCAATAAAAGTCTGCATAGTATTATAAGTAAACATCCCGCCACAACTTCCATATCCAGGACAAGCTTCGCATGCAATTCTTTTTTTCAATTCTTCATCTTCACTACCTGCAATTTGATAACTTGAAATAATGTCCAATGGTTCATTAGTAACTGAATCAATTCCAGGTCTTATTGGACCGTCAGACATTATAATAGCAGGTCTATTGTGCTCTAAAATTGCAGACAATGTTCCAACAGGTGGTTTATCACAAGCAACAACAGCAATTGTTCCTTCTAAACCCGAAGCACTTAAATGTTCGCATAATGTATCATTGGTTACTTCTCTTCCAATTAAAGAATAACGCATCTCTTTAGTACCATTTCTTATACCATCAGATGTCGCTACGGTGTACTCAGGTTGTACTAATCTCATTCTAATATCATTTGGGTTTTGGCCAATCCTTAGTCTTAATTTTTCATGTATTGTTTTAACTTTTTGTTCAACACCAAGATAACATTGAGAGTCTCCTTTATTACCAACCACCCCAATTGAAGGTTCATGTATTAAATCAAGGTCAGTATTTAGAATTCTTGCAATACCAAAAGTTTGAGAATTTCTTCCAGGATTTTTGTCAATTAAAACTGTTTTGGAATTCGTCATATTTTTCTCCGATTTTCATTTAATATTATAAATTTAATAAGGCCTTTTTTATTTCTGATTTTCTTTGATCAAATATTATTTTTTTTGTTTTCACTTCCTCTATTACTTTTGGCGGCGCTTTTTCTATAAATGAAGGGTTGTTTAATCTTTTATCTATTATTTTAATTTCATTGGTTATATTTTCAAGCTCTTTACTCAATCTATTTTGTTCTGCTTCTATGTCAATTAGTCCATCTGTTGGTATCATTAAAATTATCTCATCAACAGTTGTAACAATAGATTTTTCATTTTCTTCATGTTGTTCAGATAAAAATTTTATCTGATCTAATTTTGCTAAATTAAGTATTAAATTATTATTTTCTTCAATAATAATCTTTTTTTCTTGCTTTACATTTTTAAGTAAAATTGTAGGTCTAGACTTATTTGGAATATTTTTTTCAACTCTTATTGATCTTATCGTCGACACAATATCAATTGTCAGACCTATTCCATTTTTTAATGAAGTTTCAGTTTCAATTAATCTCGGCCATGAAGATGATATTGCTAACTTATTAGATTTAAACAAGTTTTCAAAAATTTCTTCTGTCACATATGGCATTATTGGGTGTAACATTAATAAAACATTTTTCATAATTTTAATAGAAACACTTTTAGTCTCTTTTTGTGATTCAATATCTTTAGAATTATTCAAAATAGGCTTGATAAACTCTATATACCAATCACAATAATCTCTCCAAATAAATTGATACAAGGCATCTGCAGCATCATTAAATTTGTATTCAGCTATAGATTTTTTAACTTTTGAATTAAGTTGATTATAATTTTCAATTATCCATTTGTTGATTTGTAAATTTATAGAATTGAGATCAGTGTCTAGTTCTAAAATGCATTCATTAAATTCAAGAAATTTACATCCATTCCATATTTTTGTGCTAAAATTTCTATATCCTGCAATTCTTTCTTCTGATAATTTTATATCCCTTCCTTGAGCAGCCATTGCTGTAAGAGTGAATCTTAATGAGTCAGCACCATACTTGACAGATAAATCAAGAGGATCTAGGACATTACCCTTTGATTTTGACATTTTTTGACCTTTATCATCTCTTACTAGAGCGTGTATATAAACTTCTTTAAATGGAACCTCGTCATCCATAAAATGCATGCCCATCATCATCATACGAGCCACCCAAAAGAAAATTATGTCAAAGCCAGTTACTAAAACATTAGTTGGATAATATTTCTTTAGATCTTTTGTGTTATCAGGCCATCCTAAGGTTGAAAATGGCCAAAGTGCTGATGAAAACCATGTGTCCAAGACATCTTCATCTTGTATTAGTTTAACTTTTTTTCCATAATGCAATTCTGCCGCTTTCTCAGCATCTAACTGGTTATGTTCTACAAAAATCTTATCATCAGGTCCAAACCAGGCAGGTATTCTATGGCCCCACCATAATTGTCTAGAAACACACCATGGTTGAATATTGTTCATCCATTCAAAGTATGTTTTATCCCAATTTGCAGGAACAAACTTAGTTTTTTTATTTTTAACAGCTTTGATAGCTGGTTGAGCTAATTTATATGCATCAACATACCATTGGTCCATAAGCCATGGTTCCACAACTACGTTAGATCTATCTCCATGAGGAACCGTATGTACAAGTTTCTCTTCTTTAACATATAAATTTTGAGCTTTTAAAATCTCTAAAACTTTTTTTCTAGCTTCAAATCTGTCTAACCCTTTGAAATCTTCTCCACCATTTTCATTTATCGAAGCTTTAGCATCAAAGATATTAATCATATCTAAACCATGTCTTTTCCCAACTTCGAAATCATTAAAATCATGAGCTGGAGTTATTTTAACAGCACCAGAACCTTTATCTGGATCTGAATAATTGTCAAAAATAATAGGAATACGTCTATTTGTAATTGGTAATATTACATATTTACCTTTTAGATGAATATATCTTTCATCGTTAGGATTTACAGCTACAGCTGTGTCTCCTAACATAGTTTCTGGCCTAGTAGTGGCTATTGTTAAGAATTCGTCACTATTTTCAAGAGGATATTTAAAATACCAAAATTTTCCTTCAACTTGTTTTTGTTCAACTTCTAAATCAGAAATAGCTGTTAATAATTTTGGATCCCAATTAACTAATCGCTTATCTCTATAAATCAATCCTTCTTTATATAATTTAACAAATACAGAAATTACGGCTTTTGATAATCCTTCATCCATTGTAAATCGTTCTTTTTTCCAATCCGGTGACGCTCCTAAAGCTCTTAATTGATTTGTAATTTCACCACCTGACTTTTCTTTCCACTCCCAAACTTTTTCTACAAACTTTTCTCTACCTAAGCCATGTCTTGTTAAATTAGATTTT
The DNA here is from genome assembly GCA_902593735.1 of uncultured SAR116 cluster alpha proteobacterium. Lineage (GTDB taxonomy): Bacteria > Pseudomonadota > Alphaproteobacteria > Puniceispirillales > Marisalimonadaceae > Marisalimonas. The sequence continues at coordinate 29,132 of CACJJL010000005.1, forward strand.
GCTAATTCTCTTTCAACAACCATCTGAGTAGCTATTCCAGCGTGATCTGTCCCTGGTTGCCAGAGAACGTCTAGACCTTGCATTCTATGAAATCTTATTAATATATCTTGAATAGTAAATGTTAAAGCGTGTCCAATATGTAGAGAACCAGTCACATTTGGAGGTGGCATCATGATAACATACGGTTGTTTTGATGATTGACTATCAGAAGCGAAAGCACCACTTTCCAACCATTTTTTATACCATTTTTTTTCTATATAATTAGAATCAAACCTTTTTTCCATCATATCAGAATTCCAAATAACTTTGCTTAATTAAACATTTTAGGATCTAATATGTTAAAATCTAATTTGTTCTCTTTCAAATCATATTTAACATCTAAATCATTGTTTATATCTTTTATAGATAAATTTCCTAGAATAGACTTTATTTCATAAACACTAAAAATCTCATCTGCTTGACTTTGTATCAAATTAGAGGATGCATTTAAAAATTCAACTTCTGCATCTAAAACATCAAGAATAGTTCTTATGCCAAATTCTGACTCTTTTTTTATCCCATTTAAAGCAAGTAATGATGATTTTTTTTCGCTCTCTGAGGCCCTGGTTTTGGCAATAGCGCTTTTGTAATTTTGATATGAAAAAATAACATTTAACTCCACCTGTCTCTTTTTTTCAGAAAATTCAACTAAACTAGCTCTTGACAAATTATCAAGTTTTTTTAATGACGCTTTTGAAGATGAATTATAAAATAATGGTGTCTTAAAAGTAAGATTTGCACCATAACTTTGATAATCAGTTGAAGAAGTATTTAATGATGATTCACTATCTTTGCCAAAAAATTCTAAATTAAGCGTTGGCCGATTATCAGTTTTTTTTAATGCAATATTTTTTTCAGCAATATTCTTTTTCAATTTCGCAACAATAATATCAAGGTTATTTTCTAAGGCTATTTTAATGACTTTATTTTTAGTATCTGGAATTCTGAAAGTTGGAATGGGTAAGGATAATTTATTTGGAATAGACTTAAATTTTGTAATACTTTTAAATTTTGAAATTGATTTTTCAAGATTTCCTTCAGATAAAATTAAATCATATTGAGCTTTTGCTAATTTAGATTGAGCTTCTGCCAAAGTAGTTGGTGTGACAGTACCAGCTTGCAACTTTAACTTCGTAGCATCAACATTTTCTTTAAATCTAATTAAACTTTTTTTTCTTAAACTCACTACTGATTGATTTGAATAAACGTTTAAGTAAGCTCTAATGGAATTCAAAATTATTTTTTGCTCAATAATATTTAAGTTATATTTCTCAAGTTTAATATTTTCTTTTGCTATAGAAATTTTTTCATATGCTTCTCCTCCATCAAAGATATTTTTACTTAACGAGATAGTTGATGTAATTGTATCATCATTAACAAATGATCCTTGTGAGTTACTATCTTTATTCAAAGAATTGAAAGTTGTAGTAAAAGAATTTGTCCAGTCTTTTGATGAACTAGCTTCTTCTAAAACATTTTTGGCAGCAGCTAATTTATAATTTTGAACTTTTAATTCCAAACTATTTTTAAGTGCTTCATGAATAGAACGTTCAAACAAAAAATCTGATCCAAGAACTTTTGAAACATTTAAAAATACAAAACAGAAAAATGTTAAATAAAGTAATTTGCTTCTTTTAAAAAACGAAATCATTGAAACCTCAAAAAAAATTCTTAAAAAATACTAATTATAATTTAATAGCGAATTGAAAATAAAATTCTACATAAAATATAAGTATTAACATGAAATTCCGAAACAAAATATTTTTCTAAAGTTTTTTTTTTAATTGCTTGTATGTTATTGAAGAGTTATAGAAGTAATCACCTATATCTTGGCCCGATGGCAGAGTGGTGATGCAGCGGCCTGCAAAGCCGTTAACAGCGGTTCGATTCCGCTTCGGGCCTCCATTTATTAGATGTTATAAATATGTTTAAGCAAGAAGAAATCCCAATAAATAATGACTTAGTGTTAATTGGTGGTGGACATTCTCACATAATGCTAATAATGGAACTATCAAAAAAACCAATTAGAGGGAACCGTATAACATTAATTAGTAATGAAATTGATACTCCTTATTCTGGAATGATACCAGGTTTTATAGAAGGAATTTACACTTGGAGAGAAACGCATATTGATCTCTATAAACTTTGTTTCAAATTGGATATTAGGTTTATACATTCAGAAGTTTTAGAAATTTCAGCACTTAATAAAGAAATTATTTTAAAAAACAGACCAAAAATAAAATTTGATGTATTATCTATAAATTGCGGTATCAAAAGTAATAACAAAACTATAAAAGGGGCACTTAAATATTGTGTTCCAGTTAAACCAATTTCAAAGTTATCCAATAATTTTTTAACTGAAATAAAAAAAAATAATAATATCGCCTTTATTGGAGGAGGCCCTGCTTCAGTAGAGTTAGCTTTAGGTTTACAAAAACGTTTCAAAAATAACAAATCTAATTTAAAAATAAGTATAATAACTGGCAAAAATGGACTATTAAGTTCTTTCCCTTCTAAAACCAGAAAAGTAGCCAAACAAACTCTAAAAAAAACACACATTAATGTTATTGAAAAAGTTGAAGTGATTGAAGTACAAAAAGACAAACTACTTTTATCAAACAAAACTAAATTGAAAATTGATAAGGCAATTCTATCTACAAATGCCATGCCACCAGAATGGATAAAAAAATCAGATATTATTTTAAATAAAAATAATTTTATTATTGTTAATGATAAATTCCAAACAAATCATAATTATATTTTTGCCGCAGGTGATGTAGTTGATTTTAACAATCAAAATTTGAGTAAATCAGGTGTTTATGCAGTAAAATCTGGTAAACCTCTTGCTAAAAGTATCATAGGATTTATTCAAAAAAAAGAAGCTGTACCTTATAAATTTAATAAAAATTATTTATCTGTAATTGGATTGTCAAATAGTTTTGCTATTGCGACAAAATATAATTTTACTTTTACTTCAAGATTTTGTTTTCTATTAAAAAAATTCATAGATCAAAAATTTGTAAGAAAATTTAATAATTTAAGCCAAAAAAACTATTCGAGTTTTTCAGATTTCTTGAATAATTTTGATAAAATAGTAAAAAAAAGTAATAAAAATATACCTGCTTATCAAATGCAATGCAGAGGTTGTGCTGCAAAAGTAGATTTTAATGCTCTTAAAACTATTCTACCAAAAAAGATAATTAACACATCTGAAGATGCTATTAATGTAAAAAATTATCCAAATTTATATCAAAGTGTTGATATGATTAGCTCTATTGTATCGGACCCATATCTATTAGGAAAAATTGCAGCTAATCATGCTATTAATGATATAATTGCAGTTAATTCTAAACTTATTTCTGCCCTAATGATTTTACAACTTCCATTTTCAAATTCTGAAATAAATTCTAGAGATTTAGAACAAGTTACCGCTGGAGCAAATGATGTATTTAAATTAACTAGTTGTTCTATAAGTGGTGGACATACTATGATTGGTAAAGATAAAGATCCAATCATTGGTTTTTCAGTAATGGGCAAGAAAAAGAAAATAGTTAGCAACAAAATCCGAAGTAAACTAAAAGAAAATGATATTTTAATATTAACTGAAAAAATAGGATCTGGGATAATATTCTCAGGTATAAATAACGATATTATTGACAGTTATTACCAAATTGAAGTTCTTAACCAGATGTCTCAAGGAAATATTAGTTTCTCAAAAATTTCAGATAAATTGAAAATTCTATTTATGACAGACATTACTGGCTTTGGGCTAGCAAACCATCTATTAAACTTAATAAAAAGAGATGTTGGAAAAACTGGACTGACAATCTATCCAGATAAAATACCTATATATAACGGTGTTACGGAAGCTTTATCCAAAAATGTTAGGTCTTCATTATTCGAGAAAAATTTTAACACAGCACAAAAAGAATTAGTTTATGATAGAGAAACAAAATTAATAGATGAAGTATTATATGATCCTCAAACTGTTGGAGGTTTAGCCTTTATAATTCCACAAGAAGAAAAAATTAAACAATTTAAAATTTTAAAAGAAAACAAAATTAATTTTACAGAAATAGGATTTGTAAATAATTTAGATAATAAAATTAGAATAACGTAAAAAATGGTAAAAAAATATAAATCAATTAAAAATTGGGAAAGCAAAAAATTTGATACAATTATTGATGTAAGATCTCCATCAGAATTTGCTAATGACCATATTATAGGAGCTATCAATTGCCCTGTATTATCTGATCAAGAAAGAGAAAAAGTTGGTACCATTTATAAAAAAGAAAGCACCTTCAAGGCAAAAATAATAGGATCCTCACTTACTGCAAGAAATATTGCAGACCACATTGAAAAAAAATTTCTTAAGCAAAAAGGTTCATGGCAACCATTGATTTATTGTTGGAGAGGTGGTCAGAGGTCCAAGGCTTTTTCAACTATTTTATCAGAAGTGGGATGGAGAACATACCAATTAGATGGTGGATATAAAGAATATAGAAATAGAGTAGTTAAATTTTTTGAAACTATAGGATCTAAATTAAGAATAATTTTAATAAGTGGAAAAACCGGTTCTGCAAAAACTAAAATTTTACAAAATATTGGTGAATTAGGTGGACAAATTATAGATCTAGAGGGTTTGGCCAATCATAAAGGTTCCTTATTGGGTAAAGTCCCAGGTTTAGATCAGCCCTCTCAAAAATTGTTTGAAAGCAAATTATTTAATCAACTTAAACAACTTGATCTGAAGAAAAACATATATGTAGAAGCAGAAAGTAGTAAAATTGGTAATGTTCATATACCTAAATCAATTTGGGCAAAAATGATAATTTCACCTAGGGTTGAAATCAAAGCAGATTTGAAATTAAGAGCAAATTTTCTTGTTAAAGATTATGATTATATGTGTAAAAATCCTAAATTAATTTATCCTTTGCTTAATGGTCTAAAAAAAAGATTGAGCAAAAATTTAATTGAAAATTGGAAAGAATTAATACTCAAAAAAAATTGGATAGAGCTAACACAGAGCTTTTTAGAAAGTCATTATGATCCGTCCTACTCATCAAATACAATAAAAAATGATCGTAAAATAGTAAAACTTATAGATGTTGAATCATTAACTCAAAAAGAAATTAGTAAAATTGCTAAAACAATATTGAAATGATAATCAATCATCAAGTCTTTGAATTGTTTTATTAAAGTGTTGCAATTTATGATAATTAGATTAAAAACGAACAAAGGCAGTTAATATATTCCCCGGTAGCTCAGCGGTAGAGCAGACGACTGTTAATCGTCTGGCCGGCGGTTCGAATCCGTCCCGGGGAGCCATTATCTGACCCTAACCTTCTGTTTTAATTAGTTTTTTATAATATATAATTCTAAAGTTACCCTTTTAATTTTTATTACTCGTGTTTAAATTCAAATTTTAATTTTTACTAACGTACATTGCTCACAAAAATTCAAATAAGTTTATCTCATTTATAACAAATGAGGATTAAACAATGTCATATCAAACTCCATTTCAACATCTTCGTGTGGGGCAAGTAGCTAATGTCTATGGTGTTTCAATTCCAACAATTTGGAGATGGTTAAAGGAAAAGAGAATTCCAAAACCAACAAAAATTGGTGGCTCTACAAGATGGCTTAATATTGAGATAGAAAATAGTATAAAGTCTCTACATAAAGATAAAGATTAATGTCTTGGGATTTAATTAAACTTGCTTTTGAATGTGAAGGTAATCTTGAAGGTTGTGAAGACCATATATTGTTATACTTAGCTTATAAAGTAAATCAAAATGAAGGAAATGTTGCTTGGTGTACTCAGGATTATCTTTCTAGAAAAAGCAAAGTGAGTCTATCAACAGTGAAGCGTTCATTAAAATCTCTTAGAGAAAAAGGAATAATTTCTTGGACAAAAAGAAAACGTGATAAAGGTAAGTTTGACCGCAATCATTATACAATTAACCCTAGTTCATTAAGTGCTATGGTTAAAGAAAAAGAAGTATCAAAAAGAACCAAATATATAGCTCAGAGTGATATCCAAGTTGGTGTCACAATGAGCGATAATAAAATAACTAATAACTTAACTTATAAATTATATAAACCAACAGAAAAAGTTTAACAAACCGTCAACTTCTTCTTGTAGAAAATCTTACTGAACAATACCACAAAACTTACAAAAACAACTATTATGGTTGGAAACAAATTAATAAAGCACTTATGAAGTTTCTTAAATCTAACCAGACAGAAGAAGATTGGTGTAATATTGGTATAGGTTTACCCTCTCCTATGGAAAAGGGATGGCTTAAAAAGAATAGTAATAATTTTAAAAATAGGTAACGTAAAGTCCCTCGCCATATTTTCGCTTACTTTTCTTTACAAAAAGCATTATAAACATTAGAAATTTGGCTAGCTTGTTTAAGATAATACTCAGATAATTCTCTATTGAAATCAATATCCTGAGTAAAAAATTTTTTATCTTTCCTGATTTTACCCTCCTTAACCAATGTTTTAACATCTTCATGCTTTAAATAAAGGTCGTATATATATTTTGCATTTCTTTCTAAATCGTTACAAAATTCTAAATTTGCACTAGCCCCAAAACTAATAAAAATTGTTGTTAGTGTTGTAATATGTAGTTTCATATTTTTACCTCAAATAAGTGAAGATAAATTTTTGATGGGTTCAGTCTACATTTTATTATTCGTTTAATATTCTCAATCTGACTTACAAATCTAATTTTTACACTTCTTATATCTCTAATACAATTATAACAAATAGATACCCATTCTTTGTGGTGACCATATTTACATCTCCATAAAGTCTTGAATGGGTATTCACATTTGCTACAAAAATAACTCATTTCCTAAACCCATTTAATTCACCAATTAATCTGCCTGGATTAGTTTCATCATCTATATAGAAATTATTTTAACAAAGCTTAACCAATTTAAAACAAATATTATGTAAATTTATAAAGTATTAAATCATATTAAGATCTCAAAGTACTGTTTTATATCAATTATTTGTATTATAATAAAGTTTAAAAATTTAGTATCAAACATAAAAATGTCAACAAAACTCAATGAAAATCAACTTATTGCTGTTCATTTAATTGCCTCAGGCATTAAGGCTTCGATTATCGCAAACCAACTTAAAATTAGAGAACAAACTTTATCACGTTGGAGGCAAATTGATGCGTTTAAAGAAGCTGTTGAAGATGCAGTAGAAGATATTTTAAGAGAAATAGATGAGACACATAAAAATCTATTAATTAGTTCTCAGAATGTAATTAATGAAGCTCCTAATAATAAAGAATTACATTTATTTAAAAAAGCTAATTTAGCACTTAGGTATATGAGTTTGATAAAAGGAAAGGACGATATAACTCAAAAATCATCTCATAATCTTTTTAAACATGCTGAGCTAGATAGATTTAGAATATAGAAGTTTTATTTGTAAATTAGTTAGAGAATTCTAATTTAACTGCACAAGCACTCTGTCTTTATCACCTTTTAGTTCAGGTGTTTGTTCTCTTCCATTAATTGCTGCTTGGTCTTTTACATTCTTAGACACATATCTTGATAATTCATTCATTTGAATAGATTTATCTTTGTTTATATCAGCATCACCTGACATTCCCTTTAAGAGATAATATGTAAACAAACCATGTTCTTTTTCTTTTATTGCACCACTAATCTGCGAACCAGTGGATGCAGAAAATACTGTTATATTTGAAGGTATGTTCTCTTTATTAAGAGATATAATGATAGGTCTTGCATCAGCTATAAGCATTTTAGAATCTCTTGTTTGACCAGTAAAACAAGCATCTAAATAAACTGTCACACTTTTAGCACCCATTTTAGATAAATTATAATAAAGCTCTTTGAGAGGTAGTCCAATTGCATAGTTTGGGTCTACATCAAAGGGAAGTATTCCTGTGTTGCTATCTTTTGAATTAGCTATTCCATGTCCAGAAAAATAAACAACTATGTCAGACTTACCTTTTACTATATTTCTGGAAAGCCAACCATTGGAGCCTAAGAGTTTGTTTAATTCAGCTTGTGTAGCCTTGCTATTAGTAGCTATTTTAATTCTCTGTTTTTTAAAACCTAAGGTTTCAGATAAATATTCTCTAAATACTTCAGCATCGTTATATGCATAAGTAGCATCTGGTACATATTGATAGTTTTCAACTCCAATTACTACTGCTAATGCGTCTGGATTGCGCATTTTAGTTTTAGGAGGTAAGTCAACATCAGCTAACATTTGTTCTGATATGTATTCTTCACGAATTATTTTAATTGTTTTTTCAGCTATATTTCCATTAATATCTTCTGCTTGGATTTTAATTTTATTTAACCCATAACCAAGCTTAATCTTTCCTACAAACCTTCCATCTGAAGTGACCTTTACTTTTTCCCCTTGCATAAGAACTATTGCCACACCACTATCATCACTTACATTTCCTCTAATAATAAGATTAAGATTATCTACTTTTTTAGGTAATGAGTTTATTTTAATTACAGGATTGTTAGTTTCTTTTTTCTTTGCTTGAAGAACAGGTGCGAATTTATTTAATTTAGCTATTCTTTCCTTTGCTTTTGCCTTTGCTTCTTCAATTTCAATTTTTTGAAGTTTTGTTCTATTTATGAAGTTTTTTGAATGAATATCACATATACTAATTTCTTCTTTACCGTTATATTTATAAATAAATTCAACTTTTATAAATTTTAAGCCTTCTTTTGCTTCATATTTTACATATGAACTAGGTGATAAACCATCTAAACCCTCAATAAAAATAAGTTTATCTTTAGGTTCAAATGATACATCAACTATTTGCGAAACATAATTATTTAAATCCTTTTCAACTATTACATTTCCATTTCTAAGAAATGTATTCTTAACTTGTCCTTTATATCTATAAAACCAGTTACAATCACTATAATTAAATAGAGAAGAACCACGTTTATAATTGTTTACAAACCAAATTTCTCTACTATTAGCATCCGAAGGCTTCCAATCATAAGGTGCGTATTTAGGTTTTTTTGCTGTTTGGTTACTTTTTTGAAAAAATGATTTTTTAGATACATTAGAACTTTGTTCGTTAGTACTAGTAGTCTGACACCCTTGCAAAACCAACACCCCAAGTGCCAACATAACTGCCATCATTTTCAATGCATAGTTCATGTGTTATCCACCATTATGTATCTGCACTTTCTGTTCACGACCATGATACCTACGTGCATAGTATGTCATTGTATCAGATAAGTATTAGATATTTAATTCCCAATCACTAAAATCAGCAAAAGTTTTTAAAAATTTATCAAAGAACTTTTCATCAAAAGGAAAACTATTAAACCCATTAATATTTTTTTTCTTTTTACCTTTTCTTTTGATTTTTAACTTCCAACCAAAACCATCATCTATCCCATCATTTACATATTTGTTTTTCCATGACCAAACATCAAACTTATCTATTTGGTTCCAAAAAAGTTTTGTTTGTTTTTCGTTTGGTATACATAAATATTGATAGTTTTCCCTTGGTTCTAGATGAATTAATCCCCCTTCGTAAACAATTTTAGGCATTGGTTGTCCAGAATAGTTCTCATATAAAAATTCAAAAAAGTTTTCTTCAAGTTCTTCATATTCAAACCATTCATTTTTACATACTTTGCATTGGAATAAATAAGTTGTCTCATCTGCATATGGGAGCACACAACCCATAATTTTAACATTAAGTCCAGAAAAGCTCTCAAGTCTTGCTATTGTATGAGTATTAGGCATACCAAATATTTTATAAGAAATTGAAGTTCCATTACATATCGAACAATTATAATTTACATGAATTTTTTTCATTTTTTGTTATCAAATTTCTTTTGAATTTAATTTAACTCTCTAGTTAAACTGTACTAGCACTCTATCTTTATCACCTTGTAGTTCAGGTGTTTGTCTAAACTGTGATTGTCTTTCTACTTTATCTTTGATGAAGGCATGAAGTTCTCGCGCAGTAATTTTATTATCATTATTTGAATCTGCTCCACCTTCCATACCAAGCATTGTATAATAGGAAAATAAACCATGTTTAACTTCTTCAAGTGATTGACTTGTCTGATTGCCTTGAGCTGCTGAAAGCACAGTAAAGTTACTTGGTATAGCTTGTTCTTTAGCAGTAATAATAATTGGTCTTAGACTAGCAACTAATGTTTCTTCATTCCGTGTGCCACCAGAATAACATGTATCTAAGAATACCGTCACCGAACGTGGTTTAGTAGCCTGTATATCTGCAAATAGCTCTTTTCTTTTGATGGAAGAATCTTCTAATAAATCAGGAACACCATCATAAGGTAGAAGATACACATCTTTACCATCATCTGTAGCTAATCCATGTCCTGCGAAGAATACATATATATCAGTTTTATCTGTTACTGTTCTTTTTAAAAGCCATGATTTTATTGCTCTTGTAATATCAATTCTTTCAGCACTGTCATTCACAAGCTCTTTAATATTAGATGAAGGAATTCCTAATTTTAAATTAGCATAATCGTAAAACATCTTTGCATCACTATCTGCATATAGAGCACTTGCTTTTGTGTTCTCATAATTAGAAATACCTATAATTAATGCTAATGCACTAGGGTTACTTTTTACTGTTTTAAGAGATGGGTTTAGACTTTTAAACTTTTGGACATTTGCTTGTTGAATATTGCCACGTTCTATCTTAAATAACTTAGAAGCTTTATTCCCTTTTGTATCAAAAGCAACTATTTCAATAGTTTTACCACTTCTTGGAACATAGAATTTAGTTTCAAATGTTCCATTATTTTTTATTGTTATTACTTGACCATCAACCAATACTTCAGCAATTTCTATGTTGTCACTTACACGACCTGAAATGATTGCATTAGGACCATTTTGTTTACTAAAAGCATTAATAATTGGTTCTTGATTGTCAGAGTCCATTCTATGTTGTTGTTCTTGTTGTTTTTCTCTAAGCTTGACCAGTTCTTGTTCCAATTTACGTGCTCTTTCATTAGCAGCATCTAACTCTGCTGATAATGCTAGTTGTTCTAGTTCTTGTTCCAGTTCACGTGCTCTTTCATTAGCAGCATCTAACTCCGCTGATAATGCGACAGGCTTTGTATAAGTTTGTATTATTGGTTTAGAGGCTATAACAGTATTTTTACTGTCTTTCACACCACAATCTAAGCCACGAAATTTTGCTTCTTCAACAAATTCTAATAAATCTGGGTGATTATTCCATGTTCCCTCAGATGTAGATGCTTTGTCACATATATCTACATTATTAAATAGACCTTTGAATAGTTTGTCATTACTTGCGACATCAAATTTCTTTGTTCCTTGCCTAGATGCTATTAAAACTTCTTCTTTACAATCACCCCAAATAACAGCATCCAATCTTTTATCATGAAGAAAAGGTCCGTCACCGAATAAATAATGCTTTTCAGGAATATAAAATGAAATGCCTAATTTTTTGGTCCGTTTAAAATAAGTGTGCTTAATTAAAGAATCTAAATCGCCATTATTTTTTATAATATAATTGAAACTAATTTTATCTTTAAAATATTTAACACTTTGTACTTCATTTTTACCAGCAATCCCAAATTTTGAGGTCAGTTGAATTAAATAATTTTGAGGAATAAAACTTCGAATCCATTGCATTGAAACACTCCCCGAATTTGAGTTTGCAACTATACAGTTTAATCTAGTAACCTGATTGTCAGCTACGGTAATAGTTTTTTCTTTTTTGCCGAATGAATTAGCATAGGATAAGTGGGCCATATTCATGGAAACCAAAAGTATCATCAATATCTTATATATATAATTCATATTACTATAGTAACAAATTGGGTTTTACTTGTGAAGCAGGCAGGGCATCTCTAATTAAACTGGACTAGCACTCTATCTTTATCACCTTGTAGCTCAGGGGTCTGAGAGCCAGAGGATTGCTGGACAACATTTTGTTCTACATAAGCGTGTAGTTCAAGTGCAGTAATCTTATTATCATTGTTGGCATCTGCATCACCTTCCATGCCCTTCATTAAGAAGTATGAGAACATACCGTGTTTAGCTTCTTCTAGTGGTTTGCTAGTCTGGTCACCTGCAGCAGCGCTAAAGACTGTGAAGTTGTTAGGTATGGATTGTTCTAATGCACGTATTACTATGGGTCTTGAGGCTATTAGCATATCCGTGCCACGTGTGGTGCCACTGTAGCAGGTGTCTAGGAAGACTGTAACGCTTCTTGGGTTGGCTTTTTTAATGTCAGCAAAAAGTTCGTCTCTTAGTAAAGCTGTTTTGTTTAACAATCTAGGTCTGCCATCATAAGGTAAAAGATACATATCTTTACCATCATCGGAAGCAAGTCCGTGTCCTGCAAAGTATATGTAAACATCTGTCTTACCTTGCTTTGTTGAGCGTGCAATCCAGTCTTGCACAGCAAGAGCTATCTCACCTAAATCTGCTTTGTTGTTTACAAGCTCTTTTATGTTCTTTGCAGGTATACCTAGCTTCATTCGTGCATAATCATAAAACTGCTGTGCATCTTTATCTGCATAGATAGCATCTGCATTAGTCTTTTCATAATCTGCTACACCAACAATGAGAGCAAGAGCATTAGGATTAGATTTAACCTTCTTAGCTAATGGGTCCAATGATGCAAATATAGGTCCTGATGCTTCTTCTATTGCCCCTCTTTCTACCTGCAATGTTTTAGTTGCTTTATTACCCTTCATATCAAAAGCAAGTATCTTTACTTCAAGTCCATTACGGGGAACATAGAGTTTGGTATTAAAAGAACCGTCACTTTTAGGAGTAATAAATTTATTATCAATCAGGACTTCTGCTAGTTTAACATTATCTGTAATAGTTCCAGATATAGTCGCATAAAATCCTTCTTGTTTACTTTGAGCAGATATTACTGGGGCTGTGTTGTCTTCAACTAAATTATCTACATTAACGTTATTCTTCCTGGATAGTATGGCGAGTTTCTTTTCAAGTTCAATACGCTTTTGTTTCTCTTCTTCAGCTAAACGTTTAGAGGCTTCGTCCTCAACTATTAGCTTAGATTGAGACTTCTTTTCTAATGCTGCCAGTTTCTTTTCTAACTCTATCCGCTTTTGTCTTTCTTGTTCAGCTAACCTTTTTGACTCTTTATCTTCTTTAATAATAATTTTTGAATTTTCAGCTTTAGCTGTTACTCGTTTTTCAATTTTTTGAAAAAAACAAGTTCCATTATAATCAAATAAAAGTTTTTTTTCTTGAAAGGGTTTTTTTCTATAACTTGCTTCTATATTTAATCTACCTTGACCTATTTTAGACTTATGTGCGTAGTATACGTATTTAATAATTAAATCATCAACATAATGAATCCATTCAAGTTTCTTTCCATAATGCAAACCATTATATTTTAGTTCTCCAAATAAATTTGTTTTTGAAAGCTTAACATCTCTTCCGATAAATTCGTGAGTTTGTTGTATATTTGCTAAATCTAATAATTTGGATTTAGATTTACTTTTTATTTTTTTAAATTCGTTAATTTCACAATTTAATTTAAAACCTATAGCATTAGATACATTTGAAAATAAACATAAACTCAATACAACTGCCACAATTTTAAATGTATAAAGCATATTCTTGAAACCTCTCGTCCATAGGATAATTACTAGTAAAATCTGCAAATGTTATTACTGCCTCTTCATACTTTCTTTGATTAAAGAATATTCTACCAAGAATATAAAGAGCATCTAGTGCATATTTAGATTTTTTATTTGCAGAAAAATAGTTATAAACAGAATTATTTTTATGACTGAAATTCTTTACTACTTTATCTGTAAATTGTTGTTCTATTGTCTTTTTAAAATTTATTTTATCTTCATTGCCTATTTTTATTGGTGCCCAACTATTACTTACAGAAAATAAGACACTAAAAATGGTTACAAATATTATTACTAATGATTTTTGCAAACCCTTCATCTACTACCCACCATTACTTACATAACTTTTCCCAAGAATCTACAATTTCATGAAAATTCACTTCCTTAAGATATTTTGAAATTAATTCAGGTTTATTCATAAATTTATCATCAGCGTAAAAAAGTAATAAACTAATTTCAGCTTCTAATAATTTGCACTCTGTTTCAAAATTATTATTAACAATCTCATCATTATTTTTTTTTGCATAGGTAAAAGAATTTGAAAATAAAACAAGTAAAAATGCAGTAAATAATTTCATCTTAATCACACAATATTAATTATAAAAGTTTTAATGCTATATAACCTACAAAAATATATCTTAATACCTTTGATATTGACACTATAATTATAAATATAATCAAAGGAACTCGAAAAATACCTGCAACAATTGTTAATGGGTCTCCAATTATAGGAACCCAACAAAGAAATAAAGACCATTTACCATATTTTAAATACCATGAAGAAGCCTTATCTAATTGTTTCTTTGGAAAAGGAAACCAACATTTATTAACAAATTTTGTTATATATAATCCTAAGAACCAATTAACAATTGAACCTAATATATTACCAAGACTTGCAAAGAAAATGAGCAAAAATTGAGAATATTTTTTTAACAGAATGAGAGTTGTCAATGTTATTTCAGAATGGCCAGGAAGAATTGTCGAAGATAAAAACGAAGAAATAAAAAGACTAATATAAGCTTCTAGCGAATTCATTAATTAAGCTTTTCTATTTTAACTGCTAATTCTTCCCATTTTTTTTCTTCTTCAGTAATAAGATTTATTAAACTTTTTAACTCAATATTTACTTCGTGAATACGCTTTTGATTATTAGCTTCATAAAAATTTTCAAGTAACATCTCATTTTCCAAATTGCTCTTTTGATTTTCATAATCAGTAATTTTGTTTTCACAAATTTTTAAAAGTTTTTTTAAATCCTTGTTGTTATATGTTTTAGTCTTAACTTGATATAGTTTTTTTTCGCTTTTATACTTTTGTTTGGCTTTAATTGGATTGTTGTTTAAGACAAGCTTTCTATATTCATAAATATCACCTGAAAATTCTGAAACATTTCCATCTTTTATAATTATAAGTCGATCAACCAATCTTTCTACTAAGAAAGCATCATGACTTACCAAAATTAATGATCCTTTATAATCATTTAAAGCCATAATAAGTGACTCCCTGCTCTCAATATCTAAATGGTTTGTAGGCTCATCTAGAATTAATAAATCAGGTTTTTCAATAACAACTAAAAGAAGTAATAATCTTGCTTTTTGTCCACCAGACAATCTTTTTACTTCAATATCCATTGTATCTTGTGTGAATCCAGCTGAACCAAGTTTAGCTCTAATCTTAGAAGGTATCTCCTTGTCAAGTTTAGTGAATAAATGCTGAAAGGGTGTCTCATTTGGCCTTAGCTCATCTAATTGGTGTTGTGCGAAATATCCAATTTTCATTTTTTGTGGAGAATTTAATTTTCCTTTCATTAAATTTAATTTTTTTGCCAGCAACTTAGAAAAAGTAGATTTGCCCTCGCCATTTACTCCTAAAAGGCCTATACGATCATCCGGATCTATACTTAAATTTATATTTTTTAAAATAGGTACATCATTATATCCGACGGTGGCTTGATCAATTGTAACTAGTGGAGGAGAAAATTTTGTAACTATGTCAAATTTGAAAGTTGGGATTTTTTGGTTTTCTTCAATTACTATAGGTTTCATTTTTTCCAATATTTTAATTCTTGATTGAGCCTGTTTAGCTTTAGAAGCTTTTGCTTTAAAACGATTTATAAAACTTTCTAAATGCGCCCTTTGAGCATCTTGTTTATTTTTTTGAGATTTTACTTGATCTAATTTAAGTCTTCTTTCTTTATCAAAAAAGTCATAATTACCACTATAAAAAACTAATTTCTTTTGTGATAAATGTAATATACTAGTTACTGATTTATTTAGTAAATTTCTATCATGAGAAATAACCAAAGCAGTGTTTTTAAATTTTTGTAAGTAATTTTCTAGCCAAACAGAACCTTCAAAATCTAGATAGTTTGTGGGCTCATCAAGTAAAAGTAATTCTGGGTTAGAAAACAACACACTTGCTAATGCAACACGCATTCTCCAACCACCTGAAAAGCTAGAGCATGGCTTAATCAGATCATCTTTACTAAACCCCAATCCATTTAAAATTGAAGATGCTCTCGCTTCAGCAGAGTATGCATTAATGTCCGACAATCTAGTATGAATTTCTGCAATTTTATTTGGATCTTTTTCTATTTGAGCATTGTATAAAAGTTGTGATCTTTCAATATCAGACTTTAGAACTGTATCCAATAACGTTACTTCAGTTGATGGAGCTTCTTGAGAAACATAGCCAATCTTATAATTTTTTGGCACCTCGATAACTCCACCGTCTAGAATAATCTCATTTAAAATTAATTTAAATAAAGTTGTTTTTCCAGCACCATTTCTTCCAACAATACCCACTTTATGTCCTGTGGGAACAAATCCAGACGCATTTTCAAAGAGTGGAACACCACCAATTGAGAAGTAAATATTTTTAAAATTAATCATTTTAAATTTTCTATATTAAATTAATATAGTTTTTGTATATATATAAAATTGATTATAAGTTAAGTAAAAATTTATGAAAAATAATATTAAAAATAATTTTGTTGATGCGATTGGAAATACCCCGCTAATAAAATTAAAAAAAGCCAGTGAAATTACTGGTTGTGAAATTTATGGAAAAGCAGAGTTTCTTAATCCAGGCTCATCTATAAAGGACAGAGCTGCCAAAGGAATTGTTTTAGATGCAATAGAAAAAAAACAATTATTGCCAGGAGGTATAATTGTTGAGGGAACTGCCGGCAACACAGGAATCGGCCTAGGACTAGTTGGAAATTCATTAGGCTATAAAACCTTTATTGTGATGCCTGAAACACAAAGTCAAGAAAAAAAAGATGCTTTAAGATTGATTGGATGTGAATTAAAATTAGTTCCTGCTTTGCCTTATTCAAATCCTGGAAATTACATAAGACAATCACAACAAATCGCAGAGAATTTAGCCAAATCACATGCAAATGGAGTTCTTTGGGCTAATCAATTTGATAACGTTGCAAATCAAATGTCACATTATAGCTCAACAGGACCTGAAATATGGGAACAAACAGAAGGTAAAGTAGATGCTTTTACTTGTGCAGTTGGTACTGGAGGAACTCTATCTGGTACAGGATTGTTTTTAAAAGAAAAAAATAAGAATATTAAAATAGCTTTATCAGATCCTTTTGGCTCTGGATTGTACAATTTTTATCAAAATGGTGAAATAAAAGCAGAAGGAGACTCAATAACAGAGGGTATTGGTCAAGGTAGAGTCACAAAGAATTTAGAAAGCTGCCCTGTAGATTTGTCTTTAAGAATAAGCGACAACGAAGCTCTTAAAGTTATATTTGATTTACTTAGCGAGGAGGGTTTGTTTCTTGGGGGCTCTAGTGGTATCAACGTGGCTGGAGCAATTGAAATAGCAAAAGAGCTAGGTCCAGGGCACACTATTGTAACAATTTTATGTGACTCCGGTCAAAGATATCAATCTAAAATATGGAATCCAGAATTTTTAAAATCAAAAGATTTAATAATTCCTAATTGGCTGTAATTGGAGAAATATTTTGAACAACTCTTTATTCATAGAACCTAAAACACTAAAAAGTAAAATTAATAAGCCAAATATAAAAATATTAGATGCTACATTTTATCTTCCAGACTCCGGTTTAAATGCTGAGGAAGAATACCAAAAAGAACATATCCCTAATTCTGTTTTCTTTGATATTAATAAGATTGCAGATCCAAAAAATCCTTTACCTCACATGATCCCATCAAAAGATCTTTTTTCAGATATGATGCAAAACCTAGGTCTTAATAATGAAGATGAAATTATTATTTATGATAATTCACCGTTGTTGTCTTCGGCTCGAGCATGGTTTTTACTTAGATATTTTGGTCATAAAAATATTTTAATCTTAAATGGTGGATTAAAAAATTGGAAAAAAAGTTGCGGAGAAACAACGGTTAAAAAAACAATTATTTCTAAAGGCAACTTTGTTAGTAAAACTCAAAAAAAAGACCTTGTTGTAAATTTAGAGGAAATGATTTCTATTTCAAAAAATAATTCAAAAGTAATTTTAGATGCCAGATCTTATGAAAGGTTTGTTGGTGAAGCTAAAGAACCAAGACCAGGATTAAAATCTGGTCATATTCCAAATTCTAAAAGTTTACCTTCATCTAAATTACTGACAAATGACGGTTTTCTAAAATCAATTGAAGAGTTAGGCAAGTTTTTTTCAAATAATAACATTGATACATCAGAGGATATAATTGCAACTTGTGGATCTGGAGTATCCGCATGTGTTATATCAGTCGCACTTTATTGTTTAGGTAAAGAGAATATTCCTATATATGATGGCTCTTGGACAGAGTGGGCTACATCTGGACAAAAAATACAAACAGGAAATTATACTTAAATCTAATGATTAAGAATTTGGCTTAAGAAAAGCTTAGTTCTATCGTTTTTAGGATTGTTAAAAAAATTCTTAGGGTCATTCTGCTCTATGATTTCACCCTCATCCATAAAAATAACACTATCTGCAACTTTTTTAGCAAAACCCATTTCATGAGTAACAACTAACATAGTCATTCCAGTTTCAGCTAATTCTATCATAGTATCTAAAACTTCTTTTATCATTTCTGGATCAAGGGCAGAAGTTGGTTCATCAAATAACATTATTTTTGGTTGCATGCATAATGATCTTGCTATAGCAACTCTTTGTTGTTGACCTCCAGATAATTGTCCAGGGTATTTTAGAGCTTGTTCTGGAATTTTTACTCTAGTTAATAATTCCATTGCTAATTCCTCAGCTTCTTTTTTTGGAAGTTTTTTAACCCAAATCGGAGCCAAAGTACAATTTTCGAGAACAGTTAAATGAGGAAACAAATTGAAGGACTGAAATACCATTCCGACGTCACTTCTTATGGCTTCAAGATTTTTTAAGTCTCCAGTTAATTCAACATTATTTACAATAATATTACCTTGTTGATGAACTTCTAATCTGTTTATACATCTAATCAGTGTAGATTTCCCAGACCCAGATGGCCCACAAATAACTATCCGTTCACCTTGATTGACACCCAAAGAAATATTTTTAAGAACATGAAAGTTGCCAAACCATTTATGCATTTCTTTTATTTCAATGACTGGTTTTGAGGATTTATTTTTATTCACTACCATTTTATTCTCACTTTTTATCAGTGTTTAATTTATTTTCAAGCCATAAAGAATAACGAGACATAGCAAAACAGCTTACAAAAAAGAATAACGCTACAAATAGATAAGTCTCAGTAGATAAACCATTCCATTTTGTATCAGCAAGTGCTGCCCTTCCAATACCAAGTGGATCTAACAATCCTATGACAACTACTAGAGTTGTATCTTTATATAAACCTATAAACGTGTTTACAATACCCGGTATTGAAATCTTTAATGCTTGAGGAAGGGTTATAAATCTTGTTTTTTGCCAATAACTCATTCCTAAAGCGTCAGCAGCTTCATACTGTCCCTTTGGAATTGCTTGTATACCACCTCTTATCACTTCTGCTATGTAGGCAGCAGAGAAAAAAGTGAACATGATTATGACTCGAACCAAAATACTAAAATTAGTTCCGGGTGGAAGAAAATAATTTAGCATTGAAGATGCAACAAAAAGAAGTGTTATTAGAGGTACTCCTCTCATAAATTCAATGAAACAAACACTTAATGTTCTAACTACTGTTAAATTCGATTGCCTTCCCAATGCTAGTAGAATTCCTAGAGGCAATGAACAAACAATACCGCAAACTCCTAAAATGACTGTGAGCATAAAACCACCAAAAAGACTATATTCAATTTTCTGAAGACCAAAATAACCACCCATAATTAACACAAATGCAAAAAATGGATAAAAGACACTGAAATATAATAACCACTTTCTTTTTGGTATATCTGGATACAGTAAAGGTGCAAAAGCTACAAACATTGTTAAAAATGTTATGTCAATCCTCCACCTTTCAGCTTCGGGGTAAAACCCATAAACAAACTGACCTACTCTTCTTGTTATAACCGCCCAACAAGCTCCATCATTTATTTTTCTACACGCAATTTTAGAATCAGCATCAAAAACAGCATCTAAGAAAAACCACCCTATTATTCCATCAATTAAATAGTAAAGAAGTAATACTGATATGATTGTAAGTAGAGAGTTACTTATAGATGAAAATAAGTTTTGTCTAATCCATCCATATACTCCAACTGTGCCAGGAGGTGGAGGAAGATCAGGATAATTTCCAGGTCTATATGTCTTTTCACTCATCTTATCTTCCTACCAATTTTACTTTGCTATTGTACCAGTTCATTAAAGCAGATATACTTAGTGAAACGGACAAATAAATTAGCATTACAATAAGCATAGTTTCCATTTCTCTACCAGTTTGATTAAGAGATATACCGCCAAGTGTGGCAACGAGATCCATATAACCTATAGCAATAGCTAGAGATGAATTTTTTGTTAAGTTCAAATACTGACTTGTTAGTGGCGGAATAATAACTCTTCTAGCTTGCGGTAGTATGACTAAATTCATAACTTTCGAGGGTTTTAAGCCTATTGACTCAGCAGCCTCTCTTTGGCCATTATCTATAGCTAAAATTCCTGCTCTAACAATTTCAGCGATAAAAGCAGCAGTATAAATTCCTAATGCAAAAGTTAATGCGGCTAATTCAGGGCTCATATGCATTCCACCTCTAAAATTAAACCCCTTTAAAGCTGGAATTTCTAATGAAACAGGCATCCCAGATAGAAAAAAAGCAATTAAAGGCAGAAAGAAAATTACTGAAAAATTAATCCAAAATACTGGATATTGAATGCCTGTTAAATCTTGCTTTTTTTTGCAATACTTGGCAAACAATATTGAAAATATTATTGCTACAACTAAAAACAAATAAACAAGTTCAATACCACTCTCTGCAAGTGGTTTTGGGATATAAAATCCTCTATTAGATAAAAATGTAACCTCACCTAAACTTATAGCTTTTCTTGGGTGAGGAAGAGTATTAATTATAATTCCATGCCATAGAAGTATGTGTAATAAAATTGGAACGTTTCTTGTGAATTCAACATACCAATAGGCTATCTTACTAGCTAACCAATTTTTTGATAATCTTATAATTCCAAGAGCAATACCTAATAGGGTTGCTAAAATAATTCCAAAAAAAGCAACAAGGCCTGTGTTTAATAAACCAACAATTCCTGCCCTCAAATGACTATCTCTACTATCGTAATCTATAAGATATTGGTTAATATCATAACCTGCTGGAATGAATAAAAACTCAAAACTTATATCTTTTCCAAGGGCTTCAAAGTTAGCATTCACATTCATTACTAACCAGGAAATGAACCATCCTAAAAAAAATAAAACAATGATTTGGACTATTATCTCTCTACTTTTTTCATTTCGCCAAATATTAGAAAAAAAAGTCATTATAGAGTCTTACATTTTTTAATAAAAAGGTACTCACTGCGCCTATTAATTAGACGCAGTGAAAATTATTTTTATTTTATTGGTGGTATGTAGTGTAAACCACCATCTCTGTATAATGCATTCATGCCTCTTTTAATAGTAAGAGGAAAAAGATGCTTTTCAAAACTTTCCTGATAATTTCCAACTTGACTTATAACATTTACTGCCCAGTCAGGAGACAATCCGAGTTTTGATAAACCTTGCAAAGGATCCTTACCAAGTAATCTATTTATTTCCTTGTCTTTGTTATCCTTAGCAGCTAATTCTTTAACATTCTTTGATGTAATACCTTTTTCTTCAGCTGCCATCATTGCTCTTAGCACCCATGAAACTATGTCAGCC
Source organism: uncultured SAR116 cluster alpha proteobacterium (assembly GCA_902593735.1). GTDB lineage: Bacteria > Pseudomonadota > Alphaproteobacteria > Puniceispirillales > Marisalimonadaceae > Marisalimonas. Next base: position 51,105 of record CACJJL010000005.1, read on the forward strand.
CATTGATCATCACCATGTCTAACAACTGGACCTAAAGGCTCTTTTGAGACAATCTCAGGTAGAACCATGTGATCTGACGGGTTATCGAAACTCATCATTGTAGCATATAGTCCAGATGCGTCTGTAGTGTAAACATCACATCTGCCTGCTTTGTAAAGCTCTTGTGCCTCTGCATTGGTTTCAATAGGTACAGGGTTATATTTTATATTGTTTCCCTTAAAATATTCAGCAAGATTTAATTCTGTAGTAGTACCAGTTTGAATACATACTGAAGCACCGTCCAATCCCTTAGCAGATTTTACACCTAAAGATTTTGGAACCATAAATCCTTGACCATCATAGTAATTAACACCTATGAATGTCTGGGATAAATCTACATCTCTTGAAAAAGTCCAAGTTGTATTTCTAGATAAAATCTCACCTTCGCCTGCAGCTAGTTTAGTAAATCGCGTCTTACCTGTAGCTGTTGTGTAATTAACCTTGTCTGCATCACCTAATGTAGCGGCTGCAACAGCTCTACAAAAATCAACGTCAAACCCAGTCCAATTACCTTTATCGTCTGGCGCAGCAAATCCAGCTAAGCCTGTATTAATAATACAGTTTAACTTACCTCTTGCTCTTACATCGTCTAATGTGCTTGCAAGCACAGAACCTGCAAACATCACCCCAGCAGTAACACCTGCTAAAAGCATTTTAGTTTTCATATTATTTCTCCACTAATAAAGTTTTCCATGTTAAACATGAATTTTGTAGTACTTTCGTTCTTATTTGATATAGTTTCAAGATAAAAATTAAAAAAAATGATACTTTGTTAATTTTTTATTAATTTTTTTATAAGTTTATGAAAAATTTTTAATTTAAGAAAATAATAAATGAAAAAAAATTTTAAAAATTTAAGTGTAGAAACACTTACATCCCATTCAGGAAAAAATCCGTCGGAGAATCATGGAATCCCAGCTCCACCTTTATATAGAACTAGCACAATATTAAGTCCTAAAATGGATAATTATAGAAATAGACAAGGAAAATATACTTATGGAAGAAATGGAACCCCTACTTCAGATTCGTTAATTAATGCAATTTCAAATCTATATAATGCTGAGGGATGTGTATTAGCTCCATCAGGAATGGCAGCAATCTCGATTGGGTTAATGTCTGTATTGAAAGCAAAAGATCATATTTTGATTCCTGATTCTGTCTATGGTTCAGCAAGAAGATTTGTTAAAGAAGAATTTCCTAGACTAAATATAGAATTTGAATTTTATAATTCACGTGATCTAGATCATTTAGAAACGTTAATAAAACACAATACAAAAGCTGTATATATAGAAAGTCCTGGAACTTATACTTTCGAAATAGTTGACATTAAAAGGGTCGTCAAGATTTGTAAAAAAAATAATTTAAAATCACTAATAGATAACACGTGGTCAACTGCAATATATTTAAATCCATTCGATTTTGGTGTAGATATTGTAATAGAAGCAATTACAAAATATATCTCTGGTCATTCTGACATTATGATGGGCGTTGTTTTAGGTAATAAAGAAAATTTGCATTCACTTCAAAGATGGTCAAAAAATACAGGTAATTATGTAAGTCCTGACGACATATATATGTCTTTAAGAGGTTTAAGAACTCTTCCTTTAAGATTGAAAAAATCATCACAAAATAGTTTAGAAATTGCTAAATTTTTGGAAACTAAGAATATAATAAAAAAAGTTTTTCATCCTGCTCTTGAACAACACCCTGATCATAATCTATGGAAAAGAGACTTTAAGGGTGCTTCAGGTCTATTTGCAATTGAATTTCATGATAATATATTAAAAGAAGCTATTGATATAATAGCTGATAATTGTCAAATCTTTGGAATTGGTTCTTCTTGGGGAGGATACTCTAGTCTGTTATCTACAATGAATATTTCAGAAAACAGAAATCTGAAATCTAGTTATGTTCCAACAGGTAACTATCTAAGAATTTACACTGGCAATGAGGATGCACAAGACCTGATTAGTGATTTAAAAATTGGATTTGAAAAATTATGAAACTGTAACTTTTTAATTATTAAACAAGTTGCTCTTCTCCTAAAACAGTTGTTCTTCTCATATCTCTATTTTCTTTTAAATCGTCAAATGCTCTAGCTCTGTGCATGGTTTGTCTGTTATCCCAAATAATTAGGTCATTTTGAGACCATTTATGAACATATTTAAATTGTGTTTGAGTAGCATATTCAATTAAATCATTAATAAAACACATAGAATCCGGTCTTAGCCAATTTTCAATTTTTCCAATATGGCTTGAAAGAAAAATTGTTTTTCTTTTTGTTAAATTATTTTTTCTAACAAGCGGTTGTCTTACTGGTATGAAATTTTTAATTTCTTCTGAGGATAATTCTTTAGTCATATCAAAACCTAATCTTTGTCGTGAATAAATCAAAGAATGTTCACAAATCATATTTTTAATTTTTGCTTTAGTATTGTTATCAAGACAATCATATGCATCTCTCATATCAGCGAATTCAGTATTACCACCATTTTGGGATATATTCCTGGCAGATAATAGAGAGTATTTTGCTGGAATTTTTTTAAAAGAGCTATCAGTGTGCCATAATCTATTTCCTAAATTAAATATCCTTCGTGGATCATTTTTTTTAAAAGGTTTATTATTTTTATCTAGATTGGATACGTCTGCCAAATCTGAAGATAATCTTCTGTCTCTAGCTTTTGTAATGTTGGATTTACTTCCAGATGATTCAATTGCGCCAAAATATTTTGTAAACCTAACTTGTTCGTCATCGTCGATATTTTGATTTTTAAATACTAACACAGACAATTTATTTATTGCTTCATCAATTTTTTTTACTAATTCGTTGTTTAATTCTTTTTTCAAATCAATTCCGGAGACAAATCCTACAAAGTTTGGAAATTTTTCTCTTGTTACTATTTTCATCTTAATCTCCTCCTAGATCCTAATGAAAAAATATTAGTATTTATTTATAATTAATTATAAAATACAACTTGTAAAATCAAAAAAGAGAAATTTATGAGTTTATTCAGAGTGAATGTTTTATTAATCCCATTAATTTTAATATTCTTATTTCTAAGTTTTAAAACTTATGCTGTCCAAGAATTAAAAGGAGCTTGGTTTGAATGCGAGTTTTCTGGTAAAACCAGTAAACCAACTGATGATTGCAATATGTTAGACAATGATGGGTTTATATTTAAAAAAAATATTGCTGCACATATATCGGTTGTAGACAGTCAAGAACCAAATTGTAAAAAAAATAAATTTGGTCAATGTTTTCAAAGTGATTTAAAATTTGTAACAGTAAGGAAGGGCAGACAAGACAAAGTTGATTTTCATAATGGAAAGCTAATATTAACTTTTTTAGGTTGTGGGCAAGTTTTTCATTTGAAAGACGAGATTAAATACGTAGAAGCTGCTCCAGATAAAAAAAAATGTTTTTGGGCTGGAAAAAAAGTATTTTATCTAAAAAAATATAATGGAAAATTAATATTTAAAAAATAACGTAGTAATATGTATATATTAAAACAAACTAATCTTCTCAAATTTGGAATAATTACGCTTGGAATAATAATTGCTTTATTTTGCTTTTATGTTGTTGTTGGTTTTTTAGGTATCCAGTTTTTAATGGAACCTTATCAATATGGAACTTTTTTTGCCTGGTTAATTATTTTATTTAGTATTTTCTATAGGTTTACATTTTTACTTTTAACTATTGGTGTTTTTTTTGGCATAATTAATGTTTTAGAATGGCATTTGATATTTGCGGTCTTATTTACTTTACCAAGTCTTCTATTTATTTTTCCAAAACAAATTCTCAATTTTAGAATGAAATCAAAAAATAAAACAAAACCTCAAAAGGATATTTTTAATGATTTTGTAAATACAAGTTCGCAACAGAGTATGAAAAGATTTAAGAGTAAATCCAAAACAAGCGAGGTAATTGATGGTGAATATGAAGTTATAAAAGATAGTGAAAATAAAAAAAATTAGTCATTTAATTTGATATGAATTGATTTTTTTGAGTTAAGATCAAATGCAATCATACCTCCGCTTGATGTGGATAAACCTGTAAAAGCATAAATATTAACATAGTGAGTAACCAATAAATATGGTCCGTTTGATTTATCAAAGCTATTTATCAAATTATTTAATTTAATTAACGTAACTTTTCTATCTACATGTTTTTCATAAAAAGAATTTAAACTGTCATGTGTTTTAAATTCACCGACTTCCATATTTAAGGCGGTGTCTTTACACCTACACCAAAAACTAGAATATATCGTAGTGAATTTTATACCTAATTTTTTAAAAGCGTTACCAATCATCCTACTTTGAGATATACCAACTTGATCGAGATTTCTTTGAGTAGAACAATCATTTACGTTAAAATTTTGAGGATCCCCATTGCCCGGAGCTAAAGCATGCCTTAAAAAGATAACCTTACTAGCACTGTTTTCATTAAAATCTTTTAAAAAAATGAAATTATTATTTCCAAAAGCGCTTGTCGTAATTAATAAAAATAATGAACATTTAAAGATTAACTTAATCATTTTAATATAAAATAAACTCTAAAAATTTAATGTTTTAATCTTTTTTAACTTCTCCTTTTATAATGAGAAATTATGATAACACAATAATTAATGATCCTAGATAAAATGTTGATGTAAGAATTTCTTCAAAAAAGTATATGCCTACAACTATTCCTATCGGAACTGATATATATCTTAAAGGGGCTAATAAACTTACTGGAGCCATCTTAAGACTGTAAGCTAAAAAGAGTTGCTGAAAACTGTACATAATACCAATTAAAATGAGTAAAAAAAGAATATCATCATTATTTGATAACTTAATTTTATCCAATAAACATATAAAACAATAATGGTCGGGCCAGCGGGATTTGAACCCACGACCTTCCGCCCCCCAGACGGATGCGCTACCAGGCTGCGCTATGGCCCGAAAACCTATTCGTATTTATTATTAATAATATTAAAAAATTCAACATTTTATAATATTTTATTTAATTTTATTAATTTTTTTTCTTACCATTTTTGCAATAAACCATATAAGAATTAGTATGATTGGAACGCTCAAAGCCAAAAACATTGTTCTTGAAATAATCAAATTGTTGAAATTAATTGGCTTTACCATAGTACTTAAAAGACCAACAATATAGTAAGTAATTGCAACTATAGATAAAGACTCAACGGTTTGTTGTAATCTTAATTGAGCTCTAGCTCTCAATTCCATGGATGCTAATAAATTTTTATTTTGAATTTGAACTCCCATTTCAATTTGTGTTCTTACCAAGTTATCAGCTCTTTGTGCTCTTGTTGCTAATGACTCTAATCTCCTAGAAAAAGCTTCACTAGTTCTTACAGCAGGTTGCAATCTTCTACTTAAAAACTCATTGTTTGTTTGAAATGATTCCATTCGATTTTCTCTTAAGTCTTGTATTCTTTGTTCAACTAATTTGTAGTATGCAGCTGTAGCCGATAATCGATAATTTGTAGCAGAGTCTATTTCTTCTATCTTTGCTACAACATATGATAATTCGTTTAGGTCTTTTTGATAGTCAGGATATAAAATAGATTTTTTGTCTAAATTTTTTTTTGCAGTCTTAGAGACTGATTTTGTTATATGTGTAATTTGTTTTTCTAAATTACTCAAGTTTAAAGTTTCTTGACGAACTTGTGGTAATCCTAATAAAGACAATACTTGATAAGTTTCGAGTTCGACAATTCTTTGTAAAAGTCTACCCGTTCTTCTTGTTCTAAGATTTTTATTTTGAATGAATACTCTTCTAAACCCAGATCCAAGAAAATTTGTCCTATCAGATTTAAAGGACATAAATACGTTAGCACCATCTTCTGCAACTTTTGAACCAGCAAAATTATCATGATAAAAAAATTGTTCTATATCAATTGGTCTGAAGTTATAATTAGAAGGCACCATTTCAATCCATGATGATAAAAAATGTTGTCCTGGAAAGTTTTTCAAAAAATCTAATGGTAAAAGCCTTAAAAAATTTTCGTCAAATAATTTAGGTTTGTTTTTGTTTTTATTATCAATTTTATTAGAATATATTAGTGTTAAAGATATAAACTCAGTATGACATTCATATCTAACAATTAAATCTTTCCCCTCAGCCACCCAGTATTTTGAAACTTCATTTGGTAACCTTTGAAAATTAATCTTCTTCAAAAACTTATCTAGATAATTCCAATTTTTCTTTTCATCATTTTCTTTTATTAAATATGCAAAATGAAAAGTTCTTAAGTTATTACTTAACTTGATATAAGGTCTAGCATGCAACTCATCTTTAAAAGATAAAATGCTATTTTGGTTAAGTTTTTCCATATTAGTTGTTTTCAATCTAAAAACTTTAATAAACATTAATTAAGAAATTTAAATTTGTAAAACCCAGATTAAAATAATTGGAAAATTTATAAAATTAATTTTATAAATTTATAACAAAATTATGAACAATGTAATTAAATTAGAAAGTGTTGAAATGGAATTTAAAGATAGTATTGCAATCATACAACAACAAGCAACTCAAACAAATGTTGGTGTCTTGAGAAGACAAGCAATTTTAAGCGAATTAAACTTAAAAAAAAGTCAAACTGTAATAGACATTGGATGTGGAGGTGGTCATTTACTGAAAGAAATATCATTAGCAATTGGAGAAAAAGGTAAGGTTATAGGTATTGATGGAAGTGAATTTCAAATAAATTCAGCTAAAGAACTATGTGCAAATCTGTCGAATGTTCACCTAGTTTGTTGTAATGCAAATAATATTAAAATTGAAAAACAAACATGCGATGCAGTGACATCAACGCAGACACTTGAATATATAGAAAATGTTGATGACGTATTAAGAGAAGCAAAAAGATTGCAAAAACCAAATTCAAAATTTGTAAACATATCTACATTATGGGATTTTTTTGGCTTTCATGGTCCTGATCCAGAAATTAATAAAGTTATGCATGATGCAATGAAAGGTCAAAAACACCCAATGTTGCCTATTCAACTTAGCGGAAAACTCAAAAAATTAGGATATAAAAATATTAAAACACAAGAGATTAATTTTTTTATAAGAAATAAAAATGACAATTCTTTTCCTAAATTTCATGAAATTCTTATGATTAATGCTGCGAGAAGCAAAGGTGTTTCTGAAGAAATCATTTCAAAGTGGCAAAATCAATTAAACAAAGCTGAAAAAGAAGGTGATTTTGCTTTTACTGCATATAGCATATTAACATCAGCTTATAAGAATTAATTGTGTGGAAGCGACAAAAGTGTAAATGTAATAAAGTTTGTATTTACTCTTTCAGTTTTTCTTTTTAATATTTGAGAATACTTAATTTTGATATCACCAGTTTTACATCTTAAAGTTGAATTAAATATACTTTGACCATATAAAATTTTCTCATTTTCTAAATTACTACACTCATTACTTAACATTTTTATTATCTGTTTTCTTGCATCTAATTCAGAACGTGTTCTAGACAACTGTAAATTAGTTGACTTTGCAATACCACATGCTCTAAACTCGAAAAGTTTTTGATTTACATTTTCACACCAGCCAGGAAGAAACCACATAATGTCTTCTTTTTCTTTTTCAGCGCGTATTTCTTGATTTTGAATTAATATTTTTTGTGAAACCGTATTTTGTGTATTGCAACTATTTAAATGCATAAACAAATATAAAAGCAGAATAATTTTAAAAAAATTTTTCATTTTGTGATTGTATAACTAATCCTTTTTTTTGTCCAATTTCGAACTGGTATGTCAAATAATAACTTTTTCATTTCGTTAAATTCAATGTCTTTATTAAGAGAAATTTTTTGTCTGGAAGCAATCAAAAGTAAATATTCTGAAACTATATTTTTTTTTATTTTTTCAGACATTAAGAAAAAAATTTCTTTATCCTTAGGAGGAAAATGATAATTATTTTTAACATTACCTTTTTGAGGATAAGAAATTAGATTTACAAGTTTATTAGTGTTAACTTCTGGATACCACCCGAAAACATAAAGATAAGCAGGTTCACTTAAACTAATATTTATCTTCAGTGTATCTCCATCCTTAGCTAATTTAGAAGATGAGGCTTTAAAAACTTTTTTCTTAGTTCCGTAATCGGTTGTTATATAAAAATTACTATTAACATTTTTTCTAATTGCAACAACTTCTGCATCAAAATTTACTCTACATATCTTTTCACCAAGTTCTTCAATTATTTTTTTAGTAAAGTTTGAAATTCTTTTTATAATTGTGTTATTACCTAAAGATGACCATGTATTTTCATACAATTTGCAATCATCTTGTATACAATTTTCAACTATGTCATTAGATATGCTTTCTCCTGAAATTCTTCTTATAGCTTCATTCTTTCCATTCATAATAGCTCTTTCACAAGCTTCATTTTGAGAAATATCTGGTCCATAAGAGTATTCCCCCTCAACAGAAATTAACTCTTGTGCATTTGAACAAAAAGAAAATAAAATTATAAATACAATATTAAATGCATATCTCACCTTCTACACTCCATTATGTATTTATAACATCTTATCACAAAAATAATATTTTCTTTCATTATAGTTCATTATATATAACTAATTTAAAAAAAAATTAAATAAATTAAATATTACAATTAAATCATTAAACTTTTATTGGTAAAGTATGAAAATTTAAGCAAAAAAAAATTTTGTTTTAATATTCAAATTTTAGTGTTGAAAATCACTTCAGTATTAATTATTCAACTAACCAACTTAATTTACAAATCAAAAATAATGTTTATTTATAACAAATCTAATAATCATAAAGAGTAGATTTTTTTTACCATAGTCTTATAAAAATTTAACATCGTAATATAAATTCTAATTAGCTAACATTCTTAACTATTTAAATATAGATTTTTGGCTATGTAAGTTCATAAAACATGATATTTAAAAATTATAAGAATAAGGTTTACTTAATATTAATAATTTTGAATTAAAAATTAATATGGTTAGTATAATTTAAAAACAATTTTAGTGGAACTAACTTATGGGATATGTTGAAGATACGATTGGGACTGATGAAAGGATTGTTTACACTGTCCAGTTTCATTGGGTATATACTTTTATTGCTTATCTTTATCTTTTATTTCTTGGAATATTTATTATTGGTATCATTATATTTATTAAAATGATGATTAATAAATGGACTACTGAAAGAGTACTTACAAACTCTAGATATATTCAAAAAAATGGTTGGATTGCAAGAAACACTGAAGAAATTAGTATTCACAAAATTGAAGAAGTAGATTTATTGCAAACAATTTTAGGTCGTATTTTAGGTTATGGATCCATAAGTATTTCTGGGACTGGTTCAGGTAATATACTTTTAAAATCAATTGATGACCCATTAATATTTCAAAAACATTTGAACGACTTAAGGTTTAAGAATAAATCTATATCATAATTATTTCAAAAAAGTAAATAGGCTAGTATGACCCTGCTTAAAATGTTTCCTCTTTAAGAGTTAACATTGTAATTATTTATAGTTTCACAAATAAAACTTTAAAATTGAATAATATACATAATATTAGAAATAGTGCTTTTCATGATTATTTTTGTATTATAGATGAATAATTTATGATTTTGAAATAATATATTCACTTTTAAAAATTTATATGTATACACATTATTCAAATATACTTAATTAGTTGCATATAACGACATATTTAGATTTTAATTGATAGGTATTTACCTATGGGGGATATGATCAAACACCAAAGGAATATCTAATATTGTATTTTCAAAATAGGACATTTGTTAACTCATTTAAATTCCAATTTTTTTGCAAATAATTTATAGATTAACTTGCAATGAATTTTCTACAAAAAATGAATTTATTTAAACGTTGTTAAACCTAAATTGTTAAATCATTTACAATTAATTTTATTTTAAGTATTTTTTATAAAATTTCAAAAATTTGAGAGGTTTAGATGTTTGCAGTCAATGTAACAATAAAAGTTCAAAATGAATTAGCAAAAAAAGCAATCATACTCGCATTAAAAGATTGGAGTCACGATCTTTTTCAAAATAACGGATTAATGTTTAGGTGTTTTGTAGATAGAACAGAAAACCAAGTTGAGATTTTCCACGTTTTTCGAACAAAAGAAGAAATGGAGGAGGTTCGAAAAAATAAATCTAATGAATTTTGGAATCAAATAAAGGATATGGGTGGACAAGTAACAAGATACGAGGGAAATTGTGAAATAGAAGTTTCTAAAGGGTTACAAGACTTAGATATAAAATTCAAATAAATTAGTATGAACATTCATATATCCAACTTTAAAAAATTAATTCAAATTTAATATATAAATCACAATAATATTCAAAGAACGATATCAATTACTCTTTACTCATAATATAAATTGATTAGACTATAATAATGAAAGAAAAATAAAGTATTTTGTTCTTGTGGTTTATGCCAATTATTTCAAAATGATCCATCACCTAAGTATTCTGTAATGTGTTTATGCTAGGATTGTAGATAAGCATTGAGATGGGCTGAAACATTTGGGGGAAAAAACCGAAAGTTATGATTTAATCCGTACATTTTCGTTCAGACATTTTTAATTATAATGGTATTCAAAATATGATTGCAATTCAATTAAGAGATGAATCACGTTCAACAAGGATATATTGCAAAAATTACTTTTTTTGTTTTGCGGTTGATCATATCAACTTTCAAAATAATGTTTTAATAATACAACCGTATTATTGTAAGCAAAACTTTGATATTCATATTTAACCATTAGCAATTTTAAATTTACAAGATTATCCTGGAGAATTTGCTGAATTAGGATCCGATACTATTCCTATTTTTCATTCTAGAAAATATCCTCAAGAAAAAAAGAGTTCTCTCCATTGATCCAGTATCTAAATGTCTTAGTCCTTCAAAAAATCTTGCTAAGGCAATAACAATTAGAGAACTTATTTCAAAAATTGGTAAAATTGAAGTTTTGGGTTTAATAAGTGGTCATAATTTAGAAGGCTTATAAAATTAGTTAATTCAGAAACAGTATGTTTTTATTAGTATGGTATTTATTTGAAGACATTTAAAAAAAAATTTAAAGGAGATAATTTAACAAATTTTTTTAACTATAGATTTCTATGTAGTCTGATTAAATAATGAAGCAAGTTTCATTGCAATCATGAATAATTTAAAATATTTCTCGAAAATATAATTTGTATATGTTTTAAAATTATAGAAATTAATTAAGAAAAGTTTATTCGAGATTAAAAATGGCATTGAGAATAAAAAACTATAATAAATATATTGTAATTAATTTTGCATGGAATAATTATTTTGTTATTACTAACAAAATAGTTCAATTTTTAGATTTAAAAGTTCAGAGTTTTATTATGAGTAAATTAAAAAAATGAGTACTGGGATAATATTAGGTTTAGGTCTGATTACCATTGTAATTTCTTTTTATATAATTCTAAATATTCCATATTGGATGCTATTATGGAACAAAAGAAAGGGTAAAAATACAGAATTAGAAAAAACTTATCATTTGTGGGTATATTCCTCAGATGATTCACTAAATAAATTTTTAAAATTTTGTATTTACTGTCTTTATGCTTTTGGTATTTACCTTTTTTTTGAAGAGCTATTATACAGACACTTTTGAATGAATTAGACCTTACCTGCAAATTCTATAATTAAACTTTTAAATAATATAAAATTTTAAAAAGTGATTAATGTATTATAAATGTGAAAATATATTATAACATTTCAAATGATTTATACATGCAATATTAAAAAATAAATTAATTCTTGAGGTTTTTTCTTTTAGATACCAATAATTAATCTATAACTTTAGTTGAAAATTATTTCATTTTGATTGAACAATTATAAATAGTAATCTTTGCTTATAATTAGTTAAAAATGTGATTATGACATTCTAAATTATATGTCTATACCATGTGGAACCAAAAAAACTACAGGTGTTAACCAAAAATCATCATCTTTGAAATTATCGATTATAATTTCCCAGTACACCTCACCCTTATCAGCTTGGTGTTTTTTGTGAAAAACACTTACGTTGTCTCCAAAAAGGTGTATCCCAACATTATTAACTAATTCCTGAAAATTATGGCTATTATCAGTTTTTAATTTTGAAATTGATGATGTTTTATTATTCATGCCAAACATAGATGCATTAACACTTAAATCAAAATCAATTTTTATTGCTTTCTTTCCATCAAATTCTTCTTCTACAAGATATGTGTTAATATTTTCACCATAATTTTTGCTAACATTTTTTAAAACATCTTTTAGTGATTTTGGTAATATTCGAACATTAACTGCCATATATTCCTCCAATAAAAATTAATTTTCAAGTATATATTTTTCTAAAACAAATTCAATATTATTCCAATTCCAACCATATTCACTTGCCAATATTTCAAAGTGAAGCTTTAGCGGAGACTGCATTATTGATGTTTTAAGTTTTGTTAAGTCTAAGAAATTAAAAGATTGTTTATTTTTAAAACCTAACCAAACATCTAATTTGAAAAAGTGTGTAGAGCTGTTGTTAACATAAAAAGTACATCCAACAAATGTGTCATCAATTAAATCAAGTTGAGCGATCATTTCTTCTACTTCTGAAGTAGTTTCTTCCAATCTTTCAAGAAATGACAAAATATCTTTATCATAGCTCATGAAATAATAACTATCATCATCTACTACCCACCATTATATATCTGCACTTTCTGGTCACGACCATAATACCTACGTGCATAGTACGTCATTGTATCTGATAAGTATTCTTTAAGCTCGTTATCACTCACCTTTCCATCTTTGTTACTATCACCTTCACCACTCATGGCTTTCAAGAAGTACTTAGTGAACAGACTATGTGAGCTATCTTCTTCCCATGATGCCATTTGTCTTTCAGACCCTGCAGCTATCACTTTTATATTGTTCGGTATAAATGTCTTCTTAGTTTGTATAACTATAGGTGAAGCTCTTGATATGAGTGAGCCTGATTGACTACCACCAGAGAAACAAGCCTCTAGTATAACTGTCATGGATTTAGAAGGTAATTTACCTAAGTTAGAATATAAAGTTGATAATGGATAACCTGTAAATTCTATTGTTTGTGAGTCAGTATCTGTAGGTACTAAGTAGGCATCACCTTCTTTGCCGGGTGCACCATGACCTGCATAGTAAATGTATACATTTGATTTATTAGGTTTAATGTAATTAAAGAGTTTACCTTTATATGATTTATCATTACCAAATACACCTAGCAGTTGAGCACCTGTAGCATCTTTGAGGTAAATAATATTTCCTTCTTTAATACCTTTAGCCTTCATAAAGTATTGTTTAATACCTTCAGCATCAGCATAAGCAGGATTAACATTAGGTATATCCTTACCCATTTTCTTGTAGTTGGCATTACCAATGATGACAGCTATATCGTCACGTTTAACTGATGTAGATGGAAAGTTAATAGAGATAGGCTTTAATGGAAACTCTGATTTAGATTTCTTCGAAAGCAAAATTTCATTTTGTTGTTTTTTCAAGGCTGCAAGTTTTTTTTCTAGCTCTATAAGTTTTTGTGTTTCTTTTAATTTATTTACTGCTCCATCTCTTTTCTTTCTTTTTTGTTTCTTTTTTCTTTTCGATAAGGCTTGACGTTTAATTTTCTCTATAGATTTGTTTTGCTTGGGTTCAACAGTAGATTTAGTTTTATTGTTTTTTAAATTCTGAGATGCAACTAAAGTATATTTATTTGAGCCCTCAACAACACAATTTCCCCATATATCAATCGCTTCATCATACATAAAAAAAGAAACATTTAACTTTTTTGATTTTTTGAAATACGTATGCTTCCATGGTCTAAAAGACAAATAAGTATGTAGATAAGATTTATCTTTTGTAAAGTAATGAAAATTAATTTTTTCGCTATTGTTTTTTGTAACCTCAATTTCATATTTATTATAATAACCACCTTGAGGTGTAATGTTTAAAATATAATTTATAGGGATTATTGATTTGACCGTTTCTATACCATAATGAGTATAATCTGAAAGATTAGCTACATCATATTTGGTCATTTGACAATTTAATATGATCTTTTCACTAGATTTAGCATTTGAAATAAATACTGCAGTAAAGCTTAATAAAATTGTTAGTAGCCTCAAAAAATATTTCATAAATATATAATACCAAGTAAGATATTTTTGTGAAGAAGTTAAATTATTAGCATAAAATGTTACCAATCTTTTTTAATATTACAATTAATGATGAAAAAGATGTAACAATTACACAGGCTTGTACGAATTTTAAATAATTACATGAAATCCTTCGAATTCTGGATGTCCAAGATATATATAATTATGTTGGCCTGCACCTTTGTGTGCTTTTCTAAAAGCATCTGACTTAGTCCAATTTATAAAGTCGTCTTCTGAAGACCATTCACTATGAGATGCATAAAGTCTATAATTATCTCTAATTTCACCTTTTATTAAATTAAATTTTTTAAAGCCTTTAACATTATCTAAATGCGTATTCCTCATTTTCCAAATCTTTTCAAAATCATCTTCACGACCTAAAATAATTTTAAATCTATTCATTGCAATATACATATCTGTCTCCAATATTTTATAATATTATCAAAAAAATGAATTGTAATAAGATTTAACTATTAAAAAATAAAATTTAAATATACTTTTTACCTTTGAAATCATAATTTATAACGTTATTTATGATTGGTTCATTGAAATAATCTTTTTTTGTAATATTAAAAAAAAGTCCTAAATCAGTAAAGTCTTTGCAAATTAACTTCGAACATGACACGGCAGTTATCCAGTATAATTTTTCAACCATATTATTCATCAAAATAATACCACGTTGTTCATTGTTAACCTGAAAATAATACATGATGGATAATATGTCATATTCGCTTTTTGATAAAAAACAACATTTTATTGTTTTAAAATTAATTTTTTTTGAACGTGACAATATTATAGAAGCCATAAAATTATCTAAAGGTATTGCTGTTTTTTCTGCTTTGTATACAGAAAGTAAAAACTTAAGAATTGGCATAGGATTTTGCGAGTAAAAAACTGCTTTCAACCATTCTCTTATACACCTTATGAATAAAACGCTTACATCATCTAAGTCTGAAATTTTAATATAATTCATTAAACACCTTCATATTTGATAATAATAACTATTATCATTATTAACAAAGATGTCAAATTAATATTTTTTAATAATAAAATGGGTAAATTGACTTTAAAAGACACATGTTTTGCAATTTAATAAAAGTACGTGGTAAATAAAACTTAGTAGTTGGACTTTTGAGGGTACTAAAATTAAAATCTAAGAATTAGATTTGTTAATAAGTTAGAAAATTTGGAAAGATAAATAAGATGTAGATTGAAATTAACTAATTTAGAATTAATTCTATATTAATTAAACTAAAGTAAGAGGTTAATAATATTATAAGTAAAGATTTCAAGTAATTTGGGGTGTAGTCAGTTTTTTTGTTTTATTAAAAGGTTACATATTTTTTAATATTAACCCATCAATATACCTCAACACTATAATAAATTAGCTGTTGGTGAATTGACAACTACTCCAAAAAATTCAAGAATTCATTAGATATATCTCAACGTTGTTATCTTTTAATTATTAATTTTGACATGGATTAGATCCTCTTACGTTATTAATTTTAAAAAAAATATAAAGTTCTAACAATACCCTATTCAAAATTAATTTGTACATTAGATATAGTGTACTGCCTATGTGTGTCTGTATAAGTCTGGGAAAATGGTCCTAGTTAAATTGTACTAGCACTCTGTCTTTATCACCTTGTAGTTCAGGGGTTTGTGAACCTGATGATTGTTGTACAACATTCTGTTCTACGTAAGCATGTAGTTCACGTGCTGTTATTTTATTGTCGTTATTGGCATCTGCATCACCTTCCATTCCCTTCATTAAGAAATAAGAGAACATGCCATGTTTAGCTTCTTCTAGTGGACGTGATATCTGCTCATTAGATGCAGCACTAAAGAGTGTAAATCCATCTGGTATAGCTTGTTCTTTTGTTTTAATGACGATGGGTCTACCTGCAATGAGCATCTCCTCATTACGTGTTACACCTGAGTAGCAAGTGTCTAGGAAGACAGTTACGCTACGTGGGTTAGCTTGTTGGATGTCTTTGAAGAGTTCACCTCTAAGCAGTGCTGTATTTTCTAATAATCTCGGTCTTCCATCATATGGAAGTAAATACATCTTAGTTCCATCTTGAGAAGCAAGACCATGACCTGCAAAATAAATATAAATATCTGATTTGTTAGGTTTAGCTGACCTACGTAACCAGTCTTTTACATTAATAAGTATCTCACCTAAATCTGCTTTGTCATTTACAAGTTCTTTAATGTTAGAGGAAGGTATGCCTAATTTCATTGTGGCATAGTCATAGAACTGTTGTGCATCTTTATCTGCATATAATGCGTTTGCAGGTGTCTTAGCGTAATCAGCTACACCTATGATAAGTGCTAATGCAAAAGGGTTAGACTTAACACTTTTTGCTGAAGGGTTAAGAGCATCAAAAGTAGGACCACTTGCATGAGTAACTTCTTTTCTTTCCAATCTGAGTGTTTTTTGAGCTTTGTTTCCTTTCAAGTCATAGGCGACTATCTCAATATCTAATCCATTACGTGGCACATATAATTCGGTATTAAAAATTCCATTATTTTTTAAACCTATTGCTTCACCCTCAATTAATACTTCAGCAACTTCGGTATTATCGGTTATACGTCCATATATTTTTGCATTAGGGCCATTTAATTCAAAAAAAACATTTATAGATGGTTTCTGGTTATCTTTATTTATTTTTTGCTTTTCTTGTTTTAGTTTATTTTTTATCTCCGCAAGTTCTCGTTCTAGTTGCAAACGTTTATTTCTTTCAGCTTTTAGTTCTGCAGATGATACAGTTGGTTTAGTATTTGATTTAGAGGTTATTATAGTTGTATTTTCTTTTACTCCACAGTCAAGTCCACGGCGTTTAGCTTCATTTATGTATTTAAGGTCAGAGCTTTTTGCAGACCACTTTTTATTTGGCCAAAATAAATAATCAGTAGCTTTATCGCATAAATTTTCATTATCTAAGTCAGCTAGAAATTGTTCTGATTTAGTTATAGCTATTTTTACATCACAATCTAAACCACGACGTTTAGCTTCATCTACATATTTTCTTGAAACAACGTCTAATTTAAAATTGGTATATTTAAATCCATCAAAAGAACATGCATTGGATATAATTAACTCATTGGAATAATTTTTAAGTGGTGAATATATTTTATTAACTTTATTAGTAACATTTGTTGAAGCTATTGCATTAAAGTTTAATAATGATTTTGAAAAAGAATTGAACGTTGCTGTTCCATTTCCATGTATACGAAAAATAAATTCATTACCTTTACTATCTCTTCCCTTACCCATAGCATTAATAGATTTACTAGTTGGAAAATAAGTTCCTTTAGCTGAGTAACCTGAAACACATTCCATTTTAAAAGATGATTTATTATTAATAGTTACATTGCCATCACATAGGTCACCATTAAGATAAAATTTTGCATGCGCTGTTTTAGGATTATTTGTATCATCTTCAAAATATCCAATTATTGTTTCAGATATAATATTATTAATAGAGAAAGTTACTTTAGAGAATTTGTTAAAGTCTTTAGATAAACAAATTGTTGGAAAAAAACTAAACACAAAGACTAAAGTAAAGATAAAGTTTCTATTTATTGTGAAAGATTGTTTAAACATTTATTAAAATTAGATGACCTCTCTTTAAAGCCGAGCTTTTTACAAATTTCATAATTATAATTTGAACTGTCTAAGCTAGAATTTTGTGAACTAGATTTATTTGACGCTAATTCAACTTCACAGACACCCCATATATCTCCTGGATTTCTGAAGCCAGACGGCAGATCAAAACCAACATTTAGTTTATCAGTGGTTTTAAAAAAAATATATTTAACAATTGTATAAGCATTTTTACCACTTTTTTTTGAGTTGTGTTTTACTCTACGATAAAATTTTATTTTTTTTTCACTATCTTCAGTAATGACAGTTTTTATACCATTTATTGTAATTCTATCTTCATCTTTAATAAATAGGAGATTTTCAGGAACCCAACTTTTACCCCATTTTTCAGGGTATCCCGTTACGCTATAATCAAAATCTTTACAATAATAGTAATCTTTTGAATGAGATATTTTGGAAAAAAAAAGGATGAATATAAGAATAAGAAAAATTTTATTCAATCGTGCCTCGTTTTGATTAATTAAAGTTCCCACTATTTCATTTAAATAATACAATTTAATTACATTTTATAGAAAATAATTATTCCGTCTATAAATTAGTAAATAAATTATATTAAGAATGACTTAAATTAGTATTTTAGTGTTGTTATTTTTTAATAAAAATACACTAACACTCAAGCTATGAATAAGTTATGTTTAAACAATCAGTTATGAAATAAAAATTAGTTAATGGTGCACTTTGAGTGAATGTTCTATGCCCATCTAATGCACCACACACATTGCTAAATAAGCTATACCCTTACAATATGTATTACATTTTTAATGTCAATACGTACGAAATGTGCTTCAGTTTATGTATCAGTTAGATTAACTGTTATTAGTACGGAGTAAGTGGGTATGTAAGTTTATTAATATACAACTCTCTAACAACACTTATATGTATCACTTTAAGTGTAACACTCCTCGGGCATGTGACAGAGGGATATGGATAGATATGTATAGTTAGAGTGTGAAGCGGATGACGCTTTTTCAAAGCATCAATAACAATGTAGAATTATTATTTTTAAAGCCTATGAAGAAACATTTTCAAAAAAATTAAAATCACTATTTGAGTTTTTTCTTCCATGTGTATTACCACCGACAATTGACATTGTAGCACCCATTTCTTTAATTTGTGCTTTAACATCTGTGTATTCTTTTGCTTTTTTGTATGATATTTCCCAATCTTTTTGTGATTTCCATACTGTTAAATAATGAAGATGAGTATCTGAAACATCAATAAATAAAGAAAAATTTAAACCTTCTTTAAATAATTTGTCAGTATAATTTATACAAAAAAATTTAAATGAATCTCTTCCAACTTTATTTGGAAATTTAAAAACATGAATTCTTGTGTACATATATCACCCCTTATAATTATATAATGAAAAACATGATAAATTTTTAAAAATACTATAATATAATTTAATCAAATATGTATAAATTAGCAAAGTGTTATACTTAAAAAATATCCTCTTAAAGCTTAGGCATGCGTGTTTTGTTAAAATTTATATTTTGGAAAGGAATATAATGGATACCATAATACAAAAAGATAGAGAAGACATGGAAATCATAGCTAGATCAAATAAAGATTATCCAGTTCTTATGATTAATCAAAATAGATATTTAAAGGGTGAATTTCCAGACGGTGAACTTTATTCAAAATGGAGGTCAATAAATAAAAAAATGATAAGTGAGGTAAAAGGAAAGGTTATATGGACTCTTAAAGTAGAGGCTCCACATTTAATTAATGGAAATCTAGAACCATTAGATGAAATATTAGCTTATTGGTATCCTTCTCATAATGCTTTTTTATCAATGATTAATAGCCCACATAGAAAAAATAATTTTGAATTAAGAAAAAAGTTAATAGACTATGCAGTAATTCATAGATGTGATGGAAGAAATATTCCGCAAATTAAGTAAACTTCAATAATAAAATTTTAACTATATTAATTGTACACTTCGAGTCATAAATCAGGCTTAGTGTAATTACAGTCAAAATCATACATCAGATGTGGTAATAGTGAATTGTTTCTTCTTATACAAAGAACTAAATTTTCAAATCCTGAAGGACAATATTTCTACTTGCCTCTATAACGGGATCAGCTGCTTGTAGTTCTTTCATAATATTTTTAGTAAAATTTTCTAACTCTATTTGGCATTGTTTGAAAGCATTTTGACCATCGTATTCAAATAACACAGATGTTTTAAATGTTCCTTTCACATTCCATATTTGGTTGAGACAAAATCTTGTACATCCTTTTATTTTGAGTTTCTCAAACAATTCCGTACCATTATCTTCCCAAATTCTTATAAAAAGTAGCATGTGTGCCTCTGTCTTAAAAGTAAAGGTATTATAAGTCATTAGATTTGCTTTTGTATCCAACAGAAACTCCTAATTTAAATTTTAATAGAAATGAATAGTACTAAATAAGTTTATATATATTTAAAATGAAGAGCAAATTATGTTTAACAGTTTGTGCATCAGCTTGTAGATCAATTAAAAAATTTTCCCGTAATGGAATAGTCCTTATTATATGATAATTATACTTAGATGTTAAAGACACTTATAACCTTCTAATCTTTGAAGAACAGATTTAGTTATTCTCAATGCATAAGAATAAGATTTAGTTTTAAGGCTAAAACATAACCTTTTTACAGAGTAATAATCTTTTAAATCATAAGGAATATACTTTAAGAAATTGTAAGTTTCATTACGCAATAACACATGATTAGCTACACATTTATTTTTTATATTGTATTACACCATCAAGCCATAATCCATGATTGAAAATATGCATTATAAACAATTAGTTATAGAAAAAATCTTAAGTGAAATAGTGCGTTTTGAGTAAACTTATGTTCACTTGTAGTTGAACCCCTAACCTTTTTGATTCGAAGTCAAATACTGTATCCATTTGACTCCTTTAAACCCTTATTTTCTGACAAATTTATTATTAAATTAGTATACGTTTTACAGCGTTACTGTGTCTAATCTGTGACAAAATCTGAAGGTATTTAATTATTACTTAGGAAAAAAGAAAGCAGAACTGAATTTTATTTTCCATTTATCATCTTCTTTAATAAAAATATAAAATGAACTTATTTCTTCTAGTGGTTCATTATTATCTTTAACTCTTAATGCCTCTTTTAAAAGTAAATGTGCTTTTTCTTCATTAATTTGTACAACATCAATACTAAGTGCAATTGTATTTTTGTAACCTCTGTTTTTTAATTCATCTAGGTTAGAATGAAACTCATTAAATTCTTTTATTTCACCATCGAGAAATCTATAGTTGGGAAAACTTAAATAGTTTTCAACTTCTTTTGTATCTCCTTTTACAAATGCCTTGACATAACCATCATACGCATCCAAGACTTCTTGTTTAAGAATCAACTTATTCATTATCAAGTTCCTCTAGATTATCACCTCTAATTAAATCCAATACTCTAATTTTTCCAATCTTTGTGATAAGTTCTCTTATTGTTATTCCTTCAGCAGGAATTTTTGGTGGGGTAAGATACTCAGATATTGGTTTAATGGATAAAAATCTTTTTCTCTCTTGAGGATATTTTCTTGAATGAAAAACAGGAATAGTATCAGAGTCTAGTTCAGCAAATTCCCCAGGATAATCTTGTAAATTAAGGACTGCTAATGGTGGTATTTGTATGTTAAAGTTCTGCTTACAATAATCAGGTTGAATCATAAACACATTATTTTGATAGTTCACATGGTCAACGGCAAAACAAGAAAAACAATTCTTACAATATATCCTCGTTGAACTTGCATCGCCTCTTAGTTGAGTTGTAATCATATTCTCAATACCAATATAACTTTGAATATCTGAACGGAAATATACAGAATAGAGTATATCTTTAGGTTTTTTACCCCCATTTATCTCTGCCCATCGTAATGCCTGCCTACAATCTTCACATGCACACATTACAGAATATTTAGGTAATGGGTCATTTAGAAATAATTGGCATGAACCACATAAACAAGAAATTTTATTTTTTTTATCCATAATTACAGTCTAATCAAAATATTCTTTGAAGGTAAAGGTTAATTGCTATTTCTCTCTGAACACTATGGTGGTTTATAGATTAGGTTTTGCATATCAGTTTTAAGTTGGGGGTGTTTTTGAATTGATACTTATTGCATTTATAGATTATGATTAGTGATAAGAAAATTAGGGGATAGATATTTAAAAATGAGTTATTTCTGCAGTATATGTGAATGTCCATTCAAGACTTTATGGAGGTGTAAATATGGACATCATAAAGAGTGGGTTTCTATTTGTTATAACTGTATTAGAGATATCAGAAGTGTAAGAATTAGATTTATTAGTCAGATTGAAAACATCAAAAGAATTACAAGATGTAGATTAAAACTTTCTAATTTAGAATTACCTCTATATAATGTAATTTTACAGTCGTATCTATAAGCATGGGAGTTCTATAATGAATGAATTGTCAGATAAAGTAGATAGTTGTTGCAAAGATACTTGCTGTACAGATGGTTGTTGTAGTGAAGGTTGCAACACTGGTGAGTGTAGTAATAGTTGTTGCAGTGATGGATGTTGCAGTGAGACAGTAAACTGCTGCACAGAGTAAAATAGTTTATTTCTTCTTACTCTTCCAAGTGCCACCATATTGATAAGTACCTTCAAATAAGTTTTTTACTTCATTTAGACACTTTCCGCGCAGAAACAACCAATCCTTAAGTTCTTTATATCTAAATCGATAAAGAACTTCTTTTGGTACATCACACTTAAAACAATCCTTAGTTCTAACTCTCATGGTTCTTATATGGTGTCGTTTTAGAGTAAACTTAAAAATACAAGTCAAATAAAAAGAAAGTCCGAATACTCTCTTTAACTTCAAGGGAGGAAAATTACTTTTATAATTAATGCGATTTTCGTACCTTTTATTTAAGATAATTTATATTTGTTAAAATAGAGACAAGAACATTTTAAATGAGAAAAGGACTTAAAACATTTTATAAAGTTGTAAGTATAGAAACTCTTTGCTGGGTTTTGTTAATTCTTGGAACTTTATATTTTTTCTAAAAATGAATCACATAAGAAAATCTAATCCAAATAAAAATCAACAACAAAAAAATAATAAAGTAACAACCATACCTAATATACTTTTGAATTTTTGGAGTAGGAATAAATTCACCAACGACTAATTTATTATAGGGTTAAGATATATCGATGGATTTATATTAAAAAATATATAGCCTTTTAATAAAATAAAAAAACCTGCAACTCCTAAAAAAACTTTAAAATCTTTACTCATAATATTAGATGACCTCATAATTTAATTTACATAATATTAAGGTAATTCTAAATTAGAGAATTTCAATCTACATCTTATCGTTCGTTTAATGTTTTCAATCATTGTTTGAAACCTTTAAACTCACCTAATCTTTTTCCTAACATTGTCCCATCATCAATATAAATTATACCTCTTAATGAACCATCAATATATTCTCTTAATTGTAGACTACCTTTTGCAAATTTATCATTCCACCTGAACCAATATCCTTCTTGATTAGTACCTGTCAAAATAATATGACCTTTTTCAATTTCATTATTTAATTTATAGTAAAAATGCCCTTGTGAATAATTCTAAGTGAATGCGAAACTCAGTCCTACATTTTGCTCATTTCTATAGATAGTTCCTTGATATGCTCGTTCAAATTTCTTCTCCCAAGCAATAATTGGTGGAATTTGTAATTTGTAAGTTTTTATTTCAGATATTTTACTAAAAACAACCTCATTATTTTTGCTACAATTTTGAAGAAACCATAATATTAATAAGGACAACAATAATTTCATAAACGTAACTTAATAATTTGTAATTTTTAAACACTTTATCTATTTATTAAAATTAAATATTTATGAATTAATACAAATAAGCAATACTAGGATAATGGATAATCAAAAGTACAAATTAGAAAAATTAAAAAAAACACAAAAAGCAAAGTCCAGAAAAGATGAGTTATTTAATTCTTATTTGAATAAAACTAATAAAGTTGAAGATAAAATTGCATTGATTAAATTTAAACAAAAAGATGATAATTCATTGTTTCTTTCTAGTCTTAAGACTTTGATGAAAAAGTAAAAATTTTTGCTTTGTACAGAAGAATGTTTTCAAGGAAAGAAAATCTTCAATAGATGCAGGCAAGATTAAAAAACTTAAAGATTCTGGAAGGGTGCAAATGTAATCGCAAAACAAATAGGTATTCATAGAGACTGTCTCTGTCTACAGAGTATAAGAATTATGATTTTGATATTAGATGCAGAAAAAATTTATTTATATAGATCTTCCATTATTCAATTGTTTTGGATTTCTAATCACTTTCTCACATCTAGTTTTCACTGAAATTACTTTATGTATTTCTTTATAAGGAAATTCATAAGTTTTGGAATCTTCTATACATTTCTTATAAGTTTCTTTTGGTAATCTAATCTCAAATGAAGATGGTTCTTTACCTAGACCCATTGTTACGACTATGACTAATACAAATTCGTTCATTTAAACAAATTGAAAATTATGGTTAGAACAATACTAATAATAATACAAGTTACTATTGGAAAAAAGAAAGTTGAATTACCAGACTTAAACATTATATCACCTGGCAACTGCCCTAATCCTAGTTTTTTTATGTAAGGATAGAGTAACCCAATTACTAAAATTACTATTCCTAAAATGATTAAGAGTTTTTGCATAGTTACTTAACTATTAAATATATCATAATACACACAAGAATTGAATTTATAATAATCATGGTTTTAGTTTTGACTTTCTTTTTTAATAGTGGAGCATTCCATCTATTTGCATAATCAAGATCAACATTATCTTTAGCAAATGTTTCTATAAAATCTTTTTCCCTAGTTGTTCTCTTTTTTAATTGTTCTTCATCAGGAAATCTGATTATAAATTTTTTAAAATATTTTAAGAATTGATTGAATTTCATGGTTAATCTTTTAAAATATTTGTGTATATTTAGCAATTAAGTTCTCTGGTTTAAGATTAGTATATCTAAATAGTTGTCTTACATCTTTGTGACCAGATATTAATGCAACCTCTGGAACTGATAATCCCATTTCAAAAAATCTTGATACTGCCTCATGTCTTAGATCATGAAATCTCTATTAGGTATTTAGTGAACAGACTATGTGAGGTATCTTCTTCCCATGATGCCATCTGTCTCTCAGACCCTGCTACTATCACTTTTAAATTTGCTTAATACTCTACTAAATTTCCAGTTAGAGGGATAGTATGCCTGTCTTCCTTACTATATTCTAAGAGTAAGTGTCTTTGTGTATCTAACCAATTAACACCTTTCGCAGAGCTTTGAGAAAGTTCACTTTCTGCTCTAAAAGCTATTGCAACCACTTCGTCAGCTGTAGTCATCAAGTAGTGTGTCGGCGGCGTAGTATTTGCTTTATCTATATTTCGTTCTTTTATGTTATTTAAAAATTCGTCAAAACACTCTGGTTTTGGTTTAAATCTAATTACTGAAACTTTAGTCATAATTTTCTCCTTATTTAGTCTAAGATTACACTAGAAATAGCATACATTTTCCAACCTTCATCAGTTTTAGTAAAGCCATAAAATGCAGTATATTTTTCTATTACTGCTTTATCTTTTCTTATCCTTGTACCACTACTAATTACATGACCTTTTTTTGAATTCACACCATGTGTATAAGTATTTGTGTCAATGGTAGTATCCCATTGTTTGCTCTCCATCATTTCTTTTGGTTTGATTGGAAATGCATCAAGTGATTTACTTTCTCCATCAGCTATATACGTAATAGGAAATTTGACTAGTGAATTAATTCCATCCATATCATTATCTAAAAAATATGCTAAATATTGTTTATACGTTTCTAGAACTTCTTTTTCATGTTTCTTACTCATCAGATGGTACCCATTCAGGTAAAGGTTCTCCCCCAGTGTAATGGTTATGTGCCGGTGTCTCTCTAAACAATCAATAAACATCTTCCCTAGAAACATTTAACGTTTCTTTAAGAACTTCAGATATACCATCAACAAGTGCTTTTTTTCTTCTCGCATCTCGCCCGGGTCTTAAATCAACATCTATGACTGGAAGACCATCACCTATATAACCAAATGCTTCTCTAATAGAGACATAATCATATTTTACTTCTTTAGGAGCTAATGTTTTTAATACAAATTCTCTTACTTTACTGTGTATTTGTTTTTTAATATCTGTAGACACCCCTTCTGGAACATCTATTCTAATTAATGGAATTTTATTTCCTTTTAGTTATTCAAATGTATAAGATAAATTATTTATTTCTTTTACCTTTTTATAGTCTCTATATTATATTTAACATGACAAATATTTCAGAAATTGCCAAGAAATTATCAGAAAGAATAACTAATGCTGAAACTCGTCAACGTTCTAGAACAGCTGAAGAGTATCAACGTTTCTTATATGCCATTGAATACACACTAACTGACATCTTGAAATCATCATATCATATTCATTAATAGTTAAGTTTATAATGGCTTTTACAAAAGAGAATACTCTTTTCACAGTAGAGTTAGACATACCCTGCTCTATAAACCAATCTCGGAACTTACTAGCATCAAGTGAGGTATATGACTTTATAGATTTATTGCCTAATACCTTGATGATATATTCAACATTTCTATTGGCAGTTCTTATAAAGGTTTTACCTTTATTTATACCTTTAAGTCTTAGATACAACCCCAATGCATCAGTAATATTAGGGCTACTATCATCTAACACTTCATTTGAACCAACTAAATGAATAGCTGGTATATCCATCTTCTGAAGCCTTAACCCTAACCAATAATCATCAAGACGTTGACATATTGATTTAGTAGCAAGAATAGCTACCCCATTTGATTTAGTTCTTAGACTCATAGAGATACGGTCAGATGAATAGTAAGATTTCACATCATCTGGAACACGTCTTACAAAGTAATAAATACCATCTCTACATCTGATATAAGGAACATTTTTGTGCATCACCATGTACATCACCCATTAATACGTAAACAAAATATGCTTACATTTCAATGTGTTAACACGTCATATTGAAGTGAAATGGTGCGCTCTGAGGGACTCGAACCCCCAACCTTTTGATTCGAAGTCAAATACTCTATCCAGTTGAGCTAAGAGCGCTATAATTTATCTATATTATAAATAAAAAATTTAAAAAAGTATTATTCTTTATCAAAAATTGGTGGCATAACATTTTTGGGTATTGGGCAAATGTAAGGATTTTTAATTATTTGATTATTGAAAGCTGTTTTAGCATCCCTAAGTTTTTTAGGATTTTTTATTAAAGTTATAGCTGTAGAAGCCATAATTTTTGCTGCATGAACCATTCCTTTGTGCGCAACAGTAGATTTGCCCTGCGCTACAGTTTGCCAAGTATGAAAAGGAGTGCCTACAGCACACGTTGCTACACGAGCTTGTACCGTTGGCACAACCCAACTAACATCTCCAACATCTGTAGAACCTACACCTCCATTATTTTTGTAATCTAGAGGAGCTACAAAATTACATAAAGGCATGTCTAATGGTGCTCTAATTCCAATTCTTTGAAAACTGTCTAATATATCAGAATCTGTAAAAGTTGATCGAATTTTATTTGCAAACTCTTCATCCTTCTTATCAAATTTTACAGGACCTAGTTTTTCCCACTCATTTTGCATCAATTCTTCTAATGGCTTGTTTCCTAAAAGATTTGATACTCCACTATAAACTTTTTTTTCCACCTTCGTTTCAGTCATCAATGCAGCTCCATCAGCAATTTTATATACCCAATCAACTAATGAACGAAGTTCGACCAAATTTGAGGATCTTATCAAATGCCTTACGACCGCTTTAGCTTGAACTACGTTTGCTGCATTCCCTCCAGAATTCAAATACGCATAATGTATTCTTGCATTGTTAGGAATATGTTCTCTCATATAATTTACTCCAATGTTCATAAGTTCAATTGCATCTAATGCACTTCTACCTAGATGAGGAGCAGTTGCAGCATGGGATGCTTTACCTATGAAAGTAAAATCAACCCTAATATTTGCCAATGAAATTGGATTGTTTACGGAATTAAATGTAGCAGGATGCCAACAAATAGCTACATCAACATTATTAAACCATCCATCTCTACTCATAAATGTTTTAGCAGCTCCTCCTTCCTCTGCAGGGCAGCCATAATACCTTACTCTAGCATCAATTTTGTTATTTATTAACCAAGTTTTGATTGAAGATGCAGCTAGAAGAGATGCAGCGCCTAACAAATTATGCCCACATCCATGTCCATTGTCACAATTATCTAATGGTTTTTGTTGTGTTGTTCCTGCTTCTTGACTTAAACCAGGTAGTGCATCGTATTCACCTAAAATTGCTATAATAGGTCCAGTCTTTCCATACTCTCCCATTACAGCAGTTGGCATATTACAAATACCTTCTGTAATATTGAAACCTTCTTTTTTTAAAACTTTAATGTGTTCTGAGACTGATTTAAATTCTTTATATAATGTCTCAGGAAAGTCAAATACCTTATCTGACAATTCAATGAAATTTTGTTTTTTGTTATCAACTATTTGCCAAATTTGTTCTTCATTTTTCATTTATTTAATAAATCCTGTTTAGTTAAAACATGCTGACAAGAATAATAATCAATTAATACATCATCATTCTCTTCAAGAAAATGTTGTTTTTTAATAAAATTAATTCCTTTTTTTAATGATATAAAATTTATTCCCTCTATTATAAATGCTTGTGAAATTATTTGATCTATGTAACCCTGAGAGGACCTAAATTTTTATTCTACTGTTTTCAATTGGCCAAAATTATTATCTCCTAAAAGGAAATGTACGCCTAATATACCTTCTAAATTTAATATATTTGAAATTTCAAACTTGAATTTTTCAACTCCAAATTGATTTTCACATACATTATTTAAAAATCTTATTGTTGATATACAGCCCCCTTTTCCTAATGAACTACTAAAAACAACACTACAAATCGTTCTTGACGGTGATATGTAATTTGACAAAATATCTTTTGTCCAATTGGTTGGATTATTTAACCTTTCAAGATATTGTTGAGATACAAAAACTTCTTTTCGTTCCGCTTCATACATCATAAAATATTTATTATTGATTTTTGTTTCTTTAATACCTACAGCTCTTAAACCTCTTATGAAACCAGGCAATGAAATCCTTTCTGGCATATGTTCTTCGCTATGCCATCTATTATATTCATTTTCCTTTGCCTCAATAATCCCTCCCCAATTAACTAAAACTGCACTTCCCAATAAACTCATTTTTTTCACTCATTAATTTATCATAATAGAATATTCAAGTTAATTAAAATGAATAATTATTTTTGCTAAATTAATCAATTTTAAATATTTAACATATTTACTCTATTATTTTTTTATTTAAAATAATGTTTGATTTCATAACGACTAAAAAATCTTATCTGGAGAATTTATGAGAATAATTGGAATTATAATTATAATTGGAATAATTTCTGGTATGGTTTCAACTGAAGATTATAATAAATTCATTGATCTGCCTTCTTTACTTCTTGTTATAGGCGGATCAATTGGATATGGCTTAGCGAAAGGAAAGTCTAATAACTTTATAAAAGTTTTTGGAGACGGTTCGGTATATATGGGTTGGATTGGTTTAATAATTGGTATTATTATGATGGGAAATCTGTATACTGACTCAGAAAATTTATGGCAAGGTTTATCGACTGCGTTTCTACCTATTTTTTATGGTTATTTTATAAAATTAATATCTGTTGGATTAGAAAAATAAGAGATTGAATTCGTAATACTTTGATAATATTTTCTATTTTTAATTAATATCTTCAACAACTCTTACATTATTTATTTTTTTTATAATATATCCATAACCTAAAGATTTAATTCTTTTGGTTGTTGGAAAAAGCAAAGAATTTCTTTTATTAAGATTAACCAGCCAATTTCGAATTTTATTATCAAATTTTTTTCCATACACAAAAAATAAAATCTGAGGTTTTTCACTTTTTTTGATGTTAATAGAAATTGTCTCTTTACTAGATATCATACCATTCACTATGTTAGGTTTTTTAAAATTCACTAAATTTTTTGATCTTTTAATATCCTCTTTATTTGATAATAACATCCAAATAAAAATTTTACTTTTGCCTATATTTGTAGCTTCTACCACAAGGTTACATTCTAAATTAAGAAATTTATTCGGTTTTGAACATTTTTCCTTAAGAAATTCATCATCTGAAAATTCTAAAAATTTTAAACTTACCTGACTTTTTAATTTTTTAAACTCTAAATTTTGTAAATAGTCAAAAATATAAGCTCCAATTCTCTGGAATGCACTTCCTTGTCTAAAAGAACTTAATTCAGTTAATAATACTCTATAATTATCATTTTCTTTAAGATTAAGTAATGGATTTATAACAATCCAAACATTATTAGCTAAATATAAAAATGAAAATGTAAAAAAAAGTACAAGTAATAATTTTGTGTTTTTTTTTATATTTTTAAGTAATTGTGGTTTTTCATTATTAGTATATTTATTTGTGATTGTATAAATTGTGAAGAATGATGATAGGTTATTTATAAATGTTAATTTTATATTACCTTCTTTGACTGCAGTCATCATAAATTCATTTTGTAAAATTAAATTCTTACATTCAATTTCATTTTTAGTACTTAAAACGATGTTAATAATAATCTTGTTTTTTAAACATGATTTAAAAAACTCAATAGAATTTTCAATTTTTTTTTCTAGAAAATTGATTGGATGAATTTCTAAATTAGAAGTAATTTTACCGGAAGTCCATATAATTTGTGAGTGATTATCACTACACAAACTTTGTATACTCGAAAATTTCAAAAGGTTTTTATTATGTAAAACATGCGCTATTGCCATAGGTAATTGCCAACTAACACCTTGATCAATTTTTTTTGTTAAATCGACTCTATATGAAGATTTACCTGTCAATTTTTCTATGATACCAGTTGGACTTTTCACAAATGAATCATATCTATTACTTATTGGTAGAGCTTCTAAGTTATTGTTTTCACATATAACAGAGGATACTATTGGATTTTCAATTGTTATATTTGATATACCTACCAAATAATTAGTTGTAGGTATAACAACGGTATAAGTTGTCACCTTATGAAAATCTCTGATTCAGGGTTAGTGAATAACCTGTAGAACTTTTCATCTTTTTTTATCAACATTTGTGCCTGCTTATTATTAAAAGAAGAAATTTTTTTACTTACACTTTCTCCATTACAAAATACATATAAATTTAAAAGAGGCAATTCAAATTCTTTGACTAAAGTCAGAATTAAATAAAAACTAGCATTATCTCTATTTGATTTAATAATTTCTATTTTAAAATCATTTGTAGTTCTTACTAGAACTTCGTCACTGGCTGCAGCAACTAATTTTGGTTGATAAAAAACATATTCTTTTTCCATAATTTTGAAAAAAATTTTGGAAAATGTATTATTTTCAAGTAATTTATTAATTTTATTTTCATATTTATTGGGATTTACAACAATATCCCAAATATCTCTTACGCTTAAGCTTTTTGCATCTTTATTTATCTTAAAATCGTTAGAAATATTTATATAATTCAAGGCTAAAAACGTATTCGAAATATTTTCTTTATTTGACATATTGACTTTTTTCCCCTTCATATAAGGTATTAAAGTGTTCAAAAAAACTTATTTTATCAATGCTACATTGAAACTTTAAATCTTTGATTTTTATAAATATAGTTTTTAAGAAATGATTTAAAAAT
Source organism: uncultured SAR116 cluster alpha proteobacterium (assembly GCA_902593735.1). Taxonomy (GTDB): domain Bacteria; phylum Pseudomonadota; class Alphaproteobacteria; order Puniceispirillales; family Marisalimonadaceae; genus Marisalimonas. The sequence continues at coordinate 82,874 of CACJJL010000005.1, forward strand.
ACTTTTATTTCTAATAATGACTCATATAAAATATTTAGAATTTCTACATTTTTATCGCTAGGATTTTTAAATTCAAAACCATTTCTTCTGAATTTTTTTGTTTGTGATTTGAGCTTTTCTATATGATTCTTGAAATCTATGAATTCATTTTGGGAATTATATGATTCTAAAATATCTCCAAATTTGGGTTCAATGTTTTCAATTAAACTATTATTATTGTTAATATTATCTATAAAATTTAAAATATTTTTGGTTTCAAAATCTTTAAAATTTAGATTTTCTTTACAGTCTTTTAAAAAATTTTCTAGTGTTTTTATTTCTAATGGACTTAAAAAATCTCTTATAAATTTAAGACAAGTTTCGTCCTTAAATAACCATAATTTGTAAAATATTATACCTTTAATGAAATCTATATTTTCACTCAAATCTTTATAAATTTTATACTGATTTTTATAATCAAGATTTTCTTGCAACTTATCATATAAAATATCTAAATTAAGTTTCTTTCTTCTTTGCGCTTCAATAATTTTACTTTGTATTTCACCAAAGACACAAATTCTTAGTACAGTTAATGGAAGTTCAAATGCTAAATCATTATATTTAGAAAAAATAAATAATTCATTTAATTCCTTTTTTTTTAAAATATTAATTTTTTTATTTTGATAAAATTCTATTGTTTCTATACTCGTTAATATTTTATTTTTTGAACTATTTGTTATTTGATCAAGAAAATTATTAACTTGTTTTTGAGTTATGTTTTTCAACGAGTTTTCTTGATCACTTTGATTGTCAAATCTTGTTAAAATTGTATTATTTATTTCAACAGCTTTTTTGTAAGTCATACACAGTTCTGCAACTAAAGAAAATTTTTTAACTATCAAAACATTATCATTAGAGGAATAATTGAGCCAAAAATTAAAAATAAATTCATCAGAAATATCTTCAGAAACAATAATATGATTTTTATTATTTTTTTCTTTGATAATTTCACTTCCAATAGTTTCAGAGATATTTTGAAGGTAAGATGATGGTATCAAGTTTTTTAAATAATTATAAATTTTTTTTGATAAGTCGTTTGAAATCTCTTTAAGGTCATTATGAGATACAATTTCGTCAATTTTGTTATCTAAAATATATATTTCATCTAATTTTAGGAATTCCTCTATAAAATCTAACATTAATAAATAAGTTGAAACACGACTATAATTAATTTCAAAAGAATAATTTTCTAGCTTGATTATCATTTGATCTTGTAACTTATTATATTTCTTGAATTGATGTTTTTTGATTTGTTTAATAATAGATGAACTATCTAGTACCATTACCTCGTATAATGACAAATTAAGATCCTTAATATACTTTAAAAAGTGACAAAGTTCATAAATGTAAGAACCATAATTATGGGTAATAAATAGAGAAAAGACTTTTACAATTTCGTTAATCTTTTTATGCTTTAAATCCCCGTTTAGGTTAGTATTATTTTTTACAATATCTAAATGGTTTAAAATCAACTCATCAGGTTTTTTGATAGTAAATTGTTTCCAATTATTTAAAAAGTTAGTTTCGATCACTACCCAAATGTCCCCTTAGAAAAAAGCGTGAGGATTCGTACCACCACCTTGGTAAGTAAATTTATTTTTGTTTTTTGTTGAGTTTAAATTATAAACTACGTTTTTTCTTTTATAATTATTATAAATTTCTAGCCATTTATCAATCTTATTTATATTTAACTCGATATCTGAAAAAGATCTCTTTTGTTTATAGTTTTGCTTTCTATTTTTTAAAGTTGAATTTGTTCTTGCAAATTTTGATAAGGAAGGAATTTTACTTTTAATTTTTTTTGAAGTTTTAAGAACTTTTAGAACATATGGAAATGTTGCAGGTATAATTTTAACGTTTGGCCATTTTCCTACAGCAGAACCACCATTATAATGAGATAATGCTATGCCTATATTTCCTTTATATTTTATAATTAAACTATCTAAAAACTTCACACCTAATTTTACATTTATCTCTGGTTTGAAAAGTTTTTTTCTTTTAACTCCATATTCCAATAAAGCAGTCCTTGGCATTATCTGCATAACCCCGATAGCTCCTTTATTACTTATAGCATCAGCTTTAAAATTTGATTCTACTTTTGCAACTGCTATTGCTAAAGCGGGTGATACATATTGAGATTTTTCTGCATTTTCAATTAATAGACTTTTTATATATGGTTTATTATATTTACCAAATGCATAGTTTGTAAATGTCGAAATAATTAATATAATTAATATGCAAAGTTTCATTTTTAATCCTTTTTTCTAATTTTAGTTTTTAACGCATTATTCCATGCTTTATTTTGTTGGGTGATTTTTACATCAACATTTTTTAATGAGTTTTTAACTTCAAATAATTCTTTGACTGATATTTCAGGTGAAACAGCTAAAGTGTATTTATTATTTTCTTGAATTATATCTTCTAATTTTAGTCTTTTAAAATTTTGATTATAAAAATTATTTCTAAAATAAAAAATGAATAATCTTTTATTATTTTCCTTGTCGGTAATTTTAGAACTAGAATTAATTGAAACTTCATCTTTTGATTTAGATTTAATATCTTTTTGTGACAATACAAAAATAGATAGAACCATAATTGAAAAAAATGCCATTGACAAAGCTAAAGCAACTTCTGTTAAAGGGTTATTTGAGTAATTTGAATCCATATTTTTTCTCCATAATTTTATTATGGAAAAAGTAGGTGTTTTTTTGGTTAATTATATTTTTTTGGATTACCTGTAGAACCACGTATATTTAAAATTGGGAATTTTTTTATAAAGAAATTATTTTCTGAAATCTCTATTTCGTAGTCATTATCTATATCAAGATTTATTTCATTTAAAGCTATGATAACCCATTTCTTTATTTTTTGAATCTGTGAAGATGAATAATATCTCCAGCTGCTTTGCGTATCATAATTGACTTCATTGCTCAATTTAATGAAACCAGGAAATTGATTAATCATTATATCTGTAAGGTATATAATATCATTTTGCTTAAAATTTAATAATTTAAAATTATAAATTTTTGCGATATTTTCATAATTTTTTATATCGTTGGATTGTGCATTCAATATCCTAGAAATACTATTACCTAACTGGTCTGACAGAAGTATTATTGATTCACTTATCTTATAATTTACACATAATTGATCACAATTATTTGGAAATTTTAACAATTTTCTTGGTGTCGACCATGAAGAAATAAAGCTGTTAGTTTTGGTATTAAATATCTCAGACGATATAGAAATTTTTGAAGACCTATCATTAATTAGGTTGTGATTTATTTTTACAAACAAAAACAGATCTGCATCAGAAACATTTCTTATGACGTTAATATTTTCAATGAAATAATTATATCTTAGTCTACCACGATTATTTATTTTTTTTAATAATAGGTTGCCATCTTTTGTTAAAAATCCATTTTGATTTAATTTAGATGTTATAGACAAATTTACTGATTGGTAATTTTTTTTATTGTCAAAAACAAAAACCTCAATCAAGGGTTTATGTTGAGCTAAAACTAAATTACTTAATAAAACACAAAAAGCTATAGTTGTTAGGTACTTAAACATATTCATATTCTATTCGCAAACATACATATATTTGAATTTATTAACTTTATTAATAGTTATTGTATTCTTGTAGACTTTTATTGAAAAGTCTTTTGATTCAAAGTTAGCATCATTTAAAACAAGTTGTATCCATTTTTTTATTTTGAATATAGTAGAAGTAGTGAAATACAAAATATTGTTTGAAAAAGGAGCTACATACTTGTCTGCTTCTAAATGAATAAACCCTGGAAATTCTTTTTCCATCACTTCTATTATGTTATTACTTTCACAACTATTAAAATATCTTATCCTGACCTTAATTTTTTTTTCTGACTTATCTTTAAATCTTTGGTCACTTTTGTGAAATTTTAATCCATTTTGCTTCAGTTGATTAACAGTTGTGTTTACTAACATTTTTGCAATTGTTTCTATTTCTATTAAGTTTGAATTTTTTTCAAGAGTTAATGATCTTGACGAACTAAATACAATATTATCTAACTTTCTTGTAATTTTTAAAATTGGAATGAGAATTAAATTTTGGTTAATATATTTTTGACGAAATTGGAATACTACTAAGTATTCTTTTTTTTCAATATCTAAGATGGTAAATGTGTTATCATTATCATTAGACTTTGTTTTGATATTATTACTTAAAAATTCTTTTTCAATAAATAGTAAAAAATTATTTTTTAAATTAGATATATCACTAGAATAACATGGTGACGAAATAGTTAAGATAAAAATGAACGTTAAAAGTTTTTTTAATTTTTTTTTAATCATCACTCGTACCTCTTTTATTTGATAACATTATGGAAAGAATTGTAGAATTTTTGATTTTTTTCAATGCTCAAATAAAAATTACTTGCAAATTTAGTAATAAATCATTTAGCATGTTCATTATTTTGTCGTGTAGACATAATTTTGAAATAATTTTAAATAATATAATATGTTTTTAAAGTTAGATACACAAACTAATTTATTATAGGATTAAAAATGTTTAGAATTTTATTTTTGTTTATATTATTTATACCTTCTATATCTTATAGCAAATGTGCAGATCAAAATGATGTTGAAATTAGTCGTTTTACTGGGAAAGCTACAGTACCCTTACCTAAACCTACAGGCTGGGGAAGCAAACCAAAAATTACACCTGAATTGTTAGAAGAAGCTAGATCAATAGCGAAAATGTCGGCTCTAGAAGATTTTGTATCTAAATGTGTTGCAAAAGATGATATAAAAATGGACAGATATTTGTCAATGACAGACAAAATCAAATCTAAAGTAGACTTAATAGTTAATATAGAACCTAATAGAGAACAACAAAAACAAACCAAAAAAACTTTAGAACTTATGATTAGAGCAACTATAAATTCATCTGCATTTGATCGTATACTTGTTGGAACTGGTAGAACTAAGAAAAAATTACGTATGATTTCACTTTTTGTTGCTCGTAAAGCCGACTCATCTTATTTCAAAACTTATTTAGATAAAGTTTCAAATATAAGTAAAAGTGAAGGTGGAGTATCGGCTGAAAAATCAGCTACAACTGACGGCACTACTACAGCAATGAATAAAGAAGCAAAGAAATATTCTAAAACCCAAACCGGCGGTAGCACCGTTTCTAAGAGAGAAAATATCAAAGAAACTTTTGTTGTTACTTCTTCAGAAGACTTGAATGCAACTATACAGAAAGTTATGGCAGATTTTGGTTATAAAGGTGGAAAATATTCATCTTTTGCTAGAAAATGTGGGGCGCCACCTACAGAACAAATATTTGAGGAAATGAGTGTAAATGATATGATGTCAGATGATACAGAAGCAGATATTTTTGATGCAATACAGGAATCTGACATTAAGAGGTGTAAGCGTATTAATTTATTTGCAATTGCAGTTGTTTCCTATTCTAACCCAATCATAAGTGAGGCATCAGGAATGCCTACTGTACAAGCAAGCGTTAGGGTACAAATCACATCAATTCCTGAGGATGATTTCCCAGAAGTAATAGCATCAATTGGTCCTAAAAAAAAGAGAAAGGCAGACGTAGAGCCATCAGGTGCTGAAAAAAAAGCTCTTGTTTCCGCTGGCAAATGGGCTGGTCAACAAATTGTAGATAGCTTAAAAGCTCAGGGGCTGTAAAAAACCGTCAAATTTTTTTATAATGATAACACATTTATTAATCTTAATAAGGGATGTAGAATGAGACTATTGTTATTTATGATAAACTACTTTGTGGTAAATATTAGTTTAATATCTGTAAGTTTTTCATCTCAAATTGAAGATATAAGAAATATAGCTAACTCAAAACCTTTTGTGATTGAAAATAAAACTGCCTCCGAATTAGCTAATGATTTTCTTTTAGAGGCTGGTGTCAGTATAGGTTGGAATGAAGAAAGAAATTTTTATGTAGCAAAAGCTTCTGCCTATGCACCAATCAAAAATCTAAATATTCCTAATTTTTTAGATATTAGAGCAATCAAAACATTTGAAGCAAATATAAGCGCTAAATCAGAAATTATTTCGTTTATAAAAACAGACTTGTCTGCTGAAGATTTGTTAAAAATCCCTTCTATAAATCCTGATGAAATAAAATCAGACAAACTTGTTGCACAAGAAAACATATCTAGTGTTAGAACTTTTTCTGCGATGCCTTTAACTGGAGCATTTCAGGTGGCTCATTTTGAGTCTTTTGATGATGGACAATACGAAGTAACTGTAATATTGATGTGGTCCGTTGAACAAGAAGGAAGAGTTATTTCTTTACTAAGTGGAAAAAAAATTCAACTTGAACCATCAACAATAAGTCTTAATGAATATATTAAAAATACAAATTGGGCTTCAACAATTGGGGGTAGAAAATTCATAGACAATAATGGTGAATTTTACTTATTTGGAATTGGAGCATCTCCATTAAAAGGTAAAACCTCTGCACATATGAAATCAAGTAAAGGCAAATCTGAATTGTATGCGCAAAAGGAGCTTGCTATTGCTTTAAAGGGTGATATTGAATTAAACAGACTTGCCAAAGACAAAATGCAGGAAGTAATAAATAAAGATGGTTCTGTTGAAAATGTTACCTCTTCGTCTTTTGCTGAAACTATATCTCAAAAGTTAGAAGGTTTAAAAATAAAAGGTGCTTCTAAACGTTTTAGTGATGTTGTTTTACATCCTTTAACAGGTCAAAAAATGTATGTCACAGTTTATTCGCTATCTATGTCATCTTCAAATATAAAAAAGACAAAGCCAAAATCACAACCAATTAATAAAGTTAACAACTCCTCAATAAATGTTAATACCCAGGCATCTATAACCGCATCCAAAGCCGCGTCTAGAAGTAAATTAATAGTAGTTTCAACATCCGTTGAAGGTATAGGGTTGAATAAAAAAGATGCAATCAAAGATGGCTTGCTACAAGCAATTTCTCAAGTTAATGGGATACAAATGTCTTCTGAAAGTTCTACAATGATGAAGTCTTTTGAAACTGTTTCTGATGGCAATGCAAACTTTGCTTCCGCTTCCTCTTTTCAAGAGAAAATTAAGCAGTCTACAAAAGGTGTAATACAAAGTTGGAAAATTATATCTGTATCTAAAACTGTTTCTGGAGAAATGTTTAAAGCAAATTTAGATGTAAATGTCTCAAAGCTTCAACTATCTGATCAATTAAAGAGAATGAGAATAATTATATCAAAACCTGAAATTAACTCTAATGTTAAAAATATGGGTAATGCAAAAAGGTTTAATACTACTTTTTCAACAAATCTCAGTAAAATGTTAACTAATAGTAATCGTTTTGCGATTCTTGATAGAAAAAACACACAAACTGTAAGCAAAGAACTCAAAATGATTGCTAGTGGTAATTTTAGAGTTGAAGAAGTTGCAAAGCTTGGTAACAAAGTTGCAGCAGATTACATCTTGGTCTCATCTTTAAATGAAATTGTCAGTAGAAAAATTAACAAAAATCTAATGGGAGAAAAAATTTCTATAATTAAATCTAGTGCTAATATAGCTGTTAGCATTATAGATATAGCTACATCTCAGATAGTTTTTTCTGATAACTTCGATTTGAGTCAATCTGGTGGTAATCTTAAGTCTTTAGCAAAAATAATCTCTAACAGATTATCTCGGAAAATTACCGATACTTTTTATCCTGCAAAAGTAATAGCTGTAAATGGTCGAAACATAATTGTCGACCAAGGAAAAAGTTTTTTTAACAAAAAAACAAAATATAAATTATTTAAATTAGGTGGAAAAGTAATAGATCAGACGACAGGAAAATTTTCCGCTAGGGTTGAAAATGAGGTCAGTGATTTAATTTTTGCCTCAGGTTCTCCAAACCAATCTACTCTTAAAATTACTAATAAAAAATTAGATTTGTTAGAATTAAAGTTAGATGGAAGTTTTCTTGTAAGACCAGTTTTTAAATCCCTGCCAACCGAAGATGAAATTGCTAAAGAAAAACTAAAGAGAGTAAAAAGTAAAAGTAAAAAAATGATGAAAAAAATCGACGAAGATAAAGATTGGTAACCTATGAAATTTTTTCTGTTAGTTTTATTATTTTTTTTTAAGGCAAGTTTATGCATAGCAGAAGATGCAAAAAAGCAATTATTGTCCAATAAAAATTCGGAAACTTTAAAAACAGAAGTTTTCTCTAGTAAAGATTATTACTTTTCTAAAGTTGTTTATAAAATAGGGAAAAAATTTAATAGAAAAAAAATTTCTAGAAAAGCAAATTTTGAAGCTATTGATAATTTTAAAGAATTCATATTAGACTTAAATTTTAAAGATAAGAAGAATACTTTAAATGAATGGGGTGCAAACACATACTCTAAAAACTTAATTTCAATTAAAAATGCAAGGAAATTAAGAAATATTAGAAAAAAAGATAATTACATAGTTATTTATTCATTCCCCAAAAAAGAGATTTTAATAAATGAGAATCATTTTCAATTAAACAATATAATTTCGTATAATAGTAGAAATCATTTCATTTTACCTGCAACGGAAAGAACTAAATTTTTAGATAAGATAAATTTTAATGATCTCAATTTACTTTGGAAAATTAATTTGTCAAAAAAACAAATAAACCTTAACAATGTTTTAGATTATGTTAATCCAATAGAATATCAAAAAAAACTCAAAGAAATTTATGATTTAAAAAAAATTAAAATAAGCTATCTCAATAAGCTACCATCTACAAAATACATTGTAACTGAATTTATTAATAACAATAATTTATCTAAGTTTAAAAAACTAACTTATATGTCGAGCGTATGCTCACATGACACTGATTTTTTAAACGAAATAAAAAAATCTGGCATAGTTACTATTGATAAAGATATTTTAACCAATAAATCAACTTTAAATGCTTATGTAAAACTGTGTAATGGTTTTATGAGTTTTGATAAAAAAATAGTAAAGGAAAAGAGTAATAAATTTTTAGAAATTGAAAAAAAGTTTAAAAGTGGTAATGCCAAAATTATAGATGAAGTTCGTAGTCTTTTAGAACAATATTTGGTACAAAACCCTCTATCTTTTAAAGCTTGGAATTATTTATCTGCCGTTTTAAGATTTAAGAAACAATTTGATTTAGCATTAATTATAAGCAGAGTCGAAATAAGTATTGCTTTAAATAACAATAACCTGAAATATTATAATGAAGCTCTCAAATCTTATTCAAAAGCTAAATTAAATTTAGATAAAAATTTAACTGATAAGCAAAAGCAATTTTTAAAAAGTTTATAAGTAAAACAAGGAGTAAAATATGAATAGATTAATAATAAGCTTTTTTGTAGTTTTCATATTATTGTTTACATCAAAGTTATATTCAGCAGATTTTAAAGACGAAACTAACCCAACAGTTCAAGAAGTGGTTAATAAAACAGCTGAAATTGAAGTTGAAAGTTCTAGTGAAGAAATGAGTTCAGATGATTTAGCTCAAGAATTTCTTAATGAACTAGGACTTAGTGAGGGTGAAAATGGAGATTTATTTGTTGCAATTGGTTCATCGCAAACCCCAGAGGAAGATCCAGCAACTAATCCTGATTTTTTAATGTTGCGTGAAATGAAAGCTAATGAAGCAGCATTAGATGCAAAAAAAATGTTTATAGAATACATTAGAACTAACATCAGTGCTAGTGATCTTGTAAACATACCAGAAACGCCTTTAGGAACTGATTTTGATAACAAAAGAAATGAAGTTCAAAAAAAAGTAAATAATGCATTAAGAAAATATAAAAAAGCTTTAAAAGCTCTTGATGCAAAAGAACATAAAAAAAATAAAGGTATAAGTTTTGAGCAATTGACAAAGGAAGGTATTATTGCTGGTATCCAGAAAGTTAAACCAGACTTTGATCCCAGTAAAGTTGAACAAAAGAATATTGATGCTTACAATGAGGCAAAAGCTGAATTAGAAGCAACAGAGCAAGATTATAACAATCTAGTCGCAGAGGCCGAAGCACTTAGAGGTAAGAAAGGCCAAGAAAATATAAGCTCAACCGAAACTTTTGCAAGTATGAGTGTAGTTGGTCTTGTTCCAATTGCTAGTTTTGAATCGTGGGACGGTGAAACGTACATGACTACACAAATTGCTATATGGACTAATAAAGAAGAAAAGAGAACCCGTGAACTTTATGCAGGTAAGGATATTAAATTTGATCCCGGCGATATTTCATTACAAGAATTTCTAAAATCAACAGATTGGTCAACTGCTCAGGGTGCTAGAAAGTTTTTTGATGACAAAGGAAATTTTTGGCTTTTAGCAATTGGTTCACATCCAATTATTGGTAATTCATCTACAGCAAAAAGAAAAGCAAAAGGTACTGCTAGGGGTAATGCACAAAAACAAATAGCATATATTTTATATTCTGAAGCAGAGGCAAAACAAATAGCCCAACAAAAAATGCAGGAAATAGCTACAGGAAAAGTAGATGGAAGCATGGAAACTCAATCTGTAAGTTCATTTGCAGAAACTCTCCAACAAAAAGTTGAAAATAAAACTATCCAAGGAATGTCTCAGAAACTTGGAAAGGTTTTTACCCATCCTATTTCTGGGCAAAAAATGTATGTATCAGTTTACGGTCTATCTTCTTCTAGTGTTAGGAAAGCACGACTAATTGAAGGTTCTCAGGCAAGAGCTGCTCAGGAACAGATTAGAGAAAATGAAAGATCGAAAGGTGTTAAAGCAGGAATAGAAAAATCTATTACTGATACAAAAAATGACAAGTCATCTTTCAATAAAGGTTTTAAAGAAGGCGTATCAAAAGCCAAATCAGCGCCCAATAGTAGCTCATCAGCAATCCAAAAAAGTAAATCTTCCTCATCGAGTACTAGTAAAAAAGGTGGATTTAAAGGTGGTGGCACCACATCTGGCGCATTTAAATAGTTTATGTTCAAATAGAAGGAGTTAGTATGATTAAATTAACAAAAATAATCTCAATATCCATAATCTTTTTTAGCTATTGCTTTTACGCTAATGCTTTTGATTTGAAATCCTTAACAGATAAAATCCAAAAAGACCTGGGCGATAAATTACAAATTCCCAAAGGAGATTCAAGTTCTGGTAGCAGTAATCCTTTAGGAGGGTTATTAAAAAACCTAAATAAAAATCAAGGTGGTAGCTCCTTAAACATGGGTAATATGAATGTAAACAATCAATCATCAAGCTCTAGTGGTATAAAAACTGCAGAAGCTGTCTGTAATCCCCGTGTTGACAAAATTATTAAAAATTTACCAAAAGGTGATATTGATAGTTTAAGTTCAGATTTTAATAACAAATCTAATGACCAGATATCAACGATAATTAAATCTTCTCTACAGGCTCCAGATCAATTTCTTCGAAATTTAGAGGTTTATGATGGAGCATTTGAAACAAAAGAAGTAGAGGGACTTTATTCAGGATTTCTAAGCACTAAGAGCTTAGAAAATCTAGCTGCGTTAAAAGCTTTAACAGAAATCACTCCTGGATTTAGTAAAGATAAAAAACAGATTAAGGCAGATGCAAGTTTTGCATATGGTTTGATCCATTATTATTATCATAAAAACGGTGGTAACAAAAGTTTAGGTATGAATTTAATTAAGGAGGCTGCTGGAACCCCAGGTAACATTGGTGCGTTAACACTTTATGGAGCTTGGCAATTTTATGGTATTAATGTTAATCAAAATATTGAAAGTGGAAATGCTAATGCACTTGAAGGATACAATAGAGCGAGCGAAAAAAATAGAGAAACGTTGGTAATGGGTCCTTTTTATCAAATGAAAAAAATCAAATATCCTGAAAAAGTCTTTTTAGATATTGCTGCTGATAATAGAAATCCATATAAACAACAATATCAGGGACAACTTGCAAATGCCAGTCAGGTAAAAAAAGATTGGGAAGCTAAACTTGCCAAGAATAGTAAGTACGACCAAAATGCCGGATGGTATCCAGCAATGATTAAACAGCAGAAAGCTCAATATAAAATTTCAATTAGTATTTTAGAAAATTTAGGGCTCACTGATGAATTACAACCATTAAAAGCAAATTTTGCTATTTTAGAAACTGAAATCGAACAAAATCCTAATAGTGTCAAGACCATTGAAGAGATGGTAGCCGTAAACGAAGATTTAGTAAATCTTGTTAAAAAAGAAGCGGCAAGTTCAGATGAATTAGACGCAAAAGGAAAAAAACAAATAGCTGTTATGGAAAAAAACTTGCAGCTTTTAATCTTGAAGAATCAAGATCTCGGATTTTTAATTATGGCTAATGTTATGATGTCAGGAGGTGGTGCATTTGGGAACACAAATGCTATGATGAGAGCAGCAAATATAATGGGAACAAGTCAAACAACTGGTTGCGAGGCTTACGTTGCAGTTAATTCTTATGCAGACCGTACCAAAATACAAACATCCGATCCGCTTACCGCAGAAGATAAAGACGATGCTTTAGAAGATGTAGATGCGTAATCTATCTAACATTTCAAAAACTAAATTTATTTTTCTTTATTAATTGTAAATTTAGTTTTTGATACTTATTAATGCATTCAATGCATTTTTTGATTCTTCATTTGTGTTTTTGAAATAATTTGGATCTTTTTTTCTTATATTTAGATTATATTTTTCAAAAATGAATTTATTAATAGGAATTATAATTCCGGTTGCCATTTTCTTTCTGTGATCTTCATCTACAATACTTTTATATGCTTGATCCATCAATTTCTCATACAAAATTGAAATTTCTGACACATCAGATCTAAGTCTTCCTGATACATTTTTTACAAAACGTCTTCTAGCCGAAAACTGTTGTGAGTATAATTTTTTCTTATATCCTAAATCTTCTATTTCTAGTTTAACAACAATAAGTAAAGTTATTTGAACCATTGGGTGTGTTAAAATTTTTTCTTTAAACTTCCATCCTTTTAATTGTACTTTAATGGCAAACTCTGTTGGAGGAAATGGCGCTTCAATTTCTATTTCATCAGTGTCATCAAAAACAGTCATTACAGCACCCTCTGACTGAGTAGCACTAAAAGGAATGATTGGTAAATTTAGATTATATGCAAATGAGGTTGTTGAAGATAATCCTAAAAAATTAATGAAATCATCATATTTTATTTTTGATCTCTCTTTGTTTTGCAAAGCATCAAATGATTTTTTATATTTATCCGAAATAGTAACTGATGTAACCCTAGCAGCTGTCCCCTCCCATTTATTTGATAGGGACATCTTAGACGTCATAATTCTAAATTGTTCAAGCATAGTCTTTTTTGGCGTTTTATTATTATAAAATGCTTCTTTTAAAACCTCAGATTTCCAACCAGCTATCATATCAATTTTGTTGATCCTACCCAACATTTTTAAGCGAATTGGTACTGTTGCGACTATGATTCTGTCAATTGGATTGTACAATATACTATAAGCAAAGGTTCTCATAATATAGAAATGTGCTCCTTTTTCCTCATCATCAAAACCTCCAAAATCAAACTCTGCAGCAAAACTTAGTGTCAAAGCAAGTTTGGCATCATCTTCATATCCAGTTAATGACAGATTCTCTATGATTGGATTTTCTTGCAAACTTCTATAAAGTTCTTGGTTAAAAAAAGTCATTTTTTTACCACGAATATCAAACGCACCTTTGATAATAGGCATAACTATTTTTATCTTATTATTAGCAACTAAAAAACTTGTAGCTGCCCAATTAATTGGTCCTGAGTATGATGCAGCAAGTATTTTTTTAGGTAATAAACTTAAAAAAGAAGAAGATATAACAAACTTATTAAATTTTCGCCTATTAATAAACATTTTGTTAACCTTATAAATAATCTTTAAACGTTACAATTATTATTAAGAGAACTCAATAATATTTTATTTTCAAAATGAACCGAATTAATCATTAAATTTTCAAGGTATAAGTTTCCATTAATTATGTTAAATTTACCCTTAAATTTTTTTATGTTTTTTAGTTTTATTTTATTTTTTTCAGCTAAGTCCATATAAAATCCAATTATGTAATTATCTACGTTTCTTTTATAAAGTCTTAGGTGTTTTCCTGAAGAATTGAAAAGAAATTTATTTTTAATTTTTTTTATTTTATTTTTTTCAAGGTATGAATGTACATTATTTGGTACTCTTATAATTTTAGAAAATTTATTTATCAAAATGTCTCTTTTGATCTCTCCATTTATTCCATAAATAATATTATTTTTATCCATTAAAACTGTTTCACTTTTTAAACATATATCCAAAATCTGATAGATTTTATCGTGATGTTTAGTATTTATAGGCCATAGAAACTCTAGTTGAAAATTTTGATTAGCTTTAATTGCTTTATCGCCTTTTCCTTGAAATTTTTGTAATTTGGATTCCGTGTGTTCGTCATTTACATTAGCTAACATTAAGTTTTGTTTTTTATCATTAAAATTAAGAATGTATTTTTTATTTTCGCTTTTTGTATTTAATTTCTTTTTTAATAGATTTTTACTTTCTAATGGTTTTATTTTAAGGTCATTCCGCATATTTAATTTTGATAGTATACTATTAGTAGCATCTTGTTTATCAAAAATAATTTTTTGCATTTGTATCTTTTTAGGATCTAAAGGTTTTATATTTTTTAACTTTAATTTTTTTAAGCTAGGTGAAACTTTATTTTTTAAAGTTTGGATTTGTACATTTTTTTCTTTTTTTTTACTAACCGTTAGCGGAATTATTTTAAATTGTTTTCTTTCTAAAGTCTTATTATTTGGTTCCTTATTTTTTTTTTTATAATTAGGATATATATTTTTTTTATTAGCTTTTTCTTCAGTTTCATTTTGTAACTTTGGCAATGGTAAAATTTCTAATTTAATTTCATTAGGCTTTTTAGTCAAAGAAACTTCCCTATTCTCAATTTGAAGTCTTTTTTCTATTATCCGAGTTTGTTCTTTTTTTAGGTTTTTATCAAAACTAATTGTCACATATAATCCTAAAAAAAATAAAAAGATTATATGTGTAAAATAAGTTAAAAGCTTTATCTTGTTTTGTTTCATTAGTCTTTAAGCGTACTTAGGTGATATAATTCCATATCAATAATTAATTCTGCAAGAGCATTTTCTCTTTCTAAATT
The DNA here is from genome assembly GCA_902593735.1 of uncultured SAR116 cluster alpha proteobacterium. Taxonomy (GTDB): domain Bacteria; phylum Pseudomonadota; class Alphaproteobacteria; order Puniceispirillales; family Marisalimonadaceae; genus Marisalimonas. The sequence continues at coordinate 98,037 of CACJJL010000005.1, forward strand.
TGACATGTATTTATTTTTTATTGATGAATTTTTTACATTTTTGACATCCAAACTATCTACTTTTTTTATAGAGTTGGCCTTTTCAGCTTCATCTTGCTTCTTTGTTTTAAGTTTCAAATCATTCACTTTTTTTTCTGCTAAAACTTGTTTTATTAATTTTTCAACATCAAATTTTTTCTTATTAAGTTCAAAGTTTTCTTGTATTTCATTACTTGCCTTAATTTGATGTTTTTCTTTATTATTGTTTTTAATATTATTTGCCTGGTTTTTTTCTTTAGTTAAATTTTCAACCTTTATTTTTTCTTTGACATTAAAAGATGATTTTTCGACATTTTTTATAGTTAGTTTTTCATTAGCTAAATTTTCAATATTTTTTTCACTATGGAATTTATTATTGTTTGAAGTTTTTAAAATCTCTTCATCATTACTTTTGGAAGTTGCTTTTTTAATGGTGGAGACAATATCTTTTTTGGAAATTTGTGAAATTTTGTCTTTAGTGTTCCCAAACCATTGATTAAAATTTTCATTAGGCTTTGAAGTTAATAAATAGCCTAGTGAAAAAAATACTATAATGTTAAAAATTAAAAATTTCATTTTTGTCCTCTTTATTTTATTAAATTTTGATTAGCGAATTTTATTTTATTTTTATTATACTCATAGCAAATCACCAAAATTCCTCTTAATACAGCAGATAATGGTAACCCTATAACAGAAGTCATAAAAGCCATGCTAAACTGCTTAGTTAACTTAGAAACGGTCTCATTTATAGTATCAACATTTAAATTTGATGAAGATAACTCTCCTATACCTAAACTAATTCCTAAAAGGGTATACGTTAAAGCTGTTGTTGATATTATGTTTGATAATTGTATTCCTGTTTCAAACCATAACTTCTTTTCATAAATTTTCGAATTATGTATATTTAAAATTGAAATAAGTGATAATAATGTCAACGTTAGCGTTAAAAAAATAAAACTATAACCAAGTACTGACTTAGCCCAATTATGAATAAAGAAAGGTTCATAACCTTTTATTGTTGCATAAAATAATAATATTAAGATAATACTACCCAATAAAATACTTAGTGCCTGAGATGATTGATTTAATCTAAAAATAAGGCTATTTATCATTTTCTTGATACTCTTGTACTCATCAAGTTATTAGTTGTTAAACCCAAACTTTCTAACCAAGTTATAGAAATAGATTTTTCTTTTTCTAGCGAAGTATGCACAAGAAATGTTAAATCAAAATTATCAAATGCTTTTCTTGTGTGATAATCTGGGTTATTACTTATATCCCTATCGTTAATTACCATTCTTTCTAAATCTAAAAGTTTCATTTTTGATTTTTTTACAAGTTGATTTCTTTCAAGGATAGAAATATCTTTATTGAGAATGTGACTAAGAACTCTTGATCTTTCCCTTTCTAAGTTGTCAATAGGGCCTGCATTAGTTGGTTGAATGAATGATAAACCCAACAGGATTGTTGAAATAATTTTAAATTGTTTTGACATTGTTTTTCCTTTCTTAATTAATTGGTAAAAAATTCTATTGCATTTATTGGATCATTATAATTTTTCATGTCATTTTCGTTTGAATTATCTACTAGAGTTATACTCTCAGCTAGGCTCATTGCATCTAATGCTACTATTTTAGCCATGTAACTTATAATCTGTTCTTTCATATCCAAAACTGCAATTTCAGCATCGATGGATTGTATGAAGTTTTGAACAGCTTCTAATTTGTTTTGAGGATTTTTTACTAAAATATTTTGTTTATTCATTGGATGATTTTTTATTGCTAATTCGAGTTTTTTTATAGCTTTATTGTTACTTTGGTATTGTTCAAAATATTTGCTTTTTTTAGTAAAATCACTTGAAGTATCCTCTAAAATTTTAAAATCTAAACTCTTAGATCTTTTGATTGCATTTTTTTTATCCTCCTCAAATTTACTAAAGTTTTTATTGACTATTTTTTTATTTTTTAATTTTTTCTCTATTCTTATAAAGAAATTTTTCTTAGTGTTGAGTTTTTGCTTTTTCATATTTAAAAGGTCATTCATCTCTTTTATGTAATCCCTTTTATTAACGATTATTTGATGATTGATTTCCATTTTATCTTCTTGTGACAAATCAGGTAACATTATTTTTAAATCATTAATTTTCTTTATCTTTGATTTTATTTTGCTATCTGTGTTTTGAAGATTTAATGCTAATATAGAACTATTAAAATCATTGTTCAGAACCTTATTAAGTTGTTTAGGTGGAAGTATATACATTTTTTCTATGATTTGAGGTTTCCATTCCCCTGAGGTGCTGTTTGCGATACTGATTTTAGAATAAAATAAGCTAGATATAACTATTATTAATAAATTTAATTTAACTTTATCCATTTTTTTACCTTTCTAGTTTTTTGACCAATGATTTATTCTTTTTAGTTCTGTTCTAATAATTTTACTGTTATTAATGAGTGCAAATTTTCCAGATATGTTTGCATCTTTATATCCTAATAAAGATTCTATATTTTCAGTAAAACTTGAACCATCTTCATAAACTAAATCATTGTTAAATGTATTTTGAAAGTCTTTGAAATTGATTGATGCTTGAATTAGGTTGCCTGCCTTAATATAATTTTGGATGGTTAATGCATAATTTTTCATTCTTTCACTTTCATTTATTATGTAAGCGTTTTCTTTTATTAAATTCTCACAATCTGTGAGTATTTTTGCACTTTTATTATAAAGGCTATTAGCTGCATCTTTTCTTGACGATGCAAGTGCGTCAAATTTTTTACCATCATCTATGCATTTATTATATGATCTAGATAAAGTATTGATTTTAGAATTTTCAATTGCATTTTGAATTTTAGCGCTTTGGCTGTAAGTACTTATATTACAACTTACAAGAGAAAAACTGGATAAGGCTACCAAAATTAAATTTCTATAAATATTAGACATTTTTTTTCCTTTTAGTTATTAAAATATATTACGTCATGTATGTTGTAAGGGACTGAGGATCTTAAGTTTATTATCCTATTTTCAGTTCTTACTTTTATTCTATAATGGGAAAACTTGGTGATTTTTTGATTTGTGTAATATGTTTGATCATAACAAGTTTGCAATTGACTTGTTTTATGTTTGTCAATTGCTAACAAAGAACCAAATAATGCACCGATAGCACCTGCACCATGTTGATCACTTAATTTATTGCCGATTACACTCCCAATTAATCCCCCAACTGCTATATCTGCGAAATTATTATTAACCCTTTTATTTTCGCATACATGTTTAGTATGAGGTTGTGTAATATTTGTTGTTAATGTTATTGGTTTTATACTTATTACAACTCCCCAATTATTATTAAATTGAGAAGCATAAGAAATTGTTGAAGTTGCCACTAAAAAATATAAAATAGAAAATATTATTTTTAACATGTTAATACCTGTTTGTTATGTTTGCACGTAAGTCATGGAAAATTTTGAAAAATTTTTGTGTTATAAAATTTTTCTAAATTAGAAGGAATTCAAATGAAATTTTTATTAATCTTAATATCATTCTTTACTTTAACATTTCACCAACCACTTTTTGCTGAAAATGGTAACTCAAAAATTGAGAGTTTTAATAAATCTAAAAAATTATTAGCCAAAATCCATATCGAAAATCCATTAACATTTTATTGTCAATGTAAATATAATAATAAAAAGCCTGATTGGGAAAGTTGTGGATTTGTTCCAAGGAAAGACAAAAAAAGAGCATCAAGGATAGAATGGGAACATATATTACCAGCTTCTCATTTTGGAATAAAATTTGATACATGGAAAAATGGTCATCCAAATTGTAAAAATAAAAAGGGTAAATCATTTAAAGGTCGAAAATGTACAGAAAAAATTTATGCAAAATATAGACTAATGCAGGCTGACTTATATAATCTCCAACCTGCAATAGGTGAAGTTAATGGTCTGAGAAGTAATTATCAAATAGATATTATAGATGGTGAAATAAGAGAGTTTGGTAAATGCGATATAGAAATAAAAAATAAAAAAATAGAGCCTAGCAAACAGATACGAGGTGATATTGCAAGAACATATTTATATATGGAACAAAGTTATCCTAATTATATAAAATTTGATAATGATTTAAGAAATTTAATAATAAAGTGGGACAAAGATGATCCAATAGATGATTGGGAGTGCAAAAGAGCAAAAAAAATTCAAAACGTTCAGGGTAATATAAATCAAATATTATCAACGCAGTGTGAAAATCCTAGTAAAAAAAACTTGAAAAAATCAAGTTCTCTTTCTAATGACGTTAATAAGGAGACTTCAACTACAATAGTCATACAAAAAGATAAAAAAAATATAGAAAGAAGAAATGGAAAAGTCGAAAATAATGTTAAAAGTAAAATTGGCGCATATAAAGGTGCAGGCACCAATCACGCATTAAAATAAGGGCGAATAATGATTTCAAAAAGCTTTAATGTTGAAAGTCTTTTTCCTAATGATGAAACTAAACCTAATATAGGTGAAATAATATTAAGTATTATTATTATCTTGTCAGTTATCACGCTTATTCTAGAAACAGAAATTACAATTTATCAGAAACACCAAACTATATTTAATATTCTCGATTATATTTTTTTTGTACTCTTTAGTATCGAATATATTCTAAGATTATTTTTTTGCGGCAAAATTGAAAAATATCGAGGGATCAAAGGAAAAATAAAATATATTTTCAGTCCTATAGCACTTGTTGATCTATGCGCAATTTTGCCAAATATTTTGATGTTTTTTGTAGAAGACTTAGTTTTGTTAAAGTTATTAAGATTAATAAGAATGTTTAGAATCATTAAATTAGTTGAAACCAATAAATCTTTAAAATTATTTTTTAAGTCAATATATAATTCTAAGTCACAATTAATTTCTAGTTTGGTCGTAACACTCTTCTTACTTCTATTTGGAGCCGTAATCCTTTATCTTGTTGAGGGTGAGGCTCAACCAGAAACCTTTGGAAGTATTCCAAGAGCTATGTGGTGGTCAATGGCTACTCTTACCACGGTTGGGTATGGTGATGTTTATCCTATAACGTTGTTGGGTAAAATTTGTGCCGGTTTTATAGCTCTTGTCGGTATTGGTGTAGTAGCATTACCTGCAGGTATAATTGCAGCAAATTTTACTAATGAATTGTCAGATAATGATAAAAAATAATCTTAATAAAATTTAATTTCATTTATCTATAATTAACTTGTTGATTTTATTTTTTTCAATGTAATCCCAATCATATTCAATCCCTAAACCTGGTAAATCATACACTTCAACATTTCCTTCTTTATCAATACAATTAATCTCGTCAGTATATTCATTTAGGTAAATAGGAAGCGACCACGGATTCATACAATTAGGATGAAGAAGGTTTACTTCATAAAAATTTGAATTTCTGGATGCACCCATTAATTGTCTCATAGCAGGTCCGCAAGAATGAATTTCACAATCGATTCCAAGTCCTTCAGATGCGATAACTAATTTATGTGAACCTGTTATTCCTCCGTCATAATCAGGATCTGCTCTTGAAAAGAAAGATGCTCCGTTTGTAATTGAATCTACTGATGTTTCAAAATTTCGAATATGTTCACCTATTAAAATTGGGGTTGATAATTTTTTTGATAAAATTTCATTTCCATTCATTGATATCCCACCATCTTTATATGGATCCTCGTACCAATAAAAATTATATTCATCACATACTTTTCCAATTTCTAACGCATCAGATAGTGTTGACAAATGACATGCTGAATCATACATAATCTTAATTTTACCAGATATTCTATTGCCAACTGCTTCCAGCATCGCTCTTTCTTCAGCGACATTACCTTCCTTCCATCCGTGCATCTTAAAAGCTTTAAAACCCATTTCTAAACATTTTTCTGCAAAGTCGGCATAAGCTTCTGGACAAGACAAACCATTTCTTTCTCTGTCTCCACCCATTGTACTTGCATAGGCAACTAATTTATTTCTATTACCTCCTAGTAATTCCATAATTGAACAATTATATCTTTTTCCTGCTAGATCCCATAATGCTATGTCAATAGCCCCAATGCCAACTTCTCCAATATGTTTGCAAAGACCTCTTAAATCCCTATATATAGTTTCTCTCTCTAGTGGATTTTTACCTAAAACATGATATGACAATGCTTCTGTTGCAGACATAATTACTTTCGCTCTTCCTCTAGGAGGCACGTATTCTCCAAAATTACCTTCGTTATCAAAAATTTTTATACCAAATCTTAAATGATAATTTTTAGACCCAGGTTTATATGAAATTCCAATGCCACTTTCATTTTCTTCAATATTTTCGATTTCAATTTCAAAAGATGTTATTTCAATCCTATCAATTTTTAATTTTGACATGAGAATACTCCTTAATAACTATTTAAAATTTAATTAATAAATAAGTAATCATTTAAAATTTTTGTTTGTGTACTCTGATAAGGATAACTCAGCAATTTTATCAAAAACGTTTTTATTTTTTTTTTCAAAAATATTTTTATGTTTAAAAATATCTAAATTTTTATCGATTTGAACTCCTATACCAGGTTTATCTCTTAAACTAATTTTTCCATTTTTTATTTGTGGTAGGTTGTTTGATACTAATATATTAAAAAAAGGTGTCTCATCGAATTGATGTTCGAGTATTACTGGTGTATCTATAACGCTACATACTTGAATAGAGTGTGCATGACATATTGGACCTGAGGGATTATGAGGAGAAAACTCAGCACCATACATATTAATGAAATTAGCTATTTCTAGCATTTTAATAGGCCCTCCTACATATTTAACGTCAGGCATTACAATGTCATAGCACCCCTCTTTTAAAAATGGTTCGAAATGATTTTTTGAAATACATGTTTCAAGGCCAGCTAGCTTTATACCATACTTGTTTATTTTATTTCTAATATTTTTAATATCCTTAATTGATTTAACATTTTCTAAAATAGGACATTCCAACCAATAAATATCAAATTGTAATAATTCATTAATTAAAATATCTATAAATTGCTCTTGAAATCGCCAATGACAGTCAATCATTAATTTTGCCCCTTTCTCAATTATATTTTTAATTACCTCTATCCTTTCAAGACCAATTGTTAAGGATCTATAAAAATCAGATTTAGATTGAGACGGAAAAACTTCATCAAAAGGTGCAAATTTATAAGCATTAAAACCATTATCTTTAACAAATTGTATACTTTTTTTTACACCTTTTAAGGACCTATCAAGTGTTCTTCTATTAAAATTTGCATATAATTCAACCTCAGAATTCCTAGGAATTCCAATTTCGTTTGCCAAAGAGATTTTTTTATTTTTAGCAACTAAATCTACGAACGCTGAATTAATTGCAGAGTATAAAACTGCATTTGGTATATTTTCAATTGTATATTCTACTTTTAATTTTAAACTTAACTCATCAAGTGAGAGTCCAACTAGTTGAGGTAATTTATTCTTTGCTAATTCATAAATTAATTTCTCTTTTTTGTTCAAGGTTGCTTCACCCCATCCATTATTACCATTTGCTAATCTTAAATTTATAAATATCCATGTAGTATTTTTATTGATTTTAGCAGAATATATATCTGCTTCTGATATTATTTCTTTGGTATTCAAAATTTAATCCTAAACTTTATTTTGGAGGTGGAGTTGCTCCTGTCGCACCTAATTTACCAGCCGCTTCTATACCACCAAAACCCTTTATCATCTTGTCTTGATCTATGAAAGCTTGTTTATTTATTTCTTCAGGATCACAAATTTTGAATAAATCTGATTTTAGTTCATTTAAAATACTATTATAATCATCAACTTGTGATAAATCGAAAATTTCTTCAGGATCTTTTTCCAAATCAAATAGCTCTGGTTGAAATCCTACATAATGTATATATTTCCATTTTCCTTTTCTTATCATATATGCACCTGAAATTGAGGAAGATGCATGATATTCACTAAATGCAATTCTTGTATCATCATATTCATTTTCAAGAATTTTATATAATGTTTCTCCAGGACCATCATTTGGACTCTTACATTGGAAATGATCAACTATTGTTTCAGAAAGATCCATGAGAGTAACTGGAGTTTCACAAATTCCTTTTTTTATCATTGGTCCAGAAAGAATAAGGGGAATGCAACAAGATTCTTCATAAAAGTTTGATTTACCCCATAAACCTCTTGTGCCAACATTATCTCCATGATCACTAGTGTAAATTATATTAGTATTATCAATAAAACCGTTATCATTTACAGCGTTAATGATTTTGCCAATATTATCATCCAAAAAACTACATAACCCAAAATATGCAGAAATAGCTGACCATTTTTCATTTTCATCATTGAATTGATTATTACTATTTCTTATTTCATTTTGTTTAGCTATCCAGGGATGCATTTTGTAACCCTTATCTGGATCAAGTTTTATTTCAGGTAAGATTTCTCTTGGGTACATATCAAAATATTTTTGAGGAACTACAAGAGGAAAATGAGGGGCCACTAAACCAATATATAAACACCATGGCTCTTGTTCATTTAAATTTTGTTTTTTTTCTAACCAATCAATGGCCTTTTGAACAACCGCTTCATCATAATCAGTATATTTACTATTGCCTGGGCCAATATATTTACCTAACATTCTTTCATTTCTATAAACTAATTTTCTTTCATTTTCTCTTCTAATAGAGCCCCAAACCATTCCTACTCCATCAACAACCATCATTGGAATATGTTTTTTATCAAATCCATCATCATCTTCTTGTGACCTATAATGAAGTTTTCCTATTGATTCAACTGATATGTTTTGTGATTGCAGACTATGACCCCAGCTAGGTATTTGACCATAATAAGGCATAGCATTATCCCATAAACGATTTTTATGAACTGGCAAACCAGTAGCAAAAGATGCTCTAGCAGGTACACAAATTGGACAGGATGTATAGGCATTACTAAATATTACACCTTTCTGAGCTAATCTATCAATGTTTGGTGTTTTTACAAATGGATGACCTATACATCCTAACGCTCTACCTTGATGTTCATCGGACATGATAATAATTAAGTTTTCTTTTTTATTTGTCATTATGTCATCCTGAATATTTTTATTTATTATCTAAAAAAAAGGAATTTACAAAGCCTAGTATTCTGAAAATTCATTAATGAGAGCTTTAATATTAATTTTAATCTTTTCATCATTTATAGTTTTGTTCATGTCAAATAATAAAACTTTTTGATTTATTGAATATTAATTTTAACATCTCTATCTAATGGTACTTTAAATTTAATATCTACACAGATCACTATTACTTAATCTTTAATAATTATTTATTAGAAAATTTAATTATGCATAATAGCTTGTTATATCAGACGCAAATCTTATCTTCTAGAAATTATTTTGAAATATTTCTTAAGAGTAAAGTAAATAATAACTTACCAATAAATATAATGCATACATAAATGTATCTCAAAATGCAAGCAACTGAACTTTGTTAAAAGTCCAGTCACTAAAAAATAAAGATTACATTTTTCCGGTTTTTTCAGTTAATTTTCTATAACTTTCATCCTGTTGCTTCATAATTTTTGCTGTGTCGCTACTAGTATTATAAACAACTGGAAATTTAGTCTTATTAGATATATCTTTGATAGTAGAGTGTTCAGAAGCAACTTTCATTGCAGCCTCTAATTTTTTAATAATATTAGAAGCCATACCCTTAGGGCCCCCTACAAAATGAAAAGCTCCAGCTTCAATATCTATACCGCTCTCCTTCAAAGTTTTTATATTAGGAGCTGATGCATGACGATAGCTTGCTACTGAAGCAATTAACTTTATTTTGTCTGGATGACGTGTGTGTATTCCTCCAGAAAAACTCATGTCAACTTGTTTTCCTAATATCAATTGAATCATATCTGCTCCTCCTTTTGCAGGAACATAATTAACCTTTATACCTTTTTCAGCTGCGATATATTTCATTAATGCTTTTGAACCAGGTGATAGAAGAACATAACTTACAGTTTTTCCTTTACTCCATTTTATAAATTCTTCAATATTATTGTATGGAGCACTTACGTGTGAAACTAATCCAAAGTTAAATTGTGCAATTGTACCAACATAATCTAAGTCAGAAACTTTAATTTTGCACTTTGGATTTGTGTGCCGAGCCCAAGTAACGCTAGAAGATGGATCCATAATTAACGTATAACCATCAGGTTTCATTTTAGAAACCTGCATAGCTGCCACGCAACCACCTGCGCCTGGCTTGTTTATAATATTTACTTGTTGACCTAATTCTTCACTCATGACTTTTGCAAGCACTCTGCCAACCGTATCAGTTCCTCCACCAGCTTTATATCCAATATATAATTTTATCGGTTTATTTGGATAATCAGCAAAAGAATTGTTAAGTCCAAGCAAAAGGCTAAACATTAAAAATAATAACCATTTAGAAAAATTTATTACATTCATCATTTCCCCCCATTTAAAATTATTTTATCTAATGAACTTATTTCATTTATTTATTAATAACAATTATTATTTAACAATACACTTTTTTCGTAAACTCTGTATTTCATTATCATCAAGCCCTATTGTATGTAAAATTGATTTTGTGTCACCTCCTAAAGTTGGTGGAGGCTTTTTTGGAGCAACAACTCTGTCATTCACTTTAAAACCAATACTAGGAACTAAAAAATCTTTATTAATGTCATTTATGTAAACTTTATTCCAAAGTTTTCTTGAAATAAATTGTTTTTCAGAAACAGCCTCTGGAATTGTTCTTATTTTACCAGAGGGAACTTCAAAATCATTCAATAATTTTTCTAAAAATTCTGCTGTTTTTAAACTAAAAATTTTTTGAATTTCCAATCTTAATTTTTCTTTATTATCATTGCGAAATTGTAATGATTTCCATTTATTTTTATCAAATGGTAAAATTGTATTTAAAGCATCACATAAGGAAAAAAATTGATCATTAGTATTAGCCGCTAAAAGTATTGGAGATGATTTGGTTTTATACATTCCAGAAGATGGTGATCCACTTTGAGCTTCGTTGCCCATTGGCTTTGGCACCCACCCTGAATTTAAATGTTCAGTTACCATATTAGCCATTAATAGCATTGATGTATCCATCATAGAGACATCTATTTTTATTGGTTTTTTATTTAATTTAACTTGGTACAATGCAGCAGTAATAGCAAAAGCAGCATTTAAACCAGTTGCATAATCTATATATGCGGCTCCAACTTTCGTAGGCCCACTATCTTTTGTCCCAGTAGTCGTCATTATTCCACTCATTCCTTGAATAATATGGTCATACGCACCCCTTTTACTAAAAGGACCATCTTGACCAAAAGCAGATATTGAGCAAAATACAATTTTATTATTTACAGAAGAAACTTTTTCCCAAGTTAATCCAATCTTTTTTAATTTCCCTGGTCTCAAATTTTCTACAAGTACATCTGCATTTTCAATTAATTTAAGAGCAATTTTTTGACCATATTTTGATTTTAAATCAATTTGTATTGATTTTTTTTCTGAGTTTTGTATTAAAAAAGATGTTCCCATAAATTTTTTAGATAATTCTTTATCTTTACCACCAGTTCTAGTCCAATCACCACCTTTAATCCTCTCTATTTTAATTACGTCTGCTCCTAATAAAGCTAGTTGATATGTGCTATATGGACCTGCTAAAACTCCTGTAATATCGACTACTTTAATTCCTTTTAACGGCTTGAACATAATTTCTCCAAATTATTGAATTTTCTTTTTAGCTGCACCTATTTTCCACATTGCTATTATTGTTAGTAGTGTAAAAATTATGGCTATAGGATGATTGAAAAGGCTTTCAAAATTTGGTGTAACTGCAATCGCTTGTCTTAATGAGAGCTCAAATTGAGGTCCAACGACAAATCCAATTAAAAAAGTAACAAATGAAAAATCTAATTTTTTTGCAAAATATCCAAAAATCCCAAAGAATAAAATTAACCAAACACCTATAATGCCGCCACCTTGGAGGTAGGAACCTATTGCACAAAAGAAAATAACTGAGGGGATTATCAACCTAAGAGAAACTAGTGAAAGCATAGAAAATACTTTTTGACCAAAAAAACCAATAAACAATAAGAGTAAGCTTGCGCAAATCATGGATAAATAAATACCATTCACTAATTCAGGTTGTTGAACAAACATTAATGGTCCAGGAGTGACGCCTTGAATTATAAAAGCACCTATCAATATAGCCGCAATAACGCTACCAGGAATACCCAAAGCAAATAATGGTACTAAACTAGACGGAACGACTGCATTATCCGCACTTTCTGCTGCTGCAATACCTTCAATTGCACCATTTCCAAATCTTGATGGATCTTTTGCCGCTTTTTTTGCTAAACCATAAGAGAGAAATGATGCAACACTTGCTCCTAGACCAGGAAGAATTCCAACTGTTGAGCCAACCAAGGTTCCTCTCAAAATAGCTGGAAAGCACAATTTCCATTCTTGCCAATCAATCTTTTGATTAATAGATTTTATATTTCCTTTAAGTTTGTTTTGCTGATGTTCTAAAGCTTCTAAACCACCTAATTGTACCAACATTTCAGCAACTGCTAGCATTCCAATTGCCACTGGAATTAGTGATAATCCGTCAAAAAGCTCTAATATTCCAAAAGTAAACCTTACAGTTGCGGTTTCTATTTCCATGCCTACAGTTGAAAATAATAAACCAAAAAAACCAGCTATTAAACCTTTAATAAGTGAATCACCTGATAATGCAGCAATAAAAGTTAAAGAAAATAATAAAATTGAGGTAACCTCAACTGGACCAAATAAAAGTGCGTATTCGGCAAGTGGCGCAGCTAAAAAAATTAATAATAATGTAGCAAAAAAATCCCCTATTACTGATGCAAATAGTCCCATTTTAAGAGCTTTAGACGCTTGACCTTTTTGAGACATAGGATAACCATCTAGTGCTGTAGGGGCAGAGGAGGGTTCACCAGGAGTATTAAGTAAAATTGCAGACACAGCACTTCCAGCCGTACTTCCTTTAGCAATGCCAATCAAATAAGCTATACCAGTTAAAGGAGATAAATAAAATGTAATGGGTATGGATACTGCAACTGCTGTTCCTTTACCTAAACCAGGAATTACACCAACAACATACCCCAGAAGCACACCAAAAGCTATCCAAGAAATATTATTTAAAGTTAAGACAGAGTTTAATATTTCAAAGCTCATAATTTAACCTATGGCAGTACCCAAAACTTGATATAATAAAAAATAAGCAAGCAAAATTAGTCCAGTTGAAAGAGTTAAAATAGCCCAAATGTTTTT
>CACJJL010000006.1 GCA_902593735.1 uncultured SAR116 cluster alpha proteobacterium
AGAATATTTTTTTTAAAACAATCACGGTTACTTATTTTATGATACCAACTTTTTAAGTTTAAAAGATTTGGGCGTTCAATAGGTAAAGAAAGGTATCTATAAGAAGCAGCGCCCATTATAATATCTGACATACCAAATTTATTATTTAAAATATATTCATGATCTTCTAAAAATTTATCAAAAATTTCAAACTTTTTATTTAATAAAATAATATTTTTATCAATCAGTTCTTGATCACGATTTTCTGGTGGATTTCTAACTAATCCCCAAAATATCGGTGTCATATTTAGTTGCAAATCAGTTGTTTGAAATTCCATCCATGACTCAGCAATTGCAATATCTTCGTCTTTAGAACTTTCGTATACATCTGTATATTTTCTATATAAGAATCTCACAATTGCGTTTGATTGCTTAATTATTGATCCATTGTGATCCAAAGTTGGTACAATAAGTTGAGAATTTATTTTTTCATAATTTTCTACGTCAACTTTTCCGAACTTTCCATGTTCATCATGCCATTTAAATTCAAGATTTAATTCGCAAAGAGCCCATGAGACCTTTTGAACGTTTATAGAATTTCTTCTACCATATAACTGTATCAAAAATTTATCCTTTTTATTTCATTACAGATAGGGGAGTGGAGCTTAAGTTCTGAACAAGTATTGAATTTCTATCTACAAGTTTTGCGACTGTTGGAGCAATATTTTCTAACCACTCTTTGCTTTCATAAACAGCCTTGTAAAGTTTTACTTTTTCATCTTGATTTTCAAATCTTCTAATCCAGACATACGTATTTCCTTTTTGTTCAGAATTCATTACACGTTCACCATTCTCTAAAGCGAATTGGTCTGAACTATCCATCACAAAACTGCCATGTATAACCATACCTTTTTCTATTTGAAAAGGCATTATAGTTTTCTCCATGAACGAAACCCATTCATTCATTTTTCCAGGAGCAATTTGATAAATTCTCAATTCAAAAAAAGCACTCATTACAACACCTCTTAAAAGTAGATAAAATTAAACATTATATAATTAAATTTAAATATTCAAATTTTCATTTATATTATCATTAGTGGTTTTTTAAGGAGAGCTTAATGGATTATTCAAAAGGATGTTTTATTGGACGAATATGGGACAATTCGAAAAATGGACCATGTGTAATTAAAATAAACGATGGATATGTATATGACATTACATCTAAAGAGATCCCCACCATAAGAGACTTGCTTGAATTAGAAGATGTAAAAAAATATTTAAATACCATTCAAGGTATAAAATTAATATCAGTTGAAGAGTTGTTTGAATTAAGCTTTAAAAAAAATTCAGAATATCACCTACTTTCTCCCTGCGATCTTCAAGCAATTAAAGCATGCGGTGTAACATTTGCTAAATCGATGGTTGAAAGAGTAATTGAAGAAAGGGCAGCAGGTGATCCTAAAAAAGCAGAAAGTTTAAGAAATCATATTGGTGGATTGATTGGTGACAGTCTGCAAAATATTATTCCTGGGTCAGAAAAAGCTATTGAAGTTAAAAATGCATTTATTAAAGAAGGTTTATGGTCACAATACTTAGAAGTTGGAATTGGAAAAGATCCTGAAATTTTTACTAAGGCTCAAATTTTATCATCAGTTGGCTTCGGTGCAGAAGTAGGTCTAAATCCAACTTCAAATTGGAACAATCCCGAACCAGAAATCGTCTTAGCGGTTAATAGTAAAGGTAAAATTATAGGAACAACACTTGGTAATGATCTTAATTGTAGAGATCTTGAAGGACGTTCAGCTTTGCTTTTGAACACAGCGAAAGATAATAATGCTTCTTGTTCAATAGGACCTTTTATAAGAGTTTTTGATGAAACCTATTCAATAGACGATATGAAATCAGCACAAATAAAATTAATAGTTGAGGGTGAAGATAATTACGTTCTTAATGGATCAAGCTTAATGTCTGAAATAAGTAGAGATCCAGAAGATTTAGTAAGTCAAACTATTGGAAGACACCACCAATATCCAGACGGTTTCATGCTTTTTTTAGGAACTTTATTTGCTCCAACAGAGGATAGGGACATTAAAGGAGAAGGTTTTACACATAAAATTGGAGATAAAGTAACTATTTCAGAGCCAAATTTGGGCGAGTTAATTAATTTCGTAAATTTATCCACAGCTTGCCCAAAATGGGAGTTTGGCGTATCTTCAATGATTAAAAATTTAAGTCAAAGAGGTTTGATATAAAATAACTTTAGGAATTCATTATGAAAGAAGCATTAAAAGGATCTTTAGAGGGCATAAAAGTAATAGATTTTTCAACTCTCTTACCTGGACCTCTTGCAAGTTTGTTCTTAGCAGAAACAGGGGCAGAAGTAATTAAGATTGAAAAACCTGTAGTTGGAGACGAAATAAGATTGTCTAATCCTCAATGGGGTGAACAAAGTGTGTCTTTTTCTTTACTTAATAGGGGTAAAAAAAGTTTATCATTAGATTTAAAAGATCCTAAAAATTTTAAAATTTTGGATCCTATTTTAAAAGAAGCTGACATTATAATTGAACAATTCAGGCCTGGTGTAATGAAAAGACTCGGATTAGATTACGAAAGTGTAAAGAAAATTAACCGAGATGTAATTTACGTTTCTATCACAGGTTATGGTCAATATGGCCCAAAAAGTCATGTTGCTGGCCACGATCTAAACTACATAGGTAATGCAGGTCTTCTTAGTATTAGTATGGGTCGAGAAGATAATCCTGTTGTTCCACCAGCGCTTGTAGCTGATATAGCTGGTGGATCTTATCCTGCTGTAATTAATATTTTATTAGCATTAAGAAAAAGGGACTTAAATCAAGAAGGCTCATATATAGATCTATCTATGACAGAAAATCTTTTTCCTTTTATGTTTTGGGGTTTAGGTTCTGGCTTTGCTCATAATAAATGGCCTGGCAATAGTGATGGAGTTTTATCTGGAGGTTCTCCTAGATATAATATTTACAAAACAAGTGATGCAAGTTATGTAGTAGCAGCGCCTCTAGAAGATAGATTTTGGAATAAGTTTTGTGAGGTAATAGAACTACCAAAAAAATTCATCAAAATGGAGAATGATCAAGAAAAAGTTATTCAAGAAATTAGAAAAATTATTGGACAAAAAGAAAAAAATTACTGGCTTGATGTATTTAACAAAGCAGATTGTTGCTGCTCAATTGTTAAATCAATTGAAGAAGCGATCAATGACAACCACTTCAAAGTAAGAAAGGTTTTTGAAAACAAAATCATAAATAATTTAGGTGAAGAAATTCCTGCTCTTCCTATACCTGTAGATATGCAATTTAGAAAAGACCAAAAAAGAGCTTCTGCTCCGTGTCTTGGAAATATTAATGATCAGTTTTTCTAATTTAAAAAATCATTAACTTGACGTTATTAATACATGTTGTCAAAATAGTTCAATAGCCAGTTGTAACATTTAGCTCTAGGAGATTTATAATGAAAAGATTAAATAATTTAGAATCTTACTGGATGCCATTTACAGCTAATAGGGATTTCAAGAAAGATCCCAGAATGGTTGTTGCAGCTGATGGCATGTATTACAAAAGTGAAACTGGGCAAGATATTCTAGATAGCGCAGCTGGATTATGGTGTGTTAATGCAGGACATAATAGACCAGAAATAACATCCGCTATTTCTGAGCAAGCAGCAACTTTGGATTTTGCTCCAAGTTTTCAATATGGTCATCCAAAATCATTTGAACTTGCAAGTCGTGTCGCTGATATATTTCCAAAAGGTTTAGACCACGTCTTTTTTACAAATTCTGGTTCTGAAGCTGTTGATAGTACTCTTAAAATAGCTTTAGCGTATCATCGTGCTAGAGGTAAAGGAACTAAGACAAGGTTAATTGGTCGCGAAAGAGGTTACCATGGTGTTGGATTTGGTGGGATTTCAGTTGGTGGGATGCCAAGAAACAGACAATATTTTGGGTCATTGCTAACGGGTGTAGATCATATATCCCACACATTTCTTCCAGAAAAGAATAGATTTTCTAAAGGTTCACCTGAACATGGTGATTATTTGGCAGATACATTAGAAGATATTATTGCACTTCATGATGCATCTAATATTGCTTCTGTGATTGTAGAGCCTGTAGCAGGTTCTACTGGAGTTTTACCGCCACCGAAAAATTATTTAAAAAGACTTAGAGAAATATGTGACAAACACGATATTTTATTAATTTTTGATGAAGTTATAACAGGTTTTGGTCGCCTTGGAAAAGCAACAGCTTCAGAGTATTTTGGCGTTACTCCTGATATTATTTCGTGTGCGAAGGCAATCACCAATGGAATTATTCCTATGGGAGCTGCTGTTGTGTCCAAAGAAATATATGATACCATGATGGACGAAGCAGATATGCCTATAGAACTTTTTCATGGATATACATATTCAGGTCATCCTATTGCATCTGCCGCCGGTCTTGCTGCACTAGATATTTATAGAGATGAGAACTTGTTCAATAAGGCTGGTAAAACAGCTAAATATTTAGAGAATATTGTTCACCAGCTTAAAAATGATAAAAATGTAATTGATATAAGAAACTTAGGTTTAGTAGCTGCAATAGAAGTTGCTCCAAGGCCAGGAGCTGTAGGTGCTAGAGGATATGAAGCTATGAAAAAAGCTTGGCATAAGGGTTTAATGCTAAGAGTGACAGGCGATACACTCGCATTTTCTCCCCCGTTAATCGCAGAAAATCATGATATAGATAAAATTTTTGAAATTGTTCAATCTGTCTTAAAAGAATTAGACTAAATTTTTCATGCTATTAATTGGCACCTTGATAAAGACATCTCCATTGTCCTCTGCGGGTGGAAGATTTCCAGCTCTCATATTGACTTGAATTGATGGTATTATGAGTTTAGGCATGCTTAATGTTTTGTCTTTTGCCTCTCTTATTTTAACAAACTCATCTTCTCCAATTGAAGTTTTTACATGAATATTGTTTTTCTTCTGCTCACCCACTGTAGTAACCCATTCAACTTTTCTTGATGTAGGTGGATAATCATGGCAAACAAAAATTAAGGTATCGTCTGGGTAGGTCAATATTTTTTGAATCGATCTATAAAGTTCACGAGCGTCCCCACCAGGAAAATCAGCTCTAGCGCTACCAAGATCTGGCATAAATAAGGTGTCTCCTACAAAAATAGAATTTCCAATTACATGTGCAGTACAAGCTGGTGTATGTCCTGGAGTATTGATTACTTTGCACTTAATATTTCCAATCCTGTATTCATCATTATCTTTAAATAATCTATCAAACTGACTACCATCCCTTTGAAATTCAGTTCCAGCATTAAATGTTTTACCAAAAATATTTTGTATATCAGATATTTTTTCAGATATACCAATCTTTCCACCTAGTGTTTTCTGAATATATGGAGATGCAGACAAATGATCTGCGTGAACGTGTGTTTCAATAAGCCACTCAAGATCTAGTTTCATCTCTTCAATATAAGAAATAATTTTTTCTGCATTATGATAATCTATAGACCCTGATGAAAAATCAAAATCTAAAACACTATCTATAACAGCACATTTTTTTGATGTTGTGTCATAAACTACATAACTGATAGTGGATGTTTCCTCATCAAAAAAACCTTTAATTCTGAAATTTTTATCTAATCTAGTTTCAATCATTTTTAAACCTTAAACTATTTGTGGTACAGGTCTTTTTGTAGCTTCATTTGTAATTAGAATATATTCTAAGCTCTTTGCAATCTCAGACAATTCTATATCTCTTCCCGCTGGAGCAATTAACTGAATACCAAAGGGCATTTGTTGATGGTCTAATCCACATGGCAATGCCCAAACACAAGGTATGGCCATTGTTGTTGCATAGCTAAGTGATAACCACCTCATATAAGTTGGCATTTTCTCTCCATTAATTTCATCAACAAATAATTTTTCATGTGGGTATGGAGAGACTGAAGCAGCTGGACAGATGAGAACATCATGTTCATTAAAAAAATTACGAAAATTTTTATAAATTTTTGTTTGCATAACATGTGCCCAAGAAACATCTGAAAGGGAATACTTTAATCCTCTTTCAACGTTATCTACTACGTTTGGTCCTAATAAGTCTTTTGAATTATCATACTTTTCTTTGTGTGATGCAACATAGTTAAATCCACGTATGACTTCAAAACAATTATGCACATCTAAAAAATTTGGTTCAGCTTGCTCTGATTTTTTAAAATTACTTTTAAAAGTACTTACCTTATCAAGAAAAGTTGATTTAATATCATTTTCTACTGGAGCACATCCAAGGTCAGCCGAATATGCCATTTTTATATTTGACAAATCTGCACCTATCAATTCTTGAGGTATTGTAATACTATCAAAACTTGAGAACGGGTCCATTCTATTTAAACTTGCTTGAGCTTGAAATAGTAAATAAGTATCTGATACACTTCTACCCATTGGACCTTGGACTGAAAAAGGGTTCAAACCCACGGCAGCTTCCGTTGCTGGCACAAGACCCGGAGAAGGTCTAAAACCATTAACACCACAAAAACCAGCTGGGGTCCTGAGGCTTCCACCATAATCACTACCATTAGCCAATGGCATCATGTTACAGGCTAAAGCTGCAGCGCTCCCACCAGAAGAGCCTGCAGGAGTTTTTGTAATATCAAATGGATTAGAAGTAGCTCCATAAACTAAATTTTTTGTATTACCACCTGCGCCAAATTCAGGTGTGTTTGTTTTACAAAAAATTATTGCCCCTTCACTTCTTATATCAGCTACAATAGTGTCGTCATTTTCAGGAATTCTATTTTCATAGATTCTAGACCCAGATGTCGAGCGAAGATTTTTAACGACATTTAAATCTTTTATGCCAACGGGTAAACCATGTAGCAAACCAAGTTCTGATCCGGACATTACATCATCTTCAGCTTCTTTTGCCTGTTTTAGAACATCTGCCTTATCGATTGCTACAACTGCATTTATAGAAGGGTTTAATTTCTCTATTTGTTCAATACAACTTTTTGCTAGCTCTAATGGTGAAAGTTTTTTGTTTCCAATTAACTTTCTTGCATCGACAGCATCCAGATCACATGGCCTTGTCATATTTACTCCCTTTGATATGATGAAGATCACATTTTATTTGGCCTACGTAAAGCATGAATGAATAAATTAACATAATAATATAATAAATTAATTGTTTATTGAGAATTATTATCAATTAGTGTAATATTTTAATAATGAATAACAAAGAAAAATTAAGAAATGTTGGGCTAAGGCCTACAAAACAAAGAATGATAATTGCAAAAATTCTTTTAAATGGTGTTAATCGACATTTTACTGCTGAAAATTTACAAAATGAGATTAATTCTTCAGGTAACTCAATGTCGATCGCTACTATCTACAATTGTCTCAAAAAATTTAGAAATTGTGGCCTTATTAAACAAGTAGAGTCTTCAAAAGAAACTGCAATTTTTGATACCAATATAAATCAACACCATCATTTTCTAGATGAAGAGACTGGTGAATTAATTGATATTGAAAATGAAGAAATAAACTTATTTAAGCTTCCAGAAATTCCTAAAGGTTATGTTAATAGCGGTGTTGAAGTTTTAATTAAGTTAAGGAGACAAATTTAAACTTTTTTTACTTTAAAATCGTTCTAAACTACTTGACATAGACTCTTAGTCTCAATATTTTCAATATAAGAAACTATATATTACAGTAGAAGAAAGGACTCCTTATGGATGATATTGGCAAATGTCCAGTAATGCATGGCTCAGTCACAACGAATAGCGGTGTTAGCACAACAAATCGTGATTGGTGGCCAAACCAACTTAACCTAAATATACTTCATCAAAATGATAAGAGATCAAATCCAATGAGCTTGGATTTTGATTATAGAGAAGAATTCAAAAAACTTGATTATCAAGCCTTAAAAAAAGATTTAAATGATTTGATGACAGACTCCCAGGATTGGTGGCCTGCTGATTATGGACATTATGGACCTTTCTTTATTAGAATGACTTGGCATGCTGCTGGAACATACAGAACTAGTGATGGCCGTGGAGGTGGAGGAACTGGTGATCAGAGATTCGCTCCACTTAATAGCTGGCCTGATAACGGCAATTTAGATAAAGCAAGAAGGTTGTTATGGCCTATTAAGCAAAAATATGGAAATAAAATCAGTTGGGCTGACCTTTTTATTCTCACTGGAAACGTAGCGATTGAATCTATGGGTGGAAAAACATTTGGTTTCAGTGGCGGACGTACAGACATTTGGTCTCCACCAGAGGATATTTACTGGGGACAAGAAAACGAATGGCTCGAAAACAAAAGATACATAGGTGATCGTGAATTAGAAATGCCTCTTGGTGCAGTTCAAATGGGATTAATTTATGTTAATCCTCAAGGCCCAGATGGAAACCCTGATCCTTTAGCTAGTGCAAGGGATATTCGTGAGACATTTGCTAGAATGGCAATGAATGACGAAGAAACAGTTGCTCTGACTGCTGGTGGTCATACATTTGGAAAAGCACATGGTGCGTCTGATCCAGATAAATATGTTGGTGCTGAGCCAGAAGGTGCTCCAATTGAACAAATGGGTTTTGGTTGGCAGAATTCGTATGGCACAGGATTTGGTAGCGATACTATAACAAGTGGAATTGAAGGTGCTTGGACTGCTAACCCTACAAAATGGGATAATGGTTATTTTGACTTGTTATTTGGATATGAGTGGGAATTAGTAAAAAGTCCTGCAGGAGCTTTTCAATGGCATCCAATAAATCCTAAAAATGAAGACATGGCGCCAGATGCTCATGATAATTCAAAAAAAGTTACAACAATGATGACTACTGCTGATATGGCTATGAGGGAAGATCCGTCATATAAGGTAATTTCGAAAAGGTTTCATGAAAACCCAGATCAATTTCAAGATGCATTTGCCAGAGCATGGTTTAAATTATTACATCGTGATATGGGACCAAAGACTCGTTATCTTGGACCTGAAGTTCCTGAAGAAGAGTTGATTTGGCAAGATCCAGTCCCAGCAGGCAACAAAGACTATGATATAGGTGCAGTTAAGTCACTTATTTTAGACAGTGGTTTGACGACAAAGCAAATGGTTGAGACGGCATGGGCAAGCGCTTCTACTTTTAGAGGAACAGATATGCGTGGGGGTGCTAACGGAGCTCGCATTCGTTTGGAGCCTCAAAAAAGTTGGGAGGTAAATAAACCAAACGAATTATCAAAAATTTTAGAAGTTTATTCTTCAATATCTGAAAAAACTGGCGCATCAATTGCTGATGTAATTGTTTTGGGAGGAAACGTTGGAATTGAAAAAGCATCAGGCGGCCAAAGAATAGACTTTACTCCAGGAAGGGGAGATGCAACACAGGAAAAAACAGACGTTGACTCATTTGCAGTTCTTGAGCCTGTTGTTGATGGCTTTAGGAATTATCAGAAAGAAGATTATGGTATTAGTCCTGAAGAAATGTTGCTAGATAAAGCTCAGATCATGGGTTTAACAGCACCAGAAATGACTGTTCTTATAGGTGGATTAAGATCACTTGGTATCAGTGCAGATGGTCATGGCGTTTTCTCAATAGATACGAGTAAATTATCTAATGATTTTTTTGTAAATCTTCTTGATATGAGTATTGAATGGAAGCCAATAAACAGCAACACTTATCAAGGTGTAAACAGATCCACTTCAGAAAAAGTTAATACGGCAACCCGTGTCGATTTAGCTTTTGGATCAAACTCGCAACTTAGAGCAATTTCCGAAGTTTATGCATGTAGAGATTCTCACGAAAAGTTTATTAGTGATTTCATTGCGGCATGGAACAAGGTCATGAATATGGATAGATTTGATTTATTATAAAATACTAAATCAATAAATAGAAAAAAGCGTTTTAAAATTTAAAACGGTGTTTTTATGAACGAGGATGAACAGCCTTATGTAGCTTCAACAACTCAGTCTCGTTTACATCTGTATATCTTTGTGTTGTTGAAAGACTGCTGTGGCCTAACAATTGTTGTATGGCTCTTAAATCTGCTCCACCAGATAATAAGTGAGTTGCAAAAGCATGGCGCAATGCATGTGGGGTTGCATGGGATGGCAAGCCCAATTCATACCTGAGATTTTCTACTCTTCTTTGAATAATTCTCGGTGATAATTCTCCACCCCTTTTTCCTAAAAAAAGTGGTTTATCACCATTAATATCAAATGGACAATGATCTATATATTCTTTAACTCCTTCACAAATTATTGGTAAAAGAGGCACATCTCGATATTTGTTACCTTTACCTTTTACTCTTAACCACTCACCACTGGGTGCATCTTTTCTTTTTAAGGATAAAGCCTCACTAATTCTTAAGCCTGACCCATATAATAAAAGTAAAACTGCCCTGTCACGGAGATTAATCCAGTGATCAGCTTTATTATTCATAATTGAATCTAAAGCCTGTGCAACTAGATTTGAATCTATGGACTTTGGAAATGATCTTTTAAGCTTTGGACTTTTAAAGATAGACATATCGAGTGAAGAAATAATTTTTTCTTTTATAAGGAATTTGTAAAAATTTTTTAAACTCGATACCTTTCTAGCAACTGTTGGTCTAGATAATTCTCTTTCAGATAAAACTGACAAAAATTCTCTAAAAATAAATTTATCTGGTGATAAGAATTCATAATTTTTTCCATTACAAAAATTTGAAAATTCTAATACGTCTCTTTTATATGCGTCTAAAGTATGTTCCTCATAACCACGAATTGTTTCTAGATATTTTATCCATGATAAAATTGTATTATTTTCATTTTTATAAATATTTTTTTTGTTCAATTCTTCCATAAATTTTACAAAATTGATTGTCCTGTTTTTTCCCAATCGGTTAGAAAGTCTGATAAGCCTTTGTCAGTTAATGGATGGTTATACATAGCTTTTAAAAATTTAGGTGGCACTGTAGCAATATCTGCACCTAACTTAGCGGAATCTACAATATCTTGAACACTTCTTATTGAGGCAGCAAGAACTTTTGTTTCAAATCCATGAACATCGTAGATCTCATAAATCTCAGAGATTAAATTCATGCCATCGGCACCAATGTCATCTAATCTTCCAATAAAAGGAGATATAAATGTAGCGCCTGCTTTTGCAGCTAAAAGGGCTTGAGCTGCACTAAAACATAAGGTGACATTAACCATAATACCATCGTCAGAAAATGTTCTACACGCTCTTAAACCGTCAAATGTTAGAGGAACTTTAATTGCAACATTTTGAGCAATTGAAGAGAGTTTTTTACCTTCTAATAAAATGCTATCAAAATCTGTTGCTGTGACCTCAGCGCTCACTGGTCCTGACACTTCATTGCAAATTTCTTCAATAGTACTAATTATATTTCTGCCAGATTTAGCTATTAATGATGGGTTAGTAGTAACACCATCAATTAATCCAGTAATATTTAATGACTTAATCTCATCTATTTCAGCAGTGTCTATAAATAATTGCATCCCATATCCTTTGAACTTTTTTGAAGTTTAAACATTTCATTAATCATAATTTATAATACACTATTTTAAAATTATAACTATATTTAGCTTTAAACTTATTTCATAAAGATAGTAAATGAAAAATGTAAATTCAAAAGAAGTGTCTGTTTTAGTAAGTGGGCCTTTCAACGAACCATTTGACTACATTTTAAATGATAAAAATATCAATTTAAGTGTTGGTCAAATCGTATTAGTTCCTTTTGGAAAAAGACAAATTGTTGGTATAATTATGGGTGATGGTACAAAAACCATACCTAAAATAAAATTGAAAAAAGTTCTTCAAGTTTATGATCTTGAACCAATACCGAAACCTTCAATTGAATTAATGAACTTTTTAGCAAGTTGGTATTGTGTATTCAGAGGATTGGTTTTAAAAATGATACTATCTCCAATAGAAGCTATTACCTCTCCAGATTATGAAAAAGTTTATAAAAGTAATTTTCTAAATGAAAATGAAATAAATGAATTTAAAGAAATTAAAATTACCAACAAACGTAAATTAGTTTTAGATTTTCTATCAAATTTAAACACAGAAAAATCACAATATTCTATAACAAAACATACGGGTGTTTCAAAAGCAATTTTGAAGGATATGGTCCAAAAAAACTTAATTCTAGAAAGGAAAGTCGTCAAAAAAGCTAATTTAGTTTCTAATTATTTAAAAAATTCTGAAGAAAATAAAAAAAATTATGATTTTTTAAATTTAGAACAAAAACTTGCAGTAGATAAAATCAATGCTTCTATTATTAATTCAAAATCAGATTGTTTTCTTCTTGATGGCGTCCCTGGTGCTGGTAAAACTGAAACTTACTTTGAAACAGTTAGGACATGTCTAGATCAGGGCAAGCAAGCACTAATTTTACTCCCAGAAATAGTTTTGACCTCAGATTGGGAAAAAAGATTTTTCGATAAATTTTCTTTTGCTCCACTAGTTTGGAACTCTGAAATAACAATGAAAAAAAAGAAAAAAATTTGGTCATCTGCATTAAATGGCTCAGCTAAGGTTATTGTAGGAGCAAGATCAGCACTTATGGTACCTATTTTGAATTTAGGTTTAGTAATAGTTGATGAAGAACATGAGCAAGCTTTTAAACAAGAAGAAAATATTCGGTATAATGCAAGAGACATGGCTATCTACAGATCTACAAGATCTTCAGCTCCAATAGTTTTAGCCTCTGCAACACCGTCTTTAGAAACATTTTACAATGCAAAAAATGGTAAATATATTCATTTAACTTTGCCAAAAAGAGCAACTGGTGCAACTCTACCTGATATTAAACTTGTTGATTTAAGTGTTTTCCCACCAGATAAAGGAAAATGGCTGTCTCCCTTACTTATAGGTGAAATAGAAAGTAAATTAAAAAAGAAAGAACAGAGTTTACTATTTTTAAACAGAAGAGGTTATGCGCCATTATCAATTTGCAATTCATGTGGAGATAAAATTAAGTGTGTGAATTGTGATACTTGGCTAGTTGAACATAGATCAAGAAAAATATTAGTTTGTCATCATTGTGGATATTCAAGAATATTTGAAAATCTTTGTAAGAAATGTGGTGTCGAAGGTCAGATTAAAGCTTGTGGCCCTGGAGTTGAGCGTATTGAAGAAGAAATTAAAGAAACTTTTCCTCAGGCGAGATTAATAGTTTTATCAAGTGATACTATGAATAATCATAAAATACTTAATGATACAGTTGAAAAAATAAAAAATAGTAGAGTAGATATTATTATTGGAACTCAGATGATTGCTAAGGGGCATGATTTTCCAAATTTAAAATTGGTTGGTATTGTAGATAGTGATGTTGGATTGTCTGGTGGTGATTTAAGAGCATCAGAGAGAACTTTTCAGGTTTTACAACAAGTATCAGGAAGGTCAGGCAGACATTCAAAAAAAGAAGAAGGTAAAGGCGTTGTTCTGATTCAGACTTATGACATTAAAAACACAATTATTAATGCTATTGCCAAAAACAATCGAAATGAATTTTTTGATAAAGAGTTAATCTCAAGAAAAAACGCCAATATGCCTCCTTTTGGTAGGCTAGCATCTATAATATTATCATCTAGATTAGAAAGAAAATTAGAGATGTTTTCATCAGAATTATTGAAATCTGCTCCATTATTTAAAAATGTTAAGATTTTTGGGCCTGCTCCAGCACCTATATATTTTTTGAGAGGAAGATTTAGAAGAAGGTTTTTAATAAAATCTGATAAAAATGTGAATATTCAAGATGTAATATTGAATTGGACAAGAAAAATCAATATACCAAAGAATATTAAATTAACTATAGACATTGATCCATTTTCTTTTATGTAAAATTAATATAATTTGATACCCTTGTTACTTGCAATGATATTAATGCTGTGGTAGCTATCCATAATATTTTATTTACTTAAAAGGAAGTATAAAAATGAGCGTTTCATCTGGTTTGTCAGGTAGATATGCTAAAGCTATATTCAAGTTGGCTGAAGAAAAAAAGATTTTAACAAAAATAGTTGACGACTTTGTAGGACTTCAAAAGTTGCTTAAAGAGAGTGATTATTTGTCAAATTTAATCAAGTCACCCGCTATATCTAAATCTGATAAACAAAATTCAATACTTAAAATTTTAATTAAAGCCAAAGCCCAAAAATTAACCATAAAATTTTTTGGAACTTTAGGAAATAATGGAAGATTAATACTAATTAACGAAGTAATTGAAGACTTTTTATCAGAAGTATCTAGAATTAATGGTGAGGTTAAAGCTGAAGTAACGTCATCATTTGCACTTGACACGAATCAAAAAAAGAAAGTTGTATCAGCAATTTCAGATGCAACGGGTATACAAAAAATAATTTTATCAACAAGCATTGATGAAAGTTTAATTGGAGGCCTTATTGTTAAAATAGGCTCCAAAATGATAGATAACTCATTAAAAACTAAATTAAATAGACTTGAAATAGCTATGAGAGGAACAAACTAATGGATATTCGTGCAGCAGAAATATCAACAATATTAAAAGATCAGATTGAAAATTTTGGCGCTGATGCTGAAGTTACAGAAGTTGGTAAGGTCTTATCAGTAGGAGATGGAATTGCGCGTGTCTATGGGCTTGATCAGATACAAGCAGGTGAAATGGTAGAATTTCCTGGTGGTATTGCTGGTATGGCATTGAACCTAGAAAGAGATAATGTCGGTGTAGTTATATTTGGTAGTGACAAAACAATTAAAGAAGGCGATGTTGTCAAAAGAACAGGTTCTATAGTTGACGTTCCAATAGGTAAAGGTCTTTTAGGAAGAGTTGTTGATGCACTTGGCAACCCTATAGACGGGAAAGGAGCTCTTAAAAACGTAAAAAGATCAAGGGTTGAGACGAAAGCTCCAGGTATTATGCCAAGAGAATCAGTAAGTGAACCTATGCAAACTGGATTAAAGGCAATAGATTCACTTATACCTGTGGGAAGAGGGCAAAGAGAGCTTATTATTGGAGATAGGCAAACTGGTAAAACAGCTATTGCGATAGATACTTTTTTAAATCAAAAAAGTACTAATGATAAGGCTGGTAATGACGATACTAAGAAACTATTTTGTATATATGTAGCAGTTGGTCAAAAAAGATCTACAGTAGCGCAAATTGTTAAAACTTTAGAAGAAAGAGGAGCATTAGGGTATTCGATAGTTGTAGCAGCTACAGCATCTGACCCAGCTCCTATGCAATTTCTTGCACCTTATTCTGCTGCTGCTATGGGAGAATTTTTTAGAGATAATGGAATGCACGCCGTTATTGTTTATGATGACTTATCAAAACAAGCAGTTGCCTACAGACAAATGTCTCTGCTTTTAAGGAGACCTCCCGGAAGAGAAGCATACCCAGGTGATGTTTTTTATTTACATTCTCGTTTGCTTGAAAGAGCTGCTAAATTAAATGATGAAAATGGATCTGGATCTTTAACAGCTCTTCCAATCATTGAAACACAAGGTGGCGACGTTTCTGCATTTATTCCAACTAATGTTATTTCAATTACAGATGGTCAAATTTTTCTAGAAACAGAGTTGTTTTATAAAGGTATAAGACCGGCTGTTAATGTTGGATTATCAGTTTCCAGAGTTGGCTCGGCCGCTCAAATTAAAGCCATGAAGCAAGTTGCTGGCACCATTAAATTAGACCTTGCACAATATCGAGAAATGGCTGCTTTTGCCCAATTTGCTTCTGATATGGATGCTTCAACTAGACAACTTTTATCAAGAGGAGAAAGGTTAACTGAATTACTAAAACAACCTCAATATTCTCCAATGGATGTTGAAGAGCAAGTTGCTGTAATTTTTGCTGGAGTTAAAGGATACTTAGATCAAATCCCAACACAAAAAATTGGTGAGTTTGAACAGTCACTTATCCAAAAACTAAATGCTAAAGGCTCTAATATTTTAGAATCAATAAGTAAAGATAAATCTATTTCAGATGATACTGAAAAAGCTCTCAAAGAAATACTAGACGAATTAGTAAAGAATTTTGCTTAGAGAATTAAAAAAAAGGATTAGGTTAAATGCCTTCACTAAAAGATCTTAAAAATAGAATTGGTTCAGTCAAGTCTACACAAAAGATTACATCAGCAATGAAGATGGTTGCTGCAGCTAAATTACGTAAGGCTCAAGAGCAGGCATTAGCCTCGAGACCATATACTTCTCTAATGGACAAAGTTGTGTTCAAAATTTCTTCTAAAGCAATTGGAAACTCTATAGATCTTCTAAGGGGAAAAGAAGAAATTAAAACTCATTTATTGGTTGTTTTTTCTGCAGATAGAGGTTTATGTGGTGGTTTTAATGGTTCTATATCGAGGACAGTCAGATCTGAAATTAATAAACTTAAAGACAACGGAATAAGTGTTAAATTACTAATGGTAGGAAAAAAATCCGCTGATGCTCTTAGTAGAGAATTTGCCGATTTGTTTGTTGAAAAAATTGATGGAAATTCAGCAAGACCTGATTATTCAGATGCTGAAATTTTGGCTAAAAAGATAATTGATTTATTTGAAAATAACGAATTTGGTGTATGTAAAGTAATATTTAATAAATTTGTCTCTGCAATTACTCAAGAAGTTACTTTTAAATCTCTTATTCCAGTTGAAGTAAAAAATAGTGAGATGGAAGAGAATGATCCAGGCTCAATATATGAATTCGAACCAAGCGAAGAAGAAATATTGAATCATATATTACCTCGTAATTTAGCCACTCAATTATATAGTTCTCAAATTGAAAGTACAGCAAGTGAACTCGCTGCTAGAATGACTGCAATGGATAATGCTACTAGAAATGCTGGGGAGATGATAGAAAATTTAACCTTGCAATACAATAGAACAAGACAAGCTGTCATTACAAAAGAATTAATTGAAATTATATCAGGTGCAGAGGCCTTATAATATAAATATGGAGAAACTTTATGGCAAAAAAACCGTCCACTAAACAAAATGGCAAAATATCTCAAGTTATTGGAGCCGTCGTTGATGTTGAGTTTGATGCAGATCTGCCTCAAATATTAGATGCTCTTCAGGTAGATAACAATGGACAAAAACTTATATTAGAAGTAGCTCAGCATCTTGGCGAAAACGAAGTAAGAACAATAGCTATGGATAGCACGGATGGTTTGGTTCGTGGCATGGACGTTATCCAAACAGGCGCTCCAATTACAGTTCCTGTTGGTCCCGAAACATTAGGTAGAATTCTTAATGTTATTGGTGATCCAGTTGATGATGGTAAGCCAGTAAAATCAAAAACAGCATTACCTATTCACAGGGATGCACCAGAGTACGTTGATCAATCCACTGCTGCTGATATTTTGGTAACAGGTATAAAAGTGGTTGATCTTTTAGCGCCTTATGCAAAAGGAGGTAAAATTGGTCTTTTTGGTGGTGCTGGTGTTGGTAAAACAGTTTTAATTATGGAGCTTATAAATAATGTAGCCAAAGCACACGGTGGATATTCTGTTTTTGCGGGTGTTGGCGAAAGAACTAGAGAAGGTAATGACCTTTTCCATGAAATGGTAGAATCAGGGGTCATTGTTCCAGAAGGTCCAGGTTCTAAAGCAGCACTTGTTTATGGACAAATGAATGAACCTCCTGGAGCAAGAGCTAGAGTAGCTTTAACGGGTTTAACATTAGCAGAATATTTTAGAGATCAAGAAGGTCAGGATGTTCTATTTTTTGTTGATAATATTTTTAGATTTACGCAAGCTGGATCTGAAGTCTCAGCTTTATTAGGAAGAATACCATCTGCTGTAGGGTATCAACCTACGTTGGCAACAGATATGGGAGCACTGCAAGAAAGAATTACAACTACGACAAAAGGATCTATTACATCTGTACAAGCAATATATGTTCCTGCAGATGACTTAACTGATCCCGCTCCTGCTACATCATTTGCTCACTTAGACGCAACAACAGTTTTGTCAAGACAGATTGCGGAAATAGGAATTTATCCTGCAGTTGATCCATTAGATTCAACTTCAAGAATGCTTGATCCTAGAATTGTTGGTGACGAACATTATGAAGTTGCTAGAAAAGTTCAAGAAGTTCTTCAACAATATAAATCTTTACAAGATATTATTGCTATTTTAGGTATGGATGAATTATCTGAAGAAGATAAATTAGTAGTTAGTAGAGCTAGAAAGATTCAAAGATTTTTATCTCAGCCATTTCATGTCGCTGAAGTTTTCACTGGATCTCCCGGTGTTTTAGTACCTTTAGAAGATACTATAAAAGGTTTTAAAGGAATAGCAGATGGTGATTATGATGATTTACCAGAAACATCTTTTTACATGGTAGGCACTATTGAAGAAGCTATAGAAAAAGCAAAGAAACTAGCAAAAGACGTTGCTTAACAGTTTAAATGTTTTGGGGTGATTTATAAATGGCAGAAACAACTAATCTAGAGGTAGTAACACCCTCATCTAAAATACTATCTGAACCTGTGGAAATGGTTGTTGTACCAGGATCAGACGGACAAATTGGTGCCCTCCCAAGACATTCCAAAATTATATCTGGTTTAGATAGAGGCTTAGTAGATATTTTTAAAGATAATAAAATTTCATCGCAGATAATGATAGATGGTGGAATAGTTGAAATAAATGAAACGTCAGTTACAATATTGGCAGAAAGAGCAGAAAAAATTGACAAGGCTAATAAACAAGTCCTTGAAGAAAAACTTCTAACTTTTCAGTCTCAAGAAAATCATAACGACCAAAATATTGCAGATCTTGCAGTAAAAAATTCTTCTTTTATTAAAGCTGTTTTAGATAAAATAGGTTAATTTATCTCTGCAACACTTTTTCTATTTCAGAACTTATATTCAAAAGACAATCATCTTCATTTGTTTTTGCGTTTAACATGATTCCTATAGGTTTTTTATTTTCAAAATAAGGTATAGAAACACTACAACCATTCATATAGTTAGCCAGAGATGTGTTTCTTAAAGATACTAAATTTACTTCATCATAGAATTCACTATCTTTACATTTTTCTAATAAGGGTGGTTTTATTGTTACAGTTGGCATAATTAAAAAATTATTTTTTAAAAATTCATTAAATTCTTCGATTAAATTTTTTCTTATTTTTTTTAATAAATTATATTCAACAGCTGTAACTACAATTGCTCTTTCTATCCGTCTTAATACATTTGGATCAATTAAATGTTTTTTTTCATTATATAAATAAAAATACTCTGTTGCGCACTCCACTGATGCAAATTGCCATATTGGTACTTTTTTGTATAAATCTAAAACTGGTACATCCATTTCAATAACTTCGTATCCACTTTTAGTAATTTTATTTATGGCGCAATCAAAAGCAACTTTAATTTCAGTATCTATATCTTCAAATCCAAAGTTAGAAGGAATTATAAATTTAAGATTTTTATTTTCTAATTTTTCTTGTTTAATATATATCTTTCTTTTCATCGCTTGGTATCCAAGTTCACAAAGTTCTATGTTTTTTGCCATTAATCCAACACTATCTAGGCTAGAGGAAAGTGTAAGGATACCATCTCTTGAAATGCTATCTTGTGTTGGTTTAAATCCTGTAATTCCTACGAAAGCAGCGGGTATCCTTGTTGAGCCACCTGTATCTGTTCCAACAGCTATGTCAGACAAATCTAATGCAACTGACACAGCCCCACCAGATGTTGATCCACCTGGAACAGCACCAGGATATAAAGGATTATCTGGAGTTCCATAATGAGGATTTATACCTAAACCTGAATAGGCAAGTTCGGTCATATTTGTATGTCCAAGTAGTAAACCACCAGCTTTTCTAATATTAGAAATACATTCTGCATCGTTTAAACAAATATCACGTTTCAGAAATTTTGTTCCTCCTCTAGTGTGATACCCTTTTACGTCAAATAAATCTTTTACAGATATTATTAATCCTTTCAATGATCCACTTTTAAGTTGATTTATTTTATTAAGCTGTTCTTCAAAATCTTTTTCAAAAAGTTCAGTAAATATATTTTCAAATTTTTTAGGGTTGTTTTTAAATTTTGTTAGAATTTTAAAAGCTTTATTAACAAGTTTATTATTATTTGAGTTAATTTCTTTTTTCATAATCACTTACGAAAGTTAGAAGCGTTAAAGTTATTGATTATTGGTAAAAAAATTTCATTAATTTTTTTATATACATTTTTTTTAAATGAAATTGCCTTTTCAGGCAAGAATTTAGGATTAAGCCAAGTCCAGTCTTTAAATTCCGGATTATTAGTATTTATATCTATTTCTTTATCTTTGCCTATAAAGTGAAATAAAAGCCATCTTTGAGTTTGTCCCCTATATTTGCCATTCCAAAGATTGTCTGCCAATGGTAAAGGTATGTCATAATTTATCCATTCTGGATATTCACTAACATATTCTACGTTAATTATACTTGTTTCTTCTCTTAGTTCTCTATATCCAGCTTCAATAGGTAATTCTCCGTCGTCAATTCCTCCTTGAGGCAATTGCCATGCTTCTGCTTTATTATCTAGTCTTTGTCCACAAAAAACATTACCATTTTTATTAAAAACCATTAAACCTACACACGAGCGATAAGGTCTTTCTATAAGTGGGATTTTATTTTTTATAATATTCAATTGTTCACACTACTTAATTTATTTTGAATTGGATTTTTTGTAAATGTAGCAGTTGGAGTTATTTTTTGATTATTACTAAAAAGGTTTATACCTGTTATTAGGTCTACCGCTCTTGAAATTTGATTATCTTGTAGAAGTTTTTCAACCGGTGTTAATTCTTTTTTATTTGAATTATTTTTTTCAGTTGATTTTTCTTTTTTGTCAAGTGCTCCTCTTAAATTTTCTTCGCGTCTATTGTTTACTGTTTCTTTCTTCAATTCGGTTGTACCTGCTTTTACAATAATATCTGGTTCAATACCTTTTGCTTGTATTGAAATTCCACTTGGAGTGTAATAACGAGCTGTGGTAAGCCTCATTGCACCATTGCCTGCTAAAGGAATTATGGATTGTACTGAACCTTTACCAAAGCTTCTAGTTCCAACAATTATTGCCCTTGAGTGGTCTTTTAGTGCTCCAGCTACAATTTCACTAGCAGATGCTGATCCGCTATTAATTAGAACTATTAATGGCTTTCCGTCTATTATATCACCTTTTTTTGCAAATACTCTTGATGTATCATCTTCTTTTCTTCCTTGTGTTGAAACTATTTCCCCTTGATTTAAGAAAGAGTCAGTGACAGAAATAGATTGATTTAAAAGTCCACCAGGATTATTTCTTAGATCCAATATTAGACCTTGAAACTTATCTGCAAGTTCACTTTTTATTTTTTTTATAGAATTTTCTAGACCTGAAGTTGTTGTGTCTGAAAAGGTAGTTAAACGTACATAACCTATATTTTTTATTATATAATGTCTAACGGATCTTATTTTTATAACGTCTCTAATTATTTCAATTTCAAAAGGATCTTTTTTATCACGAACAACAGTTATAACAACTTTGCTCCCAACAGGCCCTCGAAGTTGTGATACGGCATCATTTATTGAAAGTCCTCTAATTGACTCTCCATTTATGCCTATGATTAAATCACCCGATTTCATGCCAGCATTAGCAGCAGGAGTATCGTCAATAGGTGATACGACTTTAACCACACCATCTTCCATAGTAATTTCGATACCCAAGCCACCAAATTTTCCTTTGGTTTTTACCTGCATATCTTTAAAAGATTCTGGGTTTAAATAAGAGGAGTGTGGATCAAGAGATTGAAGCATTCCTGATATAGCAGCTTCAATAAGTTTCTTGTCTGTAACTTCTTCAACATATTGTTCCTGTACTCTTTGAAACACATCGCCAAATAGATTTAGCTGTTTATATGTTTCTTGACGATTTTCAGCTCTAGCTAAATTTTGTTCAATCAAACATATATTAAAAACCAAAAAAAATGCTAAAAAAATTTTTATTTTGCTGTGCATGTTATTATTATAGATTTTTTTAATCATTTAAATAGGCCTTAATTTTATTTAAAACATTAAACCAATATAGAATATATTTAGTACAACAACTATAGAAAATTTAATTAAAATTTTTATTATTTTAAAAGTGATTTACCACTCATGCTATTTGGTGATTTAATAGACATAAGTTCCAAAATTGTTGGAGCAATATCAGCTAATCTTCCATCTCTTAACTTATAATAATTATTTTTAGAAATTAGTATTAAGGGGACTTTGTTACATGTATGTGAGGTATGAGGTAAATTCATAATATCATCAAACATAACTTCACAGTTTCCATGGTCTGCTGTTAATAGCATGATCCCATTCAACTTAATTATCATGTCTTTTACATTCCCAATAGATGTGTCAACAGTTTCTACTGCTTTAATCGCAGCTTTTAAATCACCAGTATGTCCAACCATATCAGGATTTGCAAAATTAATTATAATTACATCATAAGTTCTATTTTTTATAGAGTTTATGAGTTCAGCTTCCACTTTTTTAGCTGACATTTCCGGTTTTAAATCATATGTAGATATTTTAGGTGAGGGTATCATTATTCTAGTTTCACCAGGGTAAACAGTTTCCTCCCCTCCATTAAAAAAGAAAGTAACGTGAGGATATTTTTCTGTTTCAGCTAATCTTAATTGTTTTAAATTAGCTTTAGAAATAACCTCACCAAGAGTGTCTTTGATTTTGTCTTTTACAAAAATAGAATTCATAAAATTTGATAATTTTTTCGAATATTCAGTTATTCCAAGATTGTTTAATAAAATTGGAGAATTAGGATTTTTTTCAAATTCTCTAAATTTAGGATCTAGTATTGCTGTTAATAATTCTCTTACTCGGTCTGCTCGAAAGTTTATCATGATTAAGCTATCACCATCTTTAAATCCTTTGTAATCTCCAATCAGAGTTGGTAATATAAACTCGTCAGTTTCGTTATTTTTATAAGCTTCATCTAATCCGCTTGATACACTGGAAGATTTTCTTTCATACTTTCCATTTACAATAAGATCAAAGGCCTTTTTTACTCTATCCCACCTATTATCTCTATCCATTGAGTAGTATCTACCTACAAGCGAGGCAATCTTAATATTTTTTGGAAGGGACATTTCAAATTTTTTGATTTTCTGTCCTAATTGTTTTGGAGAACAATCTCGTCCGTCTGAAAAAATATGGATGTAGGTTTTACAATAATTTTTTTCTAAAAGTTTTGACATTTCAAGGATATGATTTGAATGAGAATGCACTCCACCTTCACTGCACAAACCTAGTAGATGAACAGTTTTATTTTTATTATGTTTTGACAAAAACTTTTGAAAATTTTTATTTTTTTCTATTTCGTTATTAGCAAAAGCTTTGTTTATCTTTGGTAAAGTTTGAAGAACAACTCTCCCAGAGCCAAGATTCATATGACCAACTTCAGAATTTCCTACTTGACCAGAGGGTAAACCAACATCTTCACCAGAAGCATCTAATGTTGCATTTGGAAAAGTTTTAGTTAATAAATCTATATTTGGAGTTTTTGCTAATGCTACAGCGTTATTTTTAGGATCTTTATTAATTCCCCATCCATCCATAATACATAAAACGATTGGTTTTTTTGGTTTCTCATTCATTAATTAAATCCATTAAAAAAACTTTATTTGTGGTAAGGATGACCTTTAATAATAGTTTCTATTCTGTAAATTTGTTCAGCAATCATCATTTTGACCATTTGATGTGGCCACGTAAGTTTACCTAAAGCAATAATTTTATCTGCTGTTTTTTTAATTCTTATACCATTTCCAAAAGCACCACCAATTGCAAAATTTACACTGGTGATGTTGTTATTTCTCCAATTTAATATTAATTCTGTTAGATCTTGACTAGATATATTTTCACCTACTTC
Source organism: uncultured SAR116 cluster alpha proteobacterium (assembly GCA_902593735.1). Taxonomy (GTDB): domain Bacteria; phylum Pseudomonadota; class Alphaproteobacteria; order Puniceispirillales; family Marisalimonadaceae; genus Marisalimonas. The sequence goes on from CACJJL010000006.1 coordinate 23,898, forward strand.
ATCTAGCAAAATCAATTTTCCATTCTTAGGAGTTGAATTAATTAACTTGTCAGATTCTTCTTCTATTTTTTTTTCTTTATTTCTTGTTTTAACTTCGTATTGTTTTAATTCAATATTTTTTATTCTTTTAAGATATTTTCTAGTAATTAAGTCTTCATCATTACTTTTAATTTTACCAATTGTCGAAATTATATATTTCATTTTATTTTTTTATAGCATCACTCTGTATATTATCTTGTTTTTTTGCCCACATTTTCTCTAAACTATAAAATTCTCTTACTTCTGGTCGAAAAATATGAATTAAAATGTCATTAGCATCAATTAAAACCCAATCTCCATTTGACATTCCCTCTGGAGATGATAGGCGAAGGCCAATTTCTTTATATTTTTTTATAAGATTATTTGCCATAGCAGTTACTTGTCTTACAGTATTCCCACTTACCACTATCATATAATCTGCAATGCTACTTCTTCCAATTAGATTAATACTGACAATGTCTATTCCTTTGTCGTTTTCCAATGAATTTAATGTAAATTTTAATAATTCTTTAGATGATAATCTTTTTGTATTTTGCATTATATGGTCCCATTAAGTGTAAATTTTGTTTTTTCTTATCTCCGACGAGGAGATAGATAATAATTTATTCTTTAAAAAAACCCAGCCGGGTTTATTTTTGTAAAGTATTATTCTACTTTTATATGTTTTAAGTTTTTTTCCAAGATATGGAACTCTTAAAGTGTTTAAAAAAGAATTTATGTAACCTGGTCTCGAAATGACAGCAATGTGAACGTTATGAGCTATTATATTTGGATAAAGCCATTTATTAAAATTTTCTAAAATATCACTTCCCATTAGCCAGATAAATTTTACCATTCGGGTTCTTTGATTCAAAAAATTAATTGTTTTGTATGAGGCATATAGCTGATTTTTTTGTTCAAGGTCTAAGACTTTTATATAAGAAATATTATTTGTTAATAGCCTAGCATAACTCAGTCTTTTGTCAAAATTCTCCATATCTAAACAAGATTTTAATCTATTCTGAGGGGCGACCAGCCACCAAATCTCGTCTAGTCCAAGATTTATAAGCGATGTTTTACTAATGTGAATATGTCCAACGTGAGCTGGATTAAATGAACCACCTAATATACCGATTTTTCTTTTTCTAGAGTAAGAATAACAAACTGGGATTCTATTTTTAAAATTGACTTTCAGATCTTTACTCACGTATTTGGTCATTTCCTCTAACAATGTATTTAAAACTAGTTAATTGAGCGGCTCCCACTGGACCTCTAGCATGTATTCTACCTGTAGATATTCCTATTTCTGCACCCATTCCAAATTCTCCACCATCAGCAAATTGAGTTGAAGTGTTATGCATAACAATTGCGCTATCAACATTATTTAGAAAAGTTTCTGCTACTTTGGTATTTTCTGTAATTATAGATTCTGTATGGTTTGATGAATATTTGCCAATATGGTCTATAGCGCCTAATACTCCATCAACTAATTTGATGGATAAAATAGCGTCAAGATATTCTGTGTGCCAATCTTTTTCAGATGCTAACTCGATTCCATCTACAATCTTTTTTGTCTCAATATCTCCTTTAATATGACACCCTGATTCAATTAATTTTTTAACTATGATTGGCACAGCTTTTTCAGAGATATTTCTATCTACAAGTAATGTTTCTAAGGCACCACATATACCTGTCCTTCTCATTTTAGAGTTTACAATTATTTTGATTGCTTTATTTATGTTTGCATCTTTGTCTACATAGATATGGCATATTCCCTCTAAGTGAGCAAAGACTGGAACTCTTGCTTCATTTTGAATTTTTTTAACAAGAGATTTTCCTCCACGAGGTATGATTATGTCAATTTCCCCAGTCGAAGTAAGCATTGCTGAAACAGCCTCTCTATTAGTGTTTTCAACTAATTGTACAGCGTTGCCAGGTAAATTGGCACTTTCTAAGCCTTTTTGCATGCATTTAGCTAATATTTTAGAAGAATTAATCGAGTCAGATCCTCCTCTAAGTATCGCTGTATTACCAGATTTAATGCATAGGCTACCAGCGTCAATAGTCACATTGGGTCTCGATTCGTAAATAATTCCAATTATGCCCAATGGAACTGAAATCTTTGAAATCTTTAAACCATTTGGTTGTGTCCATTTTGATAATTCAACATTAAGTGGATCACCCATTTTTGAAATTTTCTTTAAACCATCCACAATATTTTCAATTCTTTTATCGTCTAGTAAAAGCCTATCAACGAAAGCATTGTTAAGTTGCTTTTTCTTTGCATTTTCAATATCAATTTTATTTGCTTTAAGGATCTCTTTTTGTTCTTTTTTTATAATTTTAGATGTATTTAATATTGCTAAATTTCTATCTTTTGAACTGCTTTTAGAGATGAAATTAAAAGCTTCTTTTGATTTTTTGTTAATATTTTTTATATATTCAAAAATATTGTTGCTGTTCATTTATATTACTCTTATTTTTTTTCTAATACTAGATCATCCCTGTGGACCACTTCGTCTTTACCTCTGTAGCCTAAGATAGATTCAATATCATTGCTTTTTGATCCTTTTATTAAATCTACTTCAGAATTGTTAAAGTGTATTAAGCCTTTTCCAACAAAGTTCTGTTGTTCATCTACTATTTGTATTAAATCACCTTTTTCATAGTTTCCTTCTGTACTAACTATACCTGCAGATAACATAGAAAAACCTTTTTTCACAGCCTCGGTCGCACCTTTATCTATAGTAATTATCCCTTTAACTTGTAATGCACCAGATATCCATTGTTTTCTTGAGTTCAAAGGTTTTTCTATAGCTCTAAACCAACTAAATTCCATTCCATCAATTTCTAATTTTGATAAAGGACTAATAAAATGCCCATTGCAAATGATCATATGACAGCCTGCTTTGGTTGCAATTTTAGCGGCAGCAACTTTGGTAATCATACCCCCAGAAGCCATGTTAGAAAGTGGTGGGCCTGCCATTATTTCAATTTCATCTGTAATTTCAGGAATTTCTTCAATTAAGACAGTGTTCTTACTCTTATTAGGATCAGAAGAATAAAGACCATTTATATCTGATAATAATATAAGTAAATCTGCGCTACACATTTGCGCAACTCTTGCTGCCAGCCTATCATTGTCTCCAAATCTTATCTCTTCAGTAGAGACAGTATCGTTTTCATTAATTACAGGAATTACTTGTAATTCAATAAGTTTTAATAACGTTGCTCTTGCATTTAGATGTTTTCTTCTTGTCTCAGTATCGTCGGGTGCAAGTAAAATTTGTGCTATATTGAGGCCAAATTTTTCCATTATCTCTTTCCAAGCATGAGCTAGGCTTACTTGACCTGTTGCAGCAGCGGCTTGTTTTTCGTCTAAAGACAAATTACCACTTAGTTTCAATTGTTTTTGACCAAGTGCGATAGATCCTGACGAAACGATTATAATTTCTTTTTTTTGTTTGATAAGTTGATTTATTTCTTGAGCTAAAGACCTTAACCACTCACTTTTAAGACTACCCTCATTTTTGTCTATCAAAAGTGACGAGCCTATTTTTATTACAATTCTTTTTGATTCTTTTATTAAATTTTCTTTTTTCATTTGAGTCATTCTTTATGGAGACCAAGATACAATTTTTTTTCTTTGATCTTTGCTATTGTCTCTATTTTTCATCTTTGATATAAAGTTTTGCAACTCTCTTATCAGATAAGTAATATTTTTTCCTGAAACTGAAGAAATATTAATAACATTATCAACATTGAGTTTTTTTAAAATTTCTTTCGCAGACTTAACTTTTTTATCTTCAACAGCATCACATTTTGTTAAAACTAATATCTGTTTTTTCTTCGATAAATTACTGTCATATGCTTTGATTTCACGAATAATAGTAAGGTAATCGTTTTTAATATCTTTAGAAGTAACGTCTATTAGATGCAATAATCCTTGGCAACGTTCAACATGACCTAAAAATCTATGACCTAAGCCAGATCCTTCATGAGCACCCTCTATTAATCCAGGAATATCCGCTATTACAAATTCCATATTATCTTGGTTAACTACCCCAAGATTTGGATGAAGAGTTGTAAAGGGGTAGTCGGCTATTTTAGGTTTGGCCGCTGTAATTCTAGAAAGTAAAGTGCTTTTACCTGCATTTGGTAGTCCAATTAATCCTATATCTGCTATTAATTTTAGTCGAAGCCAAATCCATTTTTCTTCTAATGGACCTCCAGGTTGTGCTTTTCTTGGTGCTTGATTTACAGAAGTTTTAAAAAAAGCATTACCTTTACCCCCTTCACCTCCTTTAGCTAAAACAATTTTTTGCCCAATCTTTGTCATATCAGCTAATATAAAATTTTTTGATGCATCTAATATCTGTGTACCAATGGGAAGCCTAAGAATAATATCTTTGCCACTCATGCCACTTCTATCTCTTCCTTTGCCACCCTCTCCAGGTCTGGCTTTAAAATGTTGTTGATAACGAAAATCTATTAGTGTATTGAGACCATCTGAACACAAAGCAATTACATCGCCCCCTCGGCCACCATTGCCACCATCTGGTCCACCAAAAGGAATATGTGCTTCTCTTCTAAAAGAAATAGATCCAGGTCCACCATGCCCACTAGCTATATAGATTTTAGCTTGATCTAAAAACTTCATAATAAGACCCTAATATATAGTATTCTAGATGAAAAGAGTTTAAATAAAAAAGGAATAGCTAATAAAGCTATTCCAGAGTTCAATTAATAAGGGTTTGATTATTCAGCTGCTTGTTTTATTGGTTCTACAGAAACAAACATTTTTTTTCCCTTATGTTCTTTAAACTTAACATGACCATCTATAAGTGAAAAAATTGTATGATCTTTTCCCATTCCAACGTTTGAACCAGGGTGATACTTTGTACCACGTTGTCTAATTATAATGTTGCCAGCAACAACTGCTTCGCTCCCAAACTTTTTAACACCTAATCTTCTTCCAGCTGAGTCTCTACCATTTCTAGAACTACCGCCTGCTTTTTTATGTGCCATTTGTTAATCCTTTACTATTTTTTAGTACTTGTTTTTTTTGTTTTAGTAGTTGTTTTTGTTTTAGCTTTTGTTTCAGGTTTAGTAGAAGCTGATTTTGTTTTTGTTTCATTACTCTTTTTTGTATTTGACTTAGCTTTAACTTCTTTTTTAACTTTTTCTTCAGCTACTTTTGATTGAGATTCTGTTTTTGGTTTGGTCTCAACTTTAGTCTTTTTTTCTATTGTTTTAGTGGTAGCTTTTTTGGGGGATAACTTAGATCCACCAGTTTCAGCTATATCAATTATTTTAAGAAGTGTTAGATCTTGTTTATGACCTTGTTTTCTTCTACTATTCTTTCTTCTTCGCTTATATATCATCGTGATTTTTGGACCACGAGTTTGTCTAATAACTTGTGCCATCACGGCAGCATCATTAACAAGTGGAGTTCCAAGTGTTACTTTTTTTCCATCACCTACCATTAATACATCACTAAGCACCAGTTGATCACCATCGTTAGCGTTAAGTTTTTCGACTAAAACTACATCTTCTTTTTGAACACGATATTGTTTTCCACCGGTTTTAACTACTGCATACATTTTTATAATCCGATAATTAATTAATATAATGATTATTCAAATTATTATTAGAATAACATATCTAAATTGTCTTGGGAATATAGCTTGATACTGTAATCTGTCAAGTTATAAGATCATGTAAATTACATTCTATTAAGCAATTTTCTATTTATTTATTTTTTTATAAATAGTGCTGGATCTAAGCGTTCAGAAAACCAATTTATTCTCCAATCTAAGTGAGGCCCTGTCGATCTTCCAGTTGATCCAACTTCACCAATTTTTTGATCTTTATTTATATTATCTCCAACTTTTACATTTACAGAAGACAAATGAGAATAGACTGAAGTTACCCCGTGTCCATGATCTAACATGACAGTTCCGCCTGTATAATATAAATCTTTCTCTGCCATTCTGACTATAGCTTCTGTGGGGGCAAGTATATCGGTTCCCTCTGGGGCAGCTATGTCAACACCATAATGTGGACGTTTCGGTTTTCCATTAAGTATTCTTTGACTTCCAAAAACTCCAGAAATTATACCTTTAGTAGGCCAATCAAACTTTTGAAATATAAAATCTACATTACTATCTAAACTTCTAATTTCTTTAATTACTTTATTTTCTTTTTTAATCCTATCCCAAAAAGACTTGGGTGGGGTCACCATTTTTTTTTCAAGGCCATTGATAACTTGAATTTTATATTTTCTTTGTCTTATGTCTAATTTTTTTAAAACCCAAGTTTGATTGATAAAAAAATATAAATTTGCTTCTTTAGGATGATCTCTTCCAAAACCTATCACAAAACTCCCATTGGATGTTTTTCTTAAAATTTTTTCTTTAAATTTTATATCTAAATCTTTATTGATTTTACCTTTTACGAGACCACCTTGAACAAAATCACCCTCAAGTATAATTTTTGTATCATTAATACTTATAATTAAGTTGTTTGTTGCAAAGCAAGGGGATGTTTTCAGTAATAAAAAGATTAATATCAATTTAATATAGTTAAAATTCACTTCTTCAATCAAATTGGGAAAACTTTTAATTTTTGACATAATTAACGTTTCACCTCAGGTATTAGACCTTTAGGGGCAAACCTTAATGTAATTAGTAATATAGTTCCCATAAACATTAACCTTATATGAGCAGCATTTTCTAATAAGTGACTCTTGATTATATTAGTATCAGATATGTGTGAAGTAATCTGAGATATAAACCACAAACCGAGTGGTTCAGACTGTACCCAAAAAAACCAAATTAAAAATCCACCAATTATTGAACCATAATTATTTCCAGAACCTCCTATAATTACCATTATCCATATTAAAAAAGTAAATCTTAAAGGTTGATAAGTAACAGGTGTGAACTGTCCATCTAGAGTGGTTAACATTGCACCTGCTATTCCAATAATTGCAGATCCAATTATAAAAACTTGTAAATGTCTTGTTTTTATATCTTTTCCCATTGCATTAGCTGAAACTTCATTGTCTCTAATTGCCCTCATCATTCTGCCCCAAGGAGATTTTTGGGCAATTTCTAACAAGAGCAAAATTCCAATTAAAATCACTAGAAAGATACAAGAATATGAGAGCTTTACTATAATGGAAGAAATTTCAGAAACAGGGATGTTGAAAAACTTTGTTAACTCTAAAACCCATGGTTCAGATTGGAGGTCAATCTCATAAGGAACTGGTCTTGGCAGTCCATTAACATTCTTGACACCTCTTGAGAGCCAATCCTCGTTTTTAAGTATATATATAATAATCTCAGAAATGCCTAAGGTAGCAATTGCAAGATAATCAGATCTTAGACCCAATGAAATTTTACCAATGAAGTATGCTATCAAAGCAGCTAACAAACCACCTATTGGCCACGATATAATTACAGGTAAAGCAAGTCCTCCTAAATATCCAGTTTTTGCTGGGTCTATTGCCTCTATTGCTTTTATTGGAGGGTCAATAATATATCTCATCAAAAAATAACCAAGTATTATTAAAAAGAAATTTATGATATATTTCTTTTTTGTGCTTAGTCCAGATTTCAACCAAACTAAAATTGAAGAAATAATTGATATTATAAATATGATTATTCCAAAAGGAATAAATATAGCACCTGCATCCCATGCTTTAGCAGTTGGCGGCATTGATACTATAATATTTGCTAGTCCCCCTAAAGCGGCAAAACCCATCACGCCAAAATTAACTATTCCTGCGTTTCCCCACTGAATATTAATTCCTAATGACATTATAGAAGAAATTATGCATAAATTAAAAATAGTAAGAGCAAGATTCCAGCTTTGAAAAAATCCTACAAATGAAATTAAAATAAACATACTTAAAAAAAGTAAAATAATATGTTGTTTATCTTGCATTTGATTTTCCTGTTATTTCTTTTTTATTCTATAATTTTACCTTTATAGATACCAGTTGGTTTAATTAACAAAACCAATACAAGTATAATAAATGAAACTGCAATTTTGTAATCGGTAGAAAGGATTTGTAATAATCCATCAGGCAAAAAATTATCTGGAAGAATGTAAAAGAAGAATTTTTTATATGCAAATGTTATGAGTAGTTCAGAAAAAGAAATTACAAATCCACCTATAATTGCTCCTATAGGATTGCCAACACCACCAACTATAGCTGCTGCAAATATTGGTAGTACTAGGTGTAAATAAGTAAATGGTTTGTAACTTTTATCGAGGCCATATAAAGTGCCAGCAACACAGGCTAATGTGCCAGTAATTATCCAAGTAATTAAAACTATTCTTTCTGGGTTAATGCCTGACAAAAGTGCAAGTTCTTGATTGTCTGAGTAAGCTCTCATCGACTTGCCCGTTTTTGTTTTATTTAAAAACCAAAAAAGAAGAATTACTAATATGATTGATAAAATTATTGTTACACCTTGTGTGGATTTTATAGTAAGTCCTTCATTTAAACCAGTTAACATTTTAAAATCTTTTGCTTTTAAAATAAATCTTTCCCCGTCCATAAAATTTTTATCACCTGGCCCAATGATGAATCTTATTAAGCCACCAGTAAAAAACATGACTCCTATAGAAACTATTAATGCAATTACACTTTTGGATTTTTGTTGTCGATAAAATTTAAAAACAAATTTATCAATCAATAAACAATAAATTATTGTGAATATTATACTTAATGGCAATACTATTATTGCGGTTGGAAAAGTACCAAATTTAATATTACTATCTATGAACACCCACGTTAGGAGTATGGTGCTCATTGTGCCAAAAGACATAAATTCTCCATGTGCAAAGTTAGAGAATCTTAAAACAGTATAAACAATTGTTATTCCTAAAGCTCCAAGAGCTAATTGGCTACCATAAGTTAAACCTGGAATGATTATATAGTTAGCAATTAAAATAAAACTGTTTAAAATTTCCATCAAAATTACCCTCCTAGGAAAGCTTGTCTTACATCCTTATTTAAAAGAAGTGCTTTTCCAGTGTCAGTGTAGAGGTTTCTACCTTGATTTAATACAAAGCCTAGGTCAGATATTTCTAGAGCTTGTTTGGCATTTTGTTCCACCATAAGAACAGCTGTACCTTGTTGTGCTATTTCTACAATCTTTTGAAATAAGCTTTCCATCACTATAGGAGACACTCCAGCAGATGGTTCATCAAGCATCAAAACTTTTGGTTTTGTCATAAGGGCTCTACCAACCGCAACTTGCTGTCGTTGTCCTCCAGATAATTCACCAGCTTGTTGATTTCTTTTTTCTTTCAAAACAGGGAAAAGGTCATAAACATAATCCAAAATATCTGAAAAATCTTCGTGTTGAATAAATGCACCCATTTCTAAGTTTTCTTGGACTGATAATGTTGGGAATATGTTATTAGTCTGAGGAACATAACCCATTCCCTTTAGAACTCTTTCTTGAGGAAGAAGGTTAGTAATATCTTCATTATCTAGAAATATTTTACCCAACCTTATTTTGAGTAATCCAAATATTGACTTCATGGCAGTTGATTTGCCTGCACCATTAGGACCAACTATAGAGGCTATCTCTCCTTTCTTAACACCAACTGTACATTCTGTTAAGATATCAACGGTGTCATAGCCACACGTAATGTTTTTCCCATGTAATAAATACATTTAAAGACCTTTTATCTAGCTTCTACCAAGATATACTTCAATTACTCTTTCATTTTCTTTAACATTAGAAATAGTGTCTTCCATCAAAATTGCACCTTCAGCCATCACAATTACAGGGTTACATAATTTACTGATGAATTCTATGTCGTGCTCAATCATACAAAATGTATAATTTAATTCTTTGTTAAGCCTCAAAATAGCCTCACCTATGTTGTTTAGTAGGGTTCTGTTAACACCAGCACCTACCTCATCTAATAAAACAATTTTTGGTTTAACCATCATCGTTCTACCTAGTTCTAATAATTTTTTTTGTCCTCCTGATAAATTTCCTGCGTATTCATTGGATAAATGTTTTAACTGCAAAAAATCCATCACCTCATCTGCTTTTTTAGATATTTCATTTTCCTCTATCTTTATTTTTTGAGGAGATATCCAAGTTTGCAAAATTGATTCTCCAATTTGGTTAGGAGGAACCATCATTAAATTATCTTTCACAGTTAAAGAAGAAAATTCATGCGCAATTTGAAAAGTTCTTAGAATTCCAAGATTAAATAGTTGATGAGGTTCATAACCAGTTATATTAATATTATCTAATGTTATTTCACCGGCATCAGGTTTAATTGATCCGTTAATTACATTAAATAAAGTTGTCTTGCCAGCACCATTAGGTCCTATTAATGCAGTTATAGATCCCTGTTTTACGTCAATAGAAACGTTATTTATGGCTTTTATACCGCCAAAACTTTTGTATAGATTTTTGATACTTAGCATCTTAGATTTAATAAAATAGGCTTAAGGTTAAACCTTAAGCCTATTATGTTTTATCTATAACCTACTTTATTAGTTTTTTGGTTATCAATTAAGATTTCTGCAAAACTACCAGCGGATTCTCCTGAACCTACTAGCTCTAAAGCCGTAGCACCTACGTAGTCAATATCTTTACCTTCTTTAATCAACTTAATAGCTTTACCAAGTTCTCCAGGAAAAATTTTCACTCCTGGAGCGTTAGCTATATTCATAATATTATTTTTGAATACATTACTATCAGTAGAATTTGCGGCTTGCATTGCTAGCATTATCAAAGCAGCAGCATCATATGACTCTGGGCCATAAGGTCCTGACTCAAAACCTGCTGCTTTAGCTAATTCAGCATATTTTGCATTACCTGGACTATCAGTTCCAGGGACTGATCCGATAGATCCATTTAAAGCTGGTCCAATTGCTTTAGGAAGGGAGTCACCAATCATACCATCTGGTAAGAAAAACTTGTTAAAAGCGTCAGCATCCAGAGATGCTTGAATAATACCTTTACCACCTTGGTCTAAATAACCAGCAACAATTAGTATATCTCCTGATGCTTGTGCTAATGCAGCAACCTCAGAACTATAGTCACCTTTTCCGTCTTCATGAGATGCAGTTATTGTTATTTTTCCACCTTTAGCTTCATAATTTTTCTTAATACTAGCAGCTAAACCCTTACCATAATCATTATTAGTGTGAGTTAGAGCTGCAGATTTGAAACCTTTTTCCATTAATAGGTCAGCAATAACTTCTCCTTGTCTGGCATCAGAAGGAGCTGTTCTAAAAAACAAGTCATTATCTGGTTCTGTTGAAAGTGCAGGTGATGTAGCAGACGGAGAAATCATAAGAACTCCGTTAGGCATTGCTACATTCTTAAGAACAGCTGTTGTTACACCAGAGCAATCTGCTCCCATTATGGCATTGATTTTATCTGAAGTGATTAATCTTTCTGCGGCGGCCTGAGCAGCAGCAGCATCAACACAAGTTGAGTCTGCTCTTATAGCAGTTACTTGGCTAGATCCGTCAAATAACTCACCTGATTTATTAACTTCATCAATTGCCAATTCAGCACTTTTAGCCATTACTGGAGCTAAAGACTCAATTGGGCCAGTAAAACCCAATATAACTCCAATTTTTATATTTTTATCTGCAACCTTTTCAGTTTTGGTTGCGTCTTGGATGTATAAAAATACTCCCACAACAATTAAACCAGCTATTAGAAATACTGGTAATAAATTTTTTTTCATTGTGTTTCTCCATAATTATTACATTTTCTTTTTAACTAAAAGAGAGTGATTTAGCGAATCAAATTTAATATTGTAAAAAAATTAAAGTTTGTAAAAAAATCAATTATTATTGTTATTTCGCTACATCATTAAATCAGGTAGCCAAGTTATTATTGCTGGAAACATTATCAGGACTAGAATAGTTAAAATATCAGCAATAAAAAAAATAGTAACACCTTTAAATACATCTGTGACAGGTATGTCCTTTCTAACGCCAGCTACTACAAAACAGTTAAGACCAATAGGTGGAGTAATTAAACAGACCTCTGCCATTTTTACTACAATTATGCCAAACCATACACTAACTTGATTAAATGTCATTCCAAAAGGACTTTGATCTGCAGTGACATCTGGGCCGCCATTTAAAAGAATAATTGCAGGATAAACAACTGGTAAAGTTAACAATAAAAGTCCAATTGCATCAATAAACATACCCAAAACCACATAACCAAGTAAAATCAAAATTAGTACTATGTAAGGATCAAAAGGTAATGAAATAATCCAATTGGCAAAAGTTTCTGGTAATCCTGAGAAGCCAAGAAATCTAACAAAAATTAACACGCCCCATATAATTGAAAAAATCATTGCAACGAGTTTAGCAGTTTCAATTAATGCAAAATTCAGTGAATTGAGTTTTAAACCTCTCATAACAGCTATGATAAGTACTACAAATGCACCTAAAGCACCTGCCTCAGTTGGCGTTGCCCAACCAGCGTAAATTGCACTAATAATAACAGAGATTACAATGGCTATTGGAATCACTCCTGGAAGTGCTCTGATTTTCTCATTAAACGTGTACCCTCTACCTGGAGGTCCTAAGTTAGGATTAATTTTAGCCCAGATAATTATTATTGCACCATAGACTATTGCTGAAAAAACCCCCGGCAAGAAACCTGCTAGTAATAGAGCTCCAACTGATTCCTCAACAATAATTGCATATATAACTAAAATAGCAGAAGGTGGTATTAAAGATGCAAGAGTTCCACCTGCAGCAACTACGCCTGCAGCTAATTTTCGATCATATCCCTCTTTTAACATCTCTGGTATAGCTACCCTTGAAAAAACTGCGGCTGTAGCTGTTGAGGCTCCAGAAACAGCAGCAAACCCAGCAGTTGCAAAAACTGTAGCAACTGCGAGACCACCAGGTACAAAACCAATCCAAGCTTTTGCACAGTCATATAGTTGTCTTGTCATTCCAGCTTGATAGGCCAAAAATCCAATTAAAATAAAAATAGGTAATAATCCAAGAACAAATGTTACAGACTTAGAGTATGGAATAGCACCAATATTCGCAAGAGCGGGACCAACACCTATTAATTCAACCAATCCAATCATACCAGCAATACTTGCCGCAAATACAACTCTTACACCAGAAACAACTAAGATTAGCAAAATAATAGTACAAATAATACCAACGGTTGTTGGGTCCTCATACCCAATTCCAAAAATCCCTGATGGTTGTCCACTTAGTAATTTGCTAAACATTAATTAGTCCTTAATTACCTTTATTTCTTCGTTTGCGAGTTCTTCAGGCGTCTTCATAATTGGAATAGCTATTGGCTCTATATTTTTAAATATAATCATTCTTAAAAAACCAAATATTTCAAGGAACAATCTTAGTGCCCATATAGTAAAGGCAATTGGGACAAGTATTTTCGCTGGCCAAGTAGGATATAAATAATCATAGGTTGTATCACCGATTTTATATGCATCAATTGCAAATAACCAACTATAATAAATTAATATTATAACAACTAAGAATGAAAAGATTGTAGAAAAAAATTCAAGTAGCCATTTAGCACGTCCTTTTAAATTTCCAACTAAAAGCTCCATTCTTATATGCGCATCTAATCTTTGTGCATATGCAACACCTAAAAAAGCAAAAATTGAAATTGATAGTTCTGATAATTCTAAATAGCCTGGCCACGGATAACCCAATACCCGTGATATTATTTGGAATGATGTAAGTATCATCACAACAAATAAAGAAATACCAGATATCCTTATTAAATAATCTTCTAATACACTAAGGTGATTATTTGATTTAGTTAAAATTTTAGACATTTAAAAATTTAGCATGTGTGTAAAAGATCACACACATGCCAAGAGATATTTATTTTGCTGTTGCAAAAATTAAGTCTATTAAGGCTTGAGCATCAAATTTATCTTTATTTGCACTAACCCAAGCATCCCAAACAGGTTTACCTGCAGTTTTTCTAAACTCAGCTAAAGTTTTTTCGTCATATTTTATTTCTTTAAGTTTAGATTTAAACATCGGTAAATTTTTATCATCAGCTTTTTTATAAGCAGCTTTCATTGAAGCTAGTGCTTCAGGCTTTAAATCTTGAAGCAGTTTTTGATATTGTTTAGGTAGTTTACTGTATGAAGTTTTGTTTATCACATATGGACAGTCAGAGGTTCCTGGTGATAAATTGGCGGTATACCATTCTGCAACTTCATGGATTTTATATGCAGCGTGAGCATATGTATATGGAAAGGAAACAGCGTCAACAGCACCTCTTGAAATTAGTGTATAAACTTCACTAGCAGGTACTGTTTGCCTTATAGCTCCTAATTTTTCCATAGCTTTACCAACACCACCACCAGCACGAACTCTCATTCCCTTAAAATCTGATAAGCTTGTAGGTGGTTTTCCTTTACCTAAGAATTCATACTGAGGTAGATTAGACGTCATGTAAAGCATAGCATTCCATTTAGCCAATTGACCTGAGACAATTGGATGGTCATACACAGCTTGTCTAATCTTTGCATCTTTATCAAAATCTCCCATTGGTAGAAAAGGCATAGTTAAAACCATTAATCCAGCATTTTTACCTGGGTGGTAAAAATTACAAAAAGCAGCCATTTCAAATGAGTTGGCTTTTAATCCATCTAAGTTTTCTTTTGATTTAGATAGTTGTCCACCATAGAAAATCTTTAGTTTAAATTTACCATTAGTTTCTTCAGATAATCTTTTTGACAATGTTTCTGCACCTTCAGTAAAAGCTCTTCTTTTTCCCCAAAGACTAAATTTCCAAAAAACATCCGGTCCATCAACAGCGGCAAGAACTAAATTTGCATATATGTTTGACATAAGAACCATCAAACCAACTGCAACAATTCTTTTAATATTAATCATTTATTTCCTCCAAATTAAATATAGTTTTATACTCAGCATATATAAGTAAAAGTCAAATAAGAAATATTAACAGATTAAATAAAAATCGTTAGGAGAATTTTTTAAAGATTTAGGGTTGAAAATTACTATTAGAAAATTTTGAGAAGAAATAGCGTAATACCAGGAAAAGAAAATAAAAGTATAACTCTTAAGATATCGCTACATAAAAATGGCAAGACTCCCTTAAATGTATCAGTAATGCTGACATCTCCAGCCATCTTATTGATAATAAAAACATTTAATCCAACTGGAGGTGTAATTAATCCTACTTCTACGACAATAAGTGTTAATATTCCAAACCATATTGCTGTTTCTTCAGCAGACATTCCAAAATCCAATGTCATTATCAAAGGAAAAAAAACTGGTATTGTGAGTAAAATCATTGCCAAGCTATCCATCAAACAGCCTAAAAAAAGATACAATACAAGAATGCATGCTACAATCAGATAAGGTGAAAGATTATTTTCTAATACAATCTCGCCTAGTTGATTTGGAAGTTGTGTTAATGCTATAAATGAGTTGAAAAATTCTGCACCTAAAAGCACTAAAAATATCATTCCAGAAGTAATTGCAGTGTTCTCAATAACGTCAACTAAGTCTTTAAACTTAAAATTTTTATTGGAAATTGCAATTAGACCAGCTCCACCTGCACCAATAGCGCCACCTTCTGTAGGAGTAAACCAACCTAAATAGATACCCCCAATCATAACTATAAAAATTAGAATTATCTGCCATATATTCTTAAATAAAGACAACCTCTCTTTCCAACCAACTCTATCTTTTGTTGGTCCTGAATCTTTTATAAACCTAACATATAAAGCAATTGCAAGTATGTATCCTAGAGCTGCTAAAATACCTGGGATAAAAGCGGCTAAAAACATTTTCGCAATATTTTGTTCTGTCAAAATTGAGTAGATAATTAGTATAACTGATGGTGGAATTAATATGCCTAGTGTTCCCCCAGCAGCCAGAGTTCCTGTACTTAAAGCACCAGAGTAGCCAAGTCTTCTTAATTCTGGCAAGGCAACTTTACCCATAGTGGCTGCAGTTGCAAGTGATGATCCACAAATAGCTCCAAATCCTGCGCAAGCCCCAATTGCTGCCATTGCAACTCCCCCTTTTCTGTGACCAAGACAAGCGCCAGTAAATTTAAAAAGTGCTTCACTCATACCAGCTTTGCCAGCAAAATTTCCCATTAACAAAAATAAAGGAATGACAGATAGAGAATAATTAGAAAATAAATGCCACGCACTAGTTTTAACCTGAGATAGAATTGGAAGCCATCCAGCTATTATAATAGTTCCTGAGCAACCAACTATTAGCATAGCCAAACCAATTGGCATTCTAAGTGCAAGCATAGAAAATAATATAGGAAAAGCAATAATGCCAAGTGTAAATTTATCCATAAGTTATTTTCCTATAATAAGGTTTATTTTTATTATGAATGTATAAAAACAGCATATAGTTAGAAGAAAAAAAGAAACAATTACTGGTAAAAAAGGCAACCAAATAGGAAATGCTAATAGCATAGTTTCTTCTTGATAAACGTACATGTCTTTTGCTCCAAAAATCATTCGAGAGCTAAAGAAGAAAGCCACTACACCAAAAATAAAAGAGCTAATGGAGTCCAATAAATGAATTTTATTTTTGGAAAGTTTAGCAGTTATGAAATCTACAATGACGTTGCCCTCTTTGAGATGGCACAATGGCAAAAAAGATCCAATTGCAACTGCACATGCTATTTCAACTAATTCAAAATCACCAAGAATAGGGGATGAAAAGACTACTCTACCAAAAATAGAAAAAATACTAATTAAAGCAGCTGATAAAAGTATAAAGCCACCAAAGATTGCAAAATATCTAGAGATTAAATGTAAAATACGTCCAAATTTATTATTTGGACGTATTTTAACTTTAAAGATTTTTTTCCCAAAATTCATATTTAGGAAAATTACATCATTTTTTCATATTTTGAAATTAAAGACTTTGCAGTATCGTAAAGTTTTTGTCCATCTAGACCTTTACTGTTAGCATCTTTAATCCAATCTTGAACAACTTGATCTGCTGCTTTTTTTATCTCAGCCAAAGGTGCACCACTTAAAGTATGAAATTCCCCACCAGCTTTAACTGCTAACGCACGAGCAGGTCCTTCAAAATCGTCCCATAGTACACCTGCTTGTCTAGCTAATGACATCCCAGAATTATTATCTATAACCTTTTTATGGGCTGGTAATAATGAATCGTATTTTGCTTTATTCATTACAAAAAGAAATGGTGTTGTATAAAGCCCCCTATTTCCAGCAACATTTGTATGCGATTTAGTTAATTCTTGAAGTTTAAAAGATGGCATAATTTCCCAAGGAACAACCATACCTGTGATAACTCCTTTTGAAAGAGAAGGCGCAACTTTTGGTATTGGCATCCCAACAGGAGTGGCTCCTAACTTTTTTAATAAACTTGTTGCTGAACGTGTTGGACCTCTTAGCTTCAGACCTTTAAAGTCACTTACTGATTTAATTAATGTCTTTTTAGTATGTATCATACCCGGGGCATGTACATGAACTGCAAGAATTTTATAATCTTTAAGATCTTCAGCTCCAGCAGTTTCAACAAATTCTTGAACAGCCTGGGCAGTTATTTTTGCGCTTGTTGGCATGAAAGGTAATTCAAAAACTGATAATCTTGGAAATCTTCCAGGAGTATAGCCTGCTACTGTCCAAACAATATCCACAACACCTTCACGAGCTTGGTCAACTAGTTGTGGTGGTTTACCCCCAAGTTGCATTGATGGATACATTTCGGTAATGATTTCTCCATTACTTTCTTTTTTTACCTTGTCAGCCCATGGTTTAACAAATTTAGCATTTGAATTTGCTGGCATTGGAACCATCGTGTGAAATTTTAGAGTAACCTTATCAGCTAATGCTGAAAATGATAATCCAGCGCTGACAATTGTTGTCGCTAATACGCCAATCAATTTATTCATTAGTATTCCTCCATATAAAATTTAAAATAATTTTAATCTTACTAACCTAAATCATTAACTAGATATTTTTATAAATCAAATTCTATTTTTTTATTAATCTTCACAATTCTCATTTTATAAGAAATTTATTATAAAATAATTTTTTTTTTATTAAAATAATGTATTATTCTATAAAATCATTACAAGGATTTATTTTATGTCAATTAATGCACTTAGTTATATTGGAGTTAATTCGGATAAAATTGAAGAGTGGCAAGACTTTGCAACTAAGAATTTAGGAATGCAAAAAACTGATTATTCAAAAAAATCTCTATTTTTTCGTATGGATGATCAAAAGCAGAGGTTTACAGTCTCTGGTGAACCTGGTGATAAACTTGCTTTTCTTGGGTGGGAGGTAGAAGAAAAATCAGATCTTCAAAAATATGCTAAAAAGTTAGAGGATGCTGAAATAGATGTTTTTGTAGGGGACAAAAATCTTACTGATATGAGGTTTGTTGATGAACTAATATATTTTGATGATCTAGTAGGGAATAGAATTGAACTTGTTTATAGACCTCATATTGATAACAGTCCATTTGTCCCGGGAAGACCAATTTCTGGATTTAAGACTGATGTTTGCGGACTTGGTCACGCAGTTTTACATGTGTCTAATGTTGATATGTTAATTCCTTTTTATAGAGATATTTTAGATTTCAAAATAAGTGATTATAGTTTTGATCCTATTTCATTATGTTTTTTTCATGTAAATGGACGCCATCACAGTTTTGCTCTAATTGGGAGTGGTCAACAAGGATTTCATCATTTTATGGTAGAATATAAAAATTTAGACGATGTTGGGCAGGGATATGATTTACTACAATATAACCACAAAAATGGAATAGCTTATACCTTGGGACGACATACAAACGATTATATGACTTCTTTTTATGCACATACTCCTTCAGGTTTTTTTATTGAAAATGGATGGGGTGGCAGGATCATTGATCCTACTAAATGGGTTCCTCATGAAACAAACGAGGGTCCAAGTTTCTGGGGACATGAAAGATTATATTTGCCTGATGATGAAAGATTAAAGTTTAGAAAAAAACGTATTGAAACAGCTCAGCAAGGTAAAAGATCACCTATGATAATTGATTGTCCTTGGTTGTATCAAAATATTCAAAAAAAATGAGTACTGTCGATTTTGATGTTGTTATAATTGGATTAGGACCTTCAGGAGGAACCTTAGCTAACCTCTTAGCTATGAATAATTTATCTATTCTAATTTTAGAAAAAGAAGCAAGTATATATAACCTACCCCGAGCAGTTCATTTTGATGATGAAGTAATGAGAGTATTTAATACTATTGGGGTTACTAAAAGTTTAACAAAAAAATTAATTATTAATAAAGGCACTAAATTTATAAATGAAAAAGGTGAACTGCTTCTTGATTGGCCAAGACCTAAAGTAATTACTGAAAATGGCTGGTACCCTAGTTATCGTTTTCATCAACCTGATTTAGAAAGAAGCCTTCGTTATAAATTAAAAAGGTTTGAAAAGGTTATTATTTCCCAAAATTCTGAAGTATACAAAATTATTAGTCATAAAAATTTTTCAATCATTCAATACAAAAATTTAAAAACCAAAAAGATTTTTTCTGTAAAGTCTAAATATGTTATTGGATGTGATGGTGCTAATTCCTTTTTAAGGAAGCAAATAAAAAGTGAAATGGAACATCTAGGCTTTGAACAACGTTGGGCAGTCATTGATCTAATCTTAAAAACTAAAAAAACAAATTTGCCAGATAGAACAATACAATATTGTAACTCAAAAAGGCCAGTTACATATTGTAGAAATGTAGGAAAAAGAAGAAGATGGGAAATCGCTTTAAAAGAAGAAGAAAGTACAGAAAAATTTTTTGATAGTAAGACACTTTGGAAATTTCTAAGTCAATGGGTATCCCAAGATGAAGCAAAGATTGAAAGAAAAACTGTTTATACATTTCAATCAGCAATTGCAAAAAAATGGAGAATGGGACGTCTATTTTTAGTTGGAGATGCAGCTCATTTAACACCACCATTTATGGGACAAGGAATGTGTGCTGGAATAAGAGATGCATCTAATTTAGCTTGGAAAATTAGCATTTGTTGTAAAAAAGGTCATAATCAAAAATTACTTGATACTTATGAAAGTGAGAGATCCTCAAATGTAAGAGATTATATAAATACTGCGATGAAAATGGGTGAGCTTCTTAATTCAATTGGAGGATCAATGGTATCAGACACTGTTTATATGGAGAAAGATGGAACAATAAAAATGAATAGTATAAAGCCTGAACTTGGAAAAGGATTAGGTAATCCGGATGATAAAAATAGAGGAAAAATTTTTCCATCTCTTAAAATTAATTTTGACAAAGAATTTGATGATTTATTTTCATGTTATCCAATCTTAATTACAAATAAGAAGGTAAATGAAGAAAAATTAAAAATTAGGACTTATACTTCATTTGATATACCAGAAATAGAAACAGTTTTAAAAAAATTCAATACAAACACTTTAATAATTCGACCTGATCGGTTTGTTCTTGCTAGTACAGATAAAAACGACTTAAAAGAGTTTTCTCGTTTTTATCTTAATGAAATTTTTATTTCTTAGGGACAAAGATGTCTGGGTTTCAAAGATATAAAAAAATCTTGGATCTTTTTTCCGAAGAGAGAAGTTCTTGGACTGTCATAGAAATTTCAAAATCACTTAAAACACCATCTAGCACAATATATAGAATTGTAAGAGAAATGGTTACAGCAGAATTTCTTGAAAGTGCATCCGGATCTTATTTTAGATTGGGGCCGGCTTTCATTAAATTTAATAGAATAATTAAATTTTCTGATCCTTTGGTTAGAGCGGGACAACCATTTCTAAAAAAGCTAGCTAATGAAAATCCTATAACAAGTGTAAATGTATTAGCCAGACTCTATGGAAATAATGTGATGTGCGTTGCTGACTATAAAAGTCCATCTTTTAAAAAAAATACAAGTTATCAAAGAGGAAAATTAATGCCTTTAATTTACGGCGCAACTTCCAGAGCAATAATTATGCAAATTACTGGCAAAAGGTTAGAAAATTTAATTAATTTAGAGAATTTTAAATCAGATGAAGACAAAAAAAAATTTTTGAAAGATTTAAAAAGTGACAGAAAAAAAGGATATTGTTTTACAGAAGGTCAAGTTGATAAAGGTCTAATTGGTTTTGCAGTTTCAATCAGTAACAAAAAATTGGGCATTGAAGC
This sequence comes from uncultured SAR116 cluster alpha proteobacterium, assembly GCA_902593735.1. Taxonomy (GTDB): domain Bacteria; phylum Pseudomonadota; class Alphaproteobacteria; order Puniceispirillales; family Marisalimonadaceae; genus Marisalimonas. The sequence goes on from CACJJL010000006.1 coordinate 45,129, forward strand.
GTCTTTAAGTTCAATATTCAATCTAGATGATTTTCTTTTAGAGCATGAGCCCATAATTTATGCTAATCTTACAACTTATGGTTTATTAGTAGAAAAATACATTAATGAAATTTTTGAAGATATTCAAAAGTATCATCATGAAACAAATTCAATAAGGTAAATAAATGTCTCTAGATGCTGTTCAAGCTAATATTTCATTACACCATCTTGAAATAAAAAGTAGTGACCCAAAAATGTTAGCTGAATTTTATTCAAAAGTAATGAATATGAATATAAAAAGGCTGACAAATCAAAAGTTTTTATGCGAGGGGCCTGGTCGAAAAATAATAATAACAACAGGAAAAAACAAAACACTTGGCTATGTAGGGATGGTTTGTAAAAATGAAGAAAATTTAGAGAGGTATAAAGAATTTTTAAAAACAAATAAATGTGAAATTAATGGTTTTGTTTCAGAGTTTTATCAATCAGGATCCTTTGCATTACAAGATCCTGATAAGAATATGATTTGTTTTGGTGTTTTAAAAAAAGAAAATAATTTTTTAACAAAAGGTATTTATGCACCATTGCAGCATCTAACTTTTGCATCTAAAGACGTTGAGAAGTTTCAAAATTTTTTTCAAAAAAAACTTGGTTTTCAAGTAACTGACAGAGTGGTAAAAAGCACTGGTGAACTTGCAACTTGTTTTACAACGTCAAATCACGAACATCATACAATTGCGTGTTTTAAGTCTTCACAAAATGGAATGGATCATCACTCATATGAAGCTGGTGAATGGAATAATATAAAAATTTGGTGTGATCATTTTGCCAAGAATAATGTAAAGTTGATGTGGGGTCCTGGTAGACATGGTCCAGGAAATAATTTATTCGTATTTATCGAAGATATTGATGGAAATTGGATAGAAATATCGGCTGAATTGGAAACGGTAATTGGTCGACCGCCAAAAAACTGGCCTCAAGAAGAAAAAACCCTGAATTTATGGGGAAAAGCAATTATGAGATCTTAAGAGAGGAAATAAAATGAAATTACTTAGTTTTACTAGATTAGGAAAAACAGGTTTTGGAGCAGTTGTTAAAGATGGAATTATTGATCTTACTGGCAAATTAGATCCGGAGATTAATTCTATTAAAGAATTAATTTCACTTAATATGGAAGATGAAGCAGAAGAGTATATAGCAGGTAAAACAAAAGACTTGTCTTTTTCAGATTTTACCTTCTTACCTGTAATTCCAAATCCAGAAAAAATTATGTGTATAGGGTTAAATTATTTAGAGCATAAAAAAGAAACTGGTAGACCTGATGTTGATAACCCAACAATTTTCACAAGGTTTGCAGACTCTCAAGTTGCTCACTTGCAACCTTTGATTAAACCCGACAATTCTGATCGTTTTGATTATGAAGCTGAAATGGCAATTGTTATCGGTAAAGGTGGTAGGTTTATATCCGAACAGGATGCATTAAATCATATTGCTGGTTATGCATGTTATAATGATGGGAGTGTAAGAAATTATCAAAGACACACTTCTCAATTTACCCCAGGTAAAACTTTTCCAGGAACAGGTGGTTTTGGACCTTATTTAGTTACACCGAGTGAAGTAGGTGATTATAGAAAGCTACCAATTGAATTAAGATTAAATGGAAATGTAATGCAGAAAGCCACATTAGCTGATCTAATTTTCCCAATTCCAAGACTAATTAGTTACATATCAGAATTTACTGCATTATCATCTGGAGATGTGATTGTAACAGGCACTCCTGGTGGTGTTGGAGATAAAAGGAATCCACCTGTATACATGGTTCCAGGAGATATTGTTGAAGTTGATATCGGGTTATTAGGAGTTTTAAAAAACCCAGTAATTTCAGCACCAAAGTTATAATTTAAATTTATGAGGATTTATGAATAATGAATAAATCTTTAATTACAAACTTTTTATCAACATTAATTATAATTGTAGGTTATCTTTATCAAGAAAATTATCCTTTCATTATAATCACAGGAGTATTTGCTTTATCGGGTAGCTTAACTAATTGGTTAGCTATTCATATGTTGTTTGAGAAAGTACCTTTTTTATATGGATCTGGAGTTATCCTAGATAAATTCGAAGATATTAAACTAGGAATAAAGAACCTTATTTTACAAGAGTTATTTACTGAAACTCAGATAAATAATTTTTTACTAGATAATAAAGTTAGTACTTCGGAAACAATCATTAATAAGATTGATTTTGATAAGGTTTTTATAGGTTTAGTAGAAGCAATAGAGGGTTCACAATTAGGTGGTATGCTTGCAATGGTTGGTGGTCGAAAAGCTCTTGATCCTCTTAAAGAACCTTTTACTAAAAAATTAAAAATAATTATTGAAGACTTTGTAACTGAAAATACTTCGAATGATAATAGTTCTGACACTACTGCGTCTTTATTATTAAAGATTGAAAATATATTAGACGCTAGATTAGCTGATTTGTCCCCTGAAGATATAAAACATATTATTCAAAAAATGATTAAGGAGCACCTTGGATGGCTCGTAGTTTGGGGTGGTTTTTTTGGTGGTTTGTTAGGTTTAGTACTAAGTCCCATTGGATTTGATATTTTGTAAAATGGATAAAGAAGAGTATAAAAATATACTCTTCATAATTTTTTCTACGAAATTAACCAACCACCATCAATATCAATTGTTGTTCCGGTAATGAATTCGTTTTCAATCGCAAAAATTATTCCAGCACCCACTTCATCTGGAGTTCCTGCTCTAGGAATTAAATTGTTGTTTGTTGTGTTTTTATAATAATCTTCTCTTTCTTTACCCTGAAGAGGACTCATGGGAGTATCAATAATTCCAGGTGAAACTATATTAATTCTTTTTGGAGCTATCTCAGGGGCTATACCTCTTGCAAATGCTTCTACAGCCCCACCTACAGATGAAATGGCAATTTGTCCAGGTCTACATTTTCTAGCAGGAGAGCCACTTACTAAAACAATGTTTCCATTGTCTTTAAGATATTTAGTACCATATCTAACTACATTAGTATATCCCCACAATTTATCAAATGACGCTCTGTATCCTTCTAAATCCATAGATAAGAATGGACCAACAGCTCTGGCACCGCCTGTAGCAGAATTAACTAAAATATCATACTCGCCTATTTCTTGAAAAAACTGTTCTAAAGCATCTCTGTCTAAAACATTCATTTTTTTGGTTGTAACATTTTTAGGTAGATTTTGTAATTTCTCTGGATTTCGGCTAAGTGCTACTACATGAGCACCTTTATCAGATAACATTTGAGTTGCTGAGAGCCCTATCCCGGATGTGCCTCCAAAAACAATAGCCTTTTTACCATTAATATCCATTTTATTTATCCTTCAAATTTATTTACAATTTAGCAAATTTTTATAACATTCTATTTTGAGATTTATCTGTAAAGTCTAAGATATATTAAAGGTATTAAAATGACAATTGAGTTATTCAGAAACAATTCATATTTGAAAGAGCATAAAACAAGAATATCTGAAACTGTGTCTGAAGGTTTAGTTCTAAATGAAACTATTTTTTATCCAGAGGGTGGTGGACAGCCTGGAGATGATGGTTCTATTACAGTAGATAATCAAACTATTAACATTAATGGAACTAAATATATTGACAATAAATTAGTCCATTTAGTTGGAGATATTGATGGTTTAAAAAAAAATCAAGAGGTTAAATTAAATTTAAATTGGGTAAAAAGATATAGTCACATGAAAGTGCACACTTCACTTCATCTATTATGTTCAATAATACCTTTTCCTGTTACGGGAGGATCTATAGGTGATGGAAGAGGTCGTCTAGACTTTGATCTTGAAAGCAAGCCTGACAAAGAAGATGTATTAAATAAAATTAATCGATTAATTGATAAAGACTATTCAATCTATATTTCAAGTATCACAGATAAAGAGTTAGACAAAAACCCAGAATTAGTCAGAACTATGGCTGTAAAACCGCCAAGAGGATCTGGACAAATAAGAATGATAAAAATTGGAGATAATATTGATTTTCAGCCATGTGGTGGAACACATGTAAATAAAACATCTGAGATTGATTACGTTAAATCTGTAAAAATAGAAAACAAAGGTAAAATGAATAAAAGAATAATTTTGAACTTTTAGTTTTTAAAATTATTTTTTACATACAATTTCAAATGGTAATGTACGTTTTTCTTTAATAGACTTCATTGAGTTTATAGATCTTTCTTTCATGGTAGCTCCACCAATCACATGAATTCCAAGAATAGGCTTGTCCTTTTTAGACTTATTATCAATCATTTTTTCATAGCCAGAGATATATTTTTCAGAGGTTTCAATAATTTGAATATCATAAAATCCAATTTCTTTTAATAACGAAATTGTACTTTCTGGAGACAATAAAAAACTCATCTCAGATGTGTCTGCCCATGGTAATGGGAAAATTGGATTTCCTTTTGGTCCTAATCCATGTTCTGAAAAAGCAAAAAAAGTTCCTTTTTTTAAAACTCTATATGCTTCCAAAAAAAAATCTTTTCTGTTTTTGATATTCATAGTTACATGTTGTGAATATCCACCGTCAAATGCTTCATCCTCAAAATTTAAAGTTTCACTATTTCCTATTTGAAGTGATACTTTCTTGGACATTGAAGTAAGATTGTTAAACTTATTACCAATTTCTATAAAGCTAGGCGTTATGTCTATTCCTGTTATTAAACATTTAAATTGTTTTGCAAAATATCTTGCAGGTCCTCCAAGTCCACATCCAATATCTATAATTCTTTGATTTTCAGATATTGGCATCCTTTTCCCGAGATCTACAGTAGCTGCAATCCCTCGAGCGTGATACTGATCAATAGGAAATAAATCTTCAATTTCTAATTTTTTATTATTTAAACCAGCTTCTGACATTGCTTTGTGGATTCTTGTATGAATGTCACCTCTGGTCCAAAAATTTTCTAAATCAGATCTATTTATCATTTTTAATTGTTTAAAATAAAGTCAGCACAACGCTCTCCAATCATCATGCATGCAGCATTAGTATTTCCTGACACTAATGTTGGCATTATTGAAGCATCTGCTATACGAAGACCTTTTATTCCATGAACCTTTAAATTTTTATCGACAACGGATTCTTGGTCAAATCCCATTTTACATGTCCCTACAGGATGGTAAACTGTTTCAGCTTTATCCCTTATAAATTGAAGTATTTTTTCGTCTGAATTAAAATTTTCTCCAGGCTGTATTTCTTCACCACAGAATTCTTTCATTGTAGTTGAACCCATAATTTTCCTAATTAGTTTAACTCCAGAAATTAGTGTTTGTCTATCCAAAGAGCTTGATAAGAAGTTGTATTTTATCCTCGGTGAGTCTTCCGGATCATCAGACTTTATGTGAATGCTACCCTTACTCTCGGGTAGGTTTTGATTTACAGTACAAGTAATGCCAGGTTCCTCGCCTAACTTTCTTTTACCGTTTTCCAATACAACTTTGTAGGGTATAAAGTGAGCCTGGATATCTGGAGCAGCTAATTCTTTTCTAGTCTTAAAAAAACCTACTACAGGTGCTGATGGCAAAGTTAAAAATCCATCTCTTTTAAATATATAGTTAGCGACCTGTTTTACAAGGTTAATACCTCTTGCTTTGTCATTATAAGCTATTCCAGGTTTTGTAATTTTATAAATAATTCTTGGTGCAATATGGTCTCTTAAATTTTCTCCAACACCATTAAGTTCATGTATTAGCGGTATATTTTTTTCTTCCAAAACATCTCTTCTACCGATGCCTGACAATTCAAGAATTTGAGGGGAATTTATTGCTCCACCAGACAGAATTATTTCTTTAGAAACAGAATACTTAATTATTTTATTTTTATTTTTAACCTCAAGACCAATACATTTCTTACTATCAAAAAGGAGTTTTTTAACAAGACTATTTGTAATTATGGTTAGATTTTTTCTAGATTTTATTGGCTTTAAATAAGCAACTTCTGCACTCATTCTTTCACCTTTATAGATTGTAGTTTGAGTGTAACCTATACCTTCTTGATCCTGTCCATTATAATCTTTATTAACAGGTATTTGTATTTCTTCTGCTGCTTTAAATAAACCATTATAGATTGGGTTTCTATCTGTTACTTCTGTGACTTTTAATGGTCCTTCTAATCCCCTTAATTCCGAAGTATTTCCCTGATAGCTCTCCATTTTTTTAAAAAAAGGTAAGACATCGTCATATGACCAACCTGTATTTCCCATTTGTGCCCATGTATCATAATCCAGTTTATTACCTCTGACATATACTAATCCGTTAATTGAACTCGAGCCTCCAAGTAATTTACCTCTTGGTATTGGTATTTTTCGATTTGAAGTATTTGCCTCTGGCTCTGATCTATATCTCCAATTGGCTAATGGATTATCAATTAAAAGAGCAAAGCTTGCTGGAAGTCTTGATAACGGATGTGATGACCTGCCAGCTTCGATTAATAGTACATTATTATTTGCGTTTTCAGATAATCTATTAGCTACGGCACAGCCTGCTGAACCTGCACCAACAATTATATAATCAAATGTTTCATTCATATTCTTTTCTTTCATCGAAAATTTATAATAGATATTTCTATTTTCATATCAATATAATTCCAATTTATTACTTTATTAAAATAATGACATAATTGATAAAAAGTCTAAACAATGTTACTTAACCGTCATCGAATGGAGACATTTTGTGTTAGAGTGGATATTAGATGTTACTCAGATTATAATAGCTGATATTGTGCTATCAGGAGACAATGCTCTAATAATTGGAATGGCAGCGGCGGCAGTTCCTGAAGAAAGTCGTAAAAAAGTTATATTCATTGGGTTGATGGTTGCTGCCGTACTAAGAATTTTATTTGCTCTTGTTGCTTCCTATTTAATTAGTATACCTGGATTACTTTTATTAGGTGGGTTATTACTTTTTTGGGTTTGTTGGAAATTTTATAATGATATAAAAGAATTCTCTTCATCAGATGAAGAAAAAGAAAAGCTCCAAAAAGATGTATCAGGTAAAGGATTAACAGGAGCGCTTATAACTATCATAATAGCTGACATTTCAATGTCTCTTGATAATGTTATAGCCATTACAGCAATAGCAAGAGATAATAAGACTTTATTGATCTTAGGAATTGCCTTTGCCATTTTAATAATGGCTTTGTTTGCAACAGCTATAGTTAGATTATTAACTAAGTTTAAATGGCTGTCATATTTAGGTCTTGCTTTTTTAGTATACCTCTCATCTAAAATGACTTTAGACGGTTGGTTCCAAATTTATCCTTATATCAATAACTATCTATGAACCAAGCCACTTTGGGAACCAAAGAGCAATGTCTGGATAAAACATAACTAATAACATTCCCGTTATTTGTAGGGCTATGAACGGAAGAACAGATACAAAAATTTCTTGTAAGGTGATATCTGCTGGTGCTACCGATTTTAACCAAAAACATGCAGGTCCAAATGGTGGTGAAAGAAAATAAATCTGAATATTCATAACAAATAACACACCAAACCAAACAGCTGCCCACTCAGGCTCTAATCCTAATTCTGGTGCCATTCCAACAACAACGGGAGCAAATACAGGTACTGTTATAAATGCAATTGCTATCCACTCCATAAATGTTCCAAGGATAACTAAAATCCCCATCATAACAAAAACAATTCCGATGGCAGGTAATCCTAATCCTGAAAACAAGGACCTCATAAAATCCGCTCCACCTATAAGATTATAAATTCCAACAAATGCAACAGCTCCTAAAATTAGCCAAATAATTGTTCCAACAGTGGACATTGTTCCAGCGAGAGCTACTTGTAATAAATTCCAACTGTATGAGTTTCTAAACCAAGCAACAAAAATAGCACCTAAAACTCCAACTGCTGCAGCTTCGGTTACCGATGCAATTCCACCATAAATTGAACCCATAACGCAGAATATTAAAAAGATACTCAAGAAAACTGCATAGAGTTTATCTTTAGACATTTTCATTTCTTTTTTTCTTGCTTTAGCTACTTCTTCTGCCGTAGGTGCCATTGCAGGGTTAATATTACATCTTGCTAGTACATAAATAGCATATAACCCAGCAAGCATTAAACCAGGAACAGCTCCAGCCATAAAAAGATCTCCAATAGCTACTTGGGCAGATAAGCCATAAATAATCATGATGATACTAGGCGGAATAAGGGTTGCTAATGCACCAGAAGCACAAATTAAACCAATAGACATTTTTCTGTCATATCCCAATCTCAAGAGTTGTGGTAAGGCTACTAAACCGAGCATAACAATTTCTCCACCCATAACACCTGACATTGCTGCTAACACAACTGCAACGGCAATTGTTTGAATTGCAACGCCGCCTCTCAGCTTTCCTGCAAAAATTGACATAGCGTCAAATAAATCCTCAGCTACACCAGCTCTTTCTAGAATAGACGCCATTAATACGAATAGTGGTACCGCAATTAATGGATATTTTTCCAATAACCCAAAAGCATTGGTTGAAACTAAATAAAGTCCTCCATAACCAAAATAACAAAGAGCACTAAGAACTGACACAAATAAGGTAACAACTCCAAGAGGCATACCTGTCATCATCAATACCAGCATTAACACGACAATTAATATGCTTGCCGTACCTATATTCATATCCTGCATGTTAATGTAATCTTGTGGATTAATATGACTTCCAACTAAAGCATAAATAGAATTTATATATCCAGCGAAACTTTCTTCTCCTATGAAGTGGACTATTATAACACAAGTGATTCTCAAGATTATCAAACCACAAATTCCTAAAACTATTTTTTTTGCAATGTTAGAACTAAAATGCCTGTATAGATTTATCATTAATTGAATTATGTAAGTCGCTGCACCAATGGTAAGCATAGACTTTAAAATCATTGGCTGTGGAGAATTCCAGGCACTTCCAGCCTTTTCAAGCATCATAACTGAATCAAGAGCACGAATGACTGAATCATCTATTAGTAACCAGAGAGCAATTATGCCAACCACATACGCAATAAGATCAAGCCACCATTTACCTCTATCCGATGCCATTATATAAAAGACTGTTATTCCAATATGACGTTTGTGCAAAGTTACGTAAGCAGCTGACAACATCCATGCTGTTGCAGCTAAAACCATTACTACTTCAAACACCCACTGAGTAGGGGCATCAAACACGTATCTTGATATAACTTCGTATCCTGTCACAGCAGCGCATATTAAATAAAGTTGTGCTACAGCTAGCCCAGAAAATTTACTGAAATGGTCAAAAAAGGCGAAACGATCTTTCCCAGTCTCAAAATTTTCCATGTTATCCAAGTCTAAACTTTGCTTTTGGACTGTTTCTGCCATTAAATTCCCCCCATACGAATTTTTAACTTGCAATTGTCTTAGAATTAAGAACTATAATAGTATCTATTAGAGACATTAATTTTAGTATGTCAAGAACCAAGGAGGAAATTTTGGCTAAACCTGTTAGAAGCGATCATGTAGATACTTACGGTCCCTGGGCTTGGATTGCTGGATTTGCTTTCGCGGTTTTAATTACATGGATGATGTTTTATATAGCTGATGGTTTCAGCTAATTTTCACAAAAGGAGGAATATAGTGAAAAAATATATATTAAGTGCTTTAATCGTAGCAGGCCTTACCTTTACAGGGGCTGCAAGTGCGAAAAAGCTTAAGTTTCAAATGAGTTCCAAAGCCGGTGACTGGGCTCACACTTATATGGGTGAAAAGGCAAAAATATTATCAGATCTTACTGATGGCAAATTACAAATTGAAGGATTACCAACAAAGTCTGTTGTACCTCACAGAGAAACAATTGATGCGGTTGCAAACGGTATCCTAGACGGGGATTTCAATGCTATTGCATACTTTGCAGGAAGAGATCCAGCTTTTGCAATTATGGGGGACTTGATTGCAGGTTACGATACACCGAAACAATATCAAGAATATTGTATGCACGGTGGTGGAAAAGAAATGCTTCAAAAAATATATGATAGCGTTTTACCAGGTAAAATTCTCGTACTAGGTTGTGGTCCTTACGGGAAAGAAGCTCTTGTTTCAAAGGTTCCAATCAATGGCGTAGCTGATCTTAAAGGTGTTAAAATTAGATCACCTGAAGGTTTAGCCGCAGATGTTTTCAGAAGAGCAGGTGCTTCACCTTCTTCAATTCCTTTCTCTGAGGTTTATACTTCTCTAGAAAAGGGTATTGTTGATGCCGCTGATGCTTCTGTTTATATTAACAATCATGCTAGTGGTTTCCATAAGATTGCAAAGTACCCACTTTACCCTGGTATTCACTCAATGGCGAACCTACAAACTATTATTAACAAGAAAGTTTTTAATAAGTTGAGTAAACAACATCAAACTGCCCTAACAGTTTGGACCTACATGACTTGGACAGCTAAGTTAAGAGATGCTGGCCTTGACGGTAGAGCTCAAGTTGCAAAAGATAAGGCAGCTGGTGACTTAACAATCATTGACTGGCCAGTTAGTGAGAGAGCAAAGTTCAGACAAATCGCTGTTGAGGCGTGGAATTCTGCTGCATCAAAAAGCCCACTCGCAAAAGAGGCTTTAGAGTCAAATCTTTCTTACATGAAGAAAATAGGTTTACTTTAAATATATAAATAATTTAGCTTGCTGACTTCTCTAGTTAGCAAGCTTTTCTTTGTCTAAAATATACTTACATATTTCCAATAGTTTTAAATCCTCATTCCAATTTGCAATAAATTGAATGCCAATTGGTAAATCATCTTTCCCTTTTAAAAAAGGAAGGCTGATTGCTGGAACTCCCATCATAGTCCAATATCCGTTAAAGATTGCATTCCCAGTATTCATTAGATTGCGAGGTGCTTGTCCTGGTGCTGCAGGAGTAATAATAGCATCATATTTTTTAAAAAATTGTTTTAAAATTTGTTCCATTTTTTTTGCTTGTTCTATTGCTGATATGTAGTCACTCGCTGATACTGGTATTCCTGCTTCGATTCTTTTAACGGTAAATGGATGAAGTTTAGATTTATTAGCTTGATAATAATTTATTAGAGAGTTGGCAATAGATCCGTTCATTATAATTTCGTGTGCTTTAGCTGCATCTTCAAAATCTTTTCCAAGGTCTAACTCTTCAATGTCAAGTTGTACATTTTTTACAAACTCTTCAATTCCATGTTTCATATCCTCATTACCAAAATTCCAAACAGGCCCTCTAACAAATCCAAATTTAATTGGCTTATTTAAACTCACAATTCTTTTATATTGGTAATCTTGAATCATATCTAAATCATTACTGTCATATGATAAAATTACTGAGGCAACTAAGTCTATATCTTCAACACAATTTGCATAAATACCAGGGTGGTCTAATCTTTGAGAAATTGGTGACATTCCAGATCTAGATATAGTTCCAAATGTTGGTTTAAATCCTAATATACCTGTAAATGATGCGGGTCTTAAAACAGAACCGCCTGTTTGTGATCCAATTGCTAGCGGTACCATGTAGTCTGACACGGCAGCAGCAGAACCCGAAGAGGAGCCACCTGGGGTGCATTCTAAATCTTTTGGGTTTTTTGTTTTACCAGGACCTGACAAGGCAAACTCAGTTGTAACACATTTACCCATAATAACAGCGCCTTCATCTCTAAGTAATCTAACTAAATGAGCGTCTTTAGATGGTTTTCTGTTTTTGCATAAGTGAGATCCATTTTCTGTAGGCATATCTTTTGTATCAATAATGTCTTTAATACCAATTGGAAGACCATTCAATTTACCTGCGGTTTTATCTTTCCATCTTTTATCAGCTTCTCTTGCTTGCTCTAATGCAAGTTTAGGATCTAAAAAAATCCAAGCACTAACATCATCTTCTCGTAATTCTATTTGTTTTAAAAATGCTTTAACATACTCTTCAGAAGAAAGACTGCCTTCTTCCATCATTTTTAATGCTTCATTAGCGCTTAGTTTAATTAATTCCATCTAAAATTCTCTTTTATTTTGATTTTGTAACAATTGCTTCAGCTTCAATTTCAACTTTCATTCTATGGTCTACAAGAGCAGATACTTCTAATAAAGTTGATGCAGGCTTATGTTCTCCAAAATATTCAATTCTTTTTGGATTAATGATAGATCTATCGTTAATTTTAGTTAAAAAAACTCTCACTTTCACTACATCATTTGAAGAGCTACCAGCTGCAACTAGGCAAGTATTTAGATCTCTCATGGCAATATCAAACTGATCTTTTGTGCTTTCTGGAATTGTGCCGTCAAAATTCATTCCGACTAATCCTGAAACCCATACTATACCATTTGCTTCAACAACATGACAATAGTGACTTACAGGTTGAAGTATATCTGGTATTAATATTCTATTAATCATTTTAATCCTCATAAGTATTAGTTAATTCGATATATTATTATTCTATAATAGTATCTCGAAAAATATACTTTAAAAAATAGTTTCAATTACTTTGCATGAATTTAGAAAATGAATATCATATCAGAGTGTTTTTGATATGAGGATAATATGCCTACAATAGTTTACCTTGATACTTTGCCAGCCCAAAATGGTTTAGATATTTTACATTCCCAATCTAAAGTTGAAGTATTAAAAATCAATAGTTCAGATAATGAAGAAAAGTGCATGTCAATTTTGCAAAAAGCGGATGCCTATCAGGTAGGGGCAGCTAGAGATGAAGTTCCAAAATATTTACAAGTTGATAAACAATTTTTAACTAAAATACCAAACTTACTTGTTGTTTCATCTTCTGGTGCAGGCTACGACACTATTGATGTTGATGCATGTACTCAGTCAGGAGTATTAGTAGTTAATCAGACTGGCGGAAATGCTGAAGGTGTTGCAGAGCACGCAGTAGGCATGATTTTAAGTTTATTTAAAAGAATTATTGAATGTGACCACGCCCTGAGAAGAGGTTGGAACGAGCCAAGAGTAAGTCTAATGGGTAAGGATCTTTTAAATAAAAATGTTGGAATTATAGGTCTTGGAAATACAGGTGGCAGAGTTGCAGAAATATGTAAAGTTGCATTTAATTGTAATATTTTGGCTTATGATCCTTACTTATCTGAAGAAATTTTTAAAAAGAAACATGCAAGCAAAACCGAATTAGATATTTTATTATCAGAAAGTGACGTTGTCTCTGTTCATATACCCTTAAATAAAGAAACAAATAATATGATCAATAAAGATTGGTTTAAGAAAATGAAAAAAGGAAGTTATTTTGTTACTACTTCTCGAGGATCAATCCATAACGAAGACGATTTATATAATATACTTATAGAAGGACATTTAGCAGGGGCAGGTTTAGATGTATGGGAGTTTGAGCCACCTCCGTCAACGCATAAACTTTTAAAACTTGAAAATGTAATAGCTAGCCCACATACAGCAGGTATTACTAGAGATAGTCGAAATAAAATGTCTGAATTTGTTGCAACACAGCTTTTAGATATTTTTGATGGGAAGGATCCACCAAGGCCAGTGAATTCAGAAGTATTAGGAATTTTTCGAGAAAAATTTAAAAAAATCTAAAAAAAAAGGAAATATCAATGAAAAATATTTTAATTACAGGAGCAAGCCAAGGCATTGGAAAGGCTACTGCAATTGAAGCTGCTAAAGCACAAATGTTTGTAGGAATTAACTATAATCAAAATTTAAAGGCGGCAGAACAATGTCTTAAACTAGTTAGAGATTCAGGTGGTGACGGAATTATATTACAATGTCACGTAGCTAATAATAAATCTGTTAAAGGTATGTTTAATGATTTCTTAGATAAAGCTGGAACAATTGATGGTGTTTTTAACAATGCAGGAATAACAGGACCAATTTCACCAATACAAGATCTTAGTCCAGATGATTTGAAGATGGTCGTAGATACAAATATATTAGGAGCCTTTTATGTAGCTCAAGAGTCAGCAAGAGTTATGATTTCTCAAAAATCTGGAACAATAGTTAATATGTCTTCAATTGCCGCAGATATTGGCGGTGGAGGAGAATTTGTTCACTATGCAATGTCAAAGGGTGCTATTCATTCTCTTACTTATGGAATGGCAAAAGAACTTGGAAAATTTGGAATAAGAGTTAATGCTGTTGCACCAGGTTTGATTGATACTGAAATTCATGCCAAAGCAGGTGATGCGTCTAGGGTTGATAGATTAATGCCATCAGTTCCACTTGGAAGGATAGGTAGTGCAGAAGAAGTTGCTAAAACGGTCATGTGGTTATTAGGTGACAAATCAAGCTATATTTCTGGTTCAGTTGTACCTGTTTCTGGAGGTCGTTAAAGTTATAAATTTATATTTGTATTAGTACTCAACTGTTCTTTCTTTTTTGCTTGTCTTATACCTATATATGTTGAAGCCCCAAGTATTAGCGCAGACCCAAGCCATAAACCAACATGTGGTATTTCGTTAAAAAATATAAAACCTAGTGATACTGACCAAATTAACCTTAAATAGTCTAGTGGAAGAAGTGCAGTAATGTCAGCTCTCTTGAGAGCTTCATTTAAAAACCAGTGAACTAAAGTTCCAGCTATAGCAATAAATAAAAACATTATTAGCTGTTCAAAAGTAGGCCACACCCAAACTTGTATGGCAAGTATGGATGTTGCAGGTATGAGACCTGCTGCTTGCCAAAATGTTATGCTTACAGTTGTATCTGTTTGTGTAAGTTTCTTTGCCATTAACATAGAAGAAGACCACATTAATGAAGCACATAAAATTAGTAATGGCCCAAAACCTAATTCAACATCTGGTCTTAAAACAATTAATGCTCCTATAAATCCTACACACATTGCAAGCCATCTTCTTATTCCAACAATCTCTTTGAGAAAAATAATTGCTAATATTGTTGCAAAAATAGGAACAGTAAACATAAGCGCAGTTGCTTTTGCCAATTCTGTTATACTAAGTCCATAGAACATACATAACATAGCTATACTGCCAACAACTGCTCTATATGATTGCAATTTAACATTATTAGATTTAAGCGATGCCATACCATTTTTTATAACTACAGGAAGAAAAATGAGTAGAACAAATATTGTTCTAAAAAAAGCAACTTCAAATGGATGATTATCCTCAGTTGCAAACCTTATTAAACAATGCATAGTTGTTGCAAAAATGCCTGATAAAACCATGAAGAGTACAGCTAGCAATGCAGGAGATAATGTTTTTATTTCTTTTGATTTATCTTTATACATTTGGCTGAAAAGATCTGTGATTAAAATTCAAAGAGTTCTTATTTATTTTTTAAGTAGATTAAATTTCAGTTTTAAGAATACTTATTAGATATATTTAACATATTAATTGATTGGAGGCAAAATGTTAAAAGTTAAAGCACTTTTGTTTGATGTATTTGGGACTGTTGTTGATTGGAGGACTGGTATAGCTAGAGAAGTAGAGAGTGTTGCAAAGAAAAACGATATTTCATTAGATCCTTTTGATTTTGCCGACGCATGGAGAGCGGAATATCAACCAGCTATGGAGGAGATAAGAAAGGGAAGAAGATCATTTACTATACTTGATATTTTACATATGGAAAATTTGAAAAAAATTGCTCCAAAATTTAATTTGCATAATCTATCAGATGAAGATTTTAAAATTCTCGTGAAAGCTTGGCATAGACTTCCTGGTTGGCCAGATAGCAGTGAAGGTCTTAATGCCCTTAAGAATAAATATATCCTTGCTACCCAATCTAATGGAAATATAGCCTTAATAGTTAATATGGCAAAATTTTCAAATCTTAATTGGGATGTTATTTTAGGAGCAGAAGTAATTGGTCATTATAAACCTGAGCCAGAAGCTTACTTGAAAGCCTGTAGTGCTCTTGATTTAAAAACAGAAGAATGTTTGATGGTTGCAGCTCACGATGATGATCTAAAAGCGGCTAGCCTTCAGGGTATGAAAACTGCCTATGTTCACAGACCTTTTGAGTACGGCAAGGATAAGTTGTTTGATATTGCTGAAGTAAATGATTATAAAGGTGATATAAAATGGGATATTGTTTCAAGAGATTTAAACGACTTAGCAAAACAACTAGGTTGTTAATTAAAAATTAAAATAATAGAAAGTTTCAAATAAATCATGTCTTCAAACAAACCAATAATTGGTATATCAACTAATGAAATTATTAATTTTGGTGGTAGGCAAGTCTCTCATTCAACAGGTCTAAGGTATGTAAATGCAGTATCTAAATTTAGTAACGCAATACCAATTTTAATTCCCTCATATATAAAAGGTAAAGACCTAGATCTACTCCTAAAAAAAATCGATGGTATAGTTTTAACTGGAGGAAGAGCAAACGTTGAGCCGCATCATTTTGGAGGTAATCCATTCCCTCCAGATGAGCCCATTGATGTTGGAAGAGACGAGATTGTTTTAGAAATGATACCTAAATGTGTTAGCTTAGGTATTCCAATTTTCGGAATTTGTAGAGGCATCCAAGAAATGAATGTAGCCTTTGGTGGAACATTGCATTATCGGGTACATTTGCTGGATGACAAAAATGATCATCGTATGCCCAGAGGGGATAATATAACGGTTGAACAAATTTTTAAATTAAAACATAGAATTGATTTTGTAAAAAATGGCTATTTTTCAAAATTACTCACAAAGGACTCTTGTTTAGTTAATTCACTTCATGGTCAGGCTATCGATATTATTGCTAATAATTTAAAAACAGAAGCTTTATCAGATGATGGTATTATTGAAGCAGTTAGTATTCCTGATCATCCTTCATTTGCAATAGGCGTTCAGTGGCATGCCGAATATGAACCTGAAAAAAACAAATTAAACAGATGTTTGTTTGCTGAGTTTGGATCAGCATGTTCAATTTATTCAAAAAGAAAGTAATATAACAATTTAAATTGGTGAGTTTGGACCTAAAGGTATAATTCTATATGGATTTATATGTAAGTGAGAATAATAATAATGTCTTTTGATATGATCAAAATTTGTCGTTGTATTTATAGCTGGATTATTAAACATTTTTTTCACGTAAGAACTTATATTCTTAAATTCACTTATTTTTTTCAAATTACATTTGAAATGAACATAATAAACGCTGTCGAATCTTAATAATGTAGGAATTAATCTGATATCTGCTTCAGTTAGCACATTTCCAACTAAATATTTTTTATCCTCTAGGCTTTCATCAATCATTTCTAATGATGAAAATAATTTTGTTACTGCATCCTCATACGCTTCTTGAGTTCTTGAAAAACCAGATTTGTAAACACCATTATTGATATTCTCGTAAATTACTTTATTAATTTTATCAATTTCAATTCTTAAATTTGATGGATAGTAATCATCATAATTTTTTGTAATATCATTGAATGCACTATTCATTATCCGGATTATTTCAGCAGACTCATTATTAACAATTGTATTAGTTTTTTTATCCCATAAAATAGGAACTGTTGCTTTCGAAGATACGTTTTTATCTGAAATTTGATAGATTTCATGTAGATACTTTTTATCATACAAGCTATCACCTGTTGTTTTTGGAAAGTTTTTCAAAAAGGACCAACCATTTTCAAGCATATCTGGATGCACATAATCCACAGAGATATGGTTCTCAAGTTTTTTTAAATACCTAAATATTAACGTTCTATGAGCCCATGGACATGCATAACTTACATATAAATGATATCTATTTGTTTCAGGTTTATAAATTTGGCCATTAATACTTATGTCATTTCTGAAAACACTATCTACTCTTTTAAAACTTCCATCTTTTTGATTGTTTGAATCTGAGCCTTTTGTCCAAACGCCACTGACCAAATGTCCCATAAATTAATCCCTAACATTAAATTTAGTTATAAATTATCACGATTTTCAAAATATAAATAAATAATTTAAGTTATTATGTTAGTTAAATTATAAATAACGTAATAATTAATAGAAATTAACTCTAAAGGAATTTTTATGAAAAATGTTGGTATAATTGGTGGTGGATTAATTGGTTCAAGTTGGGCGGCAATATTTTCTAAAAGTGGTTTTAATGTTTTTGTTTATGACCCATATCCAGAAGTTTTTAATGGTTATGAAGAAAGAGTTACCTTGTTTCTTGAAGAATTAAAAGCTATAGATGACAAAGTTGATGTTGATAAATGTTTAAATAAAATTTCTAAAAATGTAAGACTTGAAGAATTATGCACTAAAGTCGAGTACATCCAAGAAAGTGCACCTGAAATTTTATCTGTCAAACAAGAATTATTTGCACGAATAGACAATTTATCGCCTCAAAATGTTGTTATAGGATCATCTTCTTCTGCTATTCCTATTTCAAAAATTTCTCAAAATCTCAGAGGGCAACATAGATGCTTGATAGCACACCCTGCTAACCCACCACATCTTATACCATGTGTAGAGATCTGCCCTGGAGAGAATACATCTATTAAAGCGATTGAAAAAGCTAAAGAAATTTTTAAACTCTCAGGTTCGTCAATTGTTACAGTTAAAAAAGAAATTGATGGTTTTATACTTAATAGATTACAAGGAGCTCTTTTAAATGAAGCGATGAGATTGTATTCAGAAGGGTATGCTAGTTCAGAAGATATAGACGCAACAATAAAAAATGGGTTAGGTCTAAGGTGGGCATTTATGGGACCTTTTGAAACAATTGATTTAAATGCACCAGGTGGAATCAAAGATTATATGTCTAGATATGGCTCTATATTTATAGAAATGGCTAAAACCCAAACTAAAATCCCAGATTGGTCAAATGACGCAGGTGATAAACTTGAGTTAGAAAGACGCAAAGTGCTTAGTAAAGACGATTTAGAAAAAAGAGCAAAAAAAAGGAATTTCTTATTGAAGCAACTTAGGAGATTAAAAATTGAAAGTGATGAATCATAGAAATAAGGAATTATAAATTTTGTTGCCATTAGAAAATATTAAAATTTTGGATTTGTCTCGTTTGGCCGCTGGTAACATGGTAAGTCATATGTTTGCTGATTTTGGAGCAGATGTAGTTAAGGTAGAAAAACCAGGAAAAGGAGACGATCTTAGAAACTGGAAAATAAATGGTGTTTCTCATTGGTGGGCTGTTTATTCAAGAAACAAACGAAGTATTTCAATAGATTTAAAAAAAGATGAAGGGTTAGATCTTTTAAAAGAGTTAGTAAAAAAGGCTGATGTTTTTATTGAAAATTTTGTGCCTGGCACTCTTGAGAAATGGGGAATTGGCCCAGAAAACTTAAATCAGTTAAACAAGAATTTAATTATTTTAAGAATTTCTGGTTGGGGACAAACTGGTATTTTTAAAAATGCTCCAGGTTTTGGCTCTCTTGTAGAAGGTATGAGTGGTTTTGCAGCCATGACTGGTGAAGAAAACCAGGCTCCTCTATTACCCCCTCTCGCTTTAGCTGATATGGTTGCTGGATTAACAGGATTTGGTGCAATTTTGATGGCTATTTTAGCTTCAAAAAAAAATAATACTGGTGGTCAGGTAATTGACCTATCTCTTTTTGAGCCTTTTTTTTCAATTTTGGGACCGTGGGCTGCAAGTTATAAAATTTCAGGTAAGGTTCCAGAAAGAATTGGAAATAGAAGTAATGTAGCTGCACCAAGAGGGATATATAAAACAAAAGATAATAAATATGTTTCTTTATCTGCATCAATGCAGTCAATGTGGGAAAAACTAGCCTTAACAATAGGTTCAAGTGATTTGATTAAGGATCCAAGATTTTTGACTAATAGTGACAGACTGAATAATCAAGATGATTTAGATAAACCTATTTCAAAATTTATTAAAAAATATAATAGAGAAGAAGTCTTAAATATCTTCTCAAAAGAAGGAATTACAGTTGGACCTGTTCTAGACATATCAGAAATCATAGAACATCCATACATACACGACAGGGAAATTCTAATTGACCATTTTAATAAAGAATATGGAAATGTTTTAATGCATCAAGCTTTTCCAAGATTAAGTAAAACTCCTGGAAAAATTAGAAATTCTGCACCGGCATTAGGAGATGATACTAATGTAGTTCTTAAAGAGATCGGATTATCAGACAAACAGATACATATGCTAAGAAAAAATAAAATTATTAATTAATTCTAATTAATTAAACTAAAATCACTTATTGACATCAAATAATTAAAATAACAAAATATCGAAATATGGGAGGTAGTTATTCATGGATGGCTTAAACAGAGAAACAAATGATTTTGACTTAATTATTAATAATGGCACTTTAGTTGATGGAACAGGTTCTAAGTCAAAAATAGGCAATATAGCCATAAAAAACGGAATAATTGTTGCTATTGGGAACTTTTCTGGAAAAGCCAATGAAGTCATTGATGCAACTAATTTGGTTGTAACGCCTGGATTTGTTGATATTCATACTCATTATGATGGCCAAGCAATTTGGGATAGCCAATTAAAACCTTCATCAATTCATGGTGTTACTACTGTTGTTATGGGTAATTGTGGAGTAGGTTTTGCTCCTTGTAAACCAGAAGATAGAGTTAAGTTAGTTGAACTTATGGAGGGTGTTGAAGATATTCCCGCTCCTGTAATGCATGAGGGTTTAAACTGGCAGTGGGAGACCTTTGAAGAATATATTCAGGCTCTTGAAAAGAACAGATTAGATATAGATGTTTGTGCGCTTTTACCTCACGCTGCATTAAGAGTATATGTGATGGGGGAAAGAGCGATTAAGCACGAGGTTGCAACTATTGAAGATATGCAAATAATGAGAAAGCTGGCTAAAGAGGCTGTTGAGGCTGGAGCTTTCGGTTTTTCAACATCACGCACAATTAGTCATAAGAGTTTAAAAGGTGAATATACTCCAACTTTAAGAGCTCATGAAAATGAATTAACTGCCATTGCAATGGGATTATCAGATGCAGGTTCAGGATTTATGGAAATAGTTTCAGATTGGAATGAACCTGATCCTGAAACAGAATTTGAGGTTCTCAAGAGAATTGCCAAAAAATCTGGTAGACCAATAGTCTTTAGTTGTACACAAAGACACGATAGGCCTCATTTTTGGGAAGATTTAATGACAATGGCTAGACAAGCTCAAAAAGAAGGTTTGCCTATTAGACCAGTTGTTACTCCAAGACCAATTGGTTTGTTATTAGGATTAAATGGAAGTCAAAATCCATTTTCTGGGACAGATACATATAAGTCTATTTCAGATTTGCAATTAGATAGACGAGTAATTGAAATGAGGAAAGATGAAATAAAAAATAAAATTTTATCTGAAGATCCAATTAAGGGAAGTACTTTTCCACTAATAAATAGGATTGGATATACTCAAATGTATAGATTTGGTTCACCACCTAATTATAATCCTAAGCCAGAAGAGTCTATCGAAGCTATGGCAAAAGAAAAGGGAGTGACGGCAGCAGAACTAGCATATGAAATTCTTATAGAAAATGATGGTAATAACTTTATTTATGCCCCATTGGTAAATTATGCCGATCATACATTTGGTGTATGTAAAAAAATGCTTGATGATAAAAATGCAATAATGGGACTTGGTGATGGTGGAGCTCATGTTGGTTTTATTTTAGATGCTGGTTATCCAACTTGGCTTATATCATATTGGTCTGTTAAGGAAAAAGCTTTTTCTATGGAAGAAACAGTTAGAAGACTGACTTCAGACACAGCAAACGCAGCTGGTTTGAAAGACAGAGGTCTTTTAAAAGTTGGTTTAAAAGCTGATATCAACATAATTGACTGGGAAAATGTGGGTTCTTCTGATCCATTTATGACACAAGATTTGCCAGCAGGTGGAAAAAGATTAATGCAGCATACAAAGGGATATGTAACTACAATTGTATCTGGTGTAGTTACTTACAAAAATGGTAAATTTACCAAAGAGCGACCTGGTGCTGTTGTTAAGTCAGTTAAGGATCAAGAAAAGACATTAGAATTTATAAATTAATCTTGAAAGATTGGTTTTGAATAAAAAAAAAATTTCTAATGAATTAATTGAATTACCATTCAATAAGATTTTTTTTAAATTAGCTATACCAAATATATGCGCTACCTTTTTATCTGCTATTACTGTTATATTTGATCTTTGGTATATAGGAAAAATAGGCATTTCTGAATTAGCTGGTGTAGCTTATATTTTTCCAATTTTCATGTTAACAAGCATGCTATCTAATGGAGCTTTTGGTGGAGCTATAAGCGGTGCTACCGCAAGAGCTTTTGGAAGCAAAAACCTACACTTAGCAGAATGTATCTTTAGGTCAGCAATATTAATTTCATTGTTGGGAGCACTACTTATGATGTTACTTTTTTTTTCCATTTCAGAAAGATTTTTTGTCTTTATGAAAATAGATCAAGAGGTAAGCCGCGCAGCTTTGAGTTATGGTAACATATTATTAGGTGGAATTATTTTGATTTGGTTATTTAATATTATTATTTCTATTACTAGAGGCTCAGGTAATACAATAATGCCAGCTTTTAGTTGGCTGATTGTTCTGTCTTCGCATGTTTTATTTGCTAGTTTCAATTTTGATTACGTTGATGGAAATTTTATTTTAAAAAATAATGTAGTTATTTTAAGTGAAAATTATTTATTTAATTCTTTAGAATGGTCTGCCATTTCATTATTGTCTGGATATTTTTTTGGATTAATATTTATATTAGGTTTTTATTTTTTTGGAAATCATTCTTATATATTTAAATTTTCAAAAATTTTGCACTTAGACGGGTTTTTAAAGTTAATTAAATCAGGTTCATTAGCAAGTTGTCAGTCTTTAATGACAATTTCATTAGCATTATTTTGTACAGCAGTGATTGGAATTTTCGGATCACATTGGACAGCTGGATTTGGTATTGCAATTAGGTTAGAATTGCTTTTGATTCCTATTATTTTTGGAGTAGGTGGTGCCCTTATTGCAATAGTAGGGGCAAATGTTGGTGCAAATAAATTAAAAAGAGCTGTACAAATGACTTGGAAGGGTACAGCTTTTTCTGTTTTCATTGTCGGTATTACAGGATTGTTTTTTTCATTTTATCCTGAACTCTGGTCCAATTTTTTCACACATAATCCACAAGCTATAGATGCTGCTGAAGTTTATTTAAAGGTAGTTGCTCCTTTTTATGCATTTTTTGCTCTTGGTCTTGGTCTTTATTTTGTATGTCAAGCATTTAATACTTTGTTTTGGCCAGTTGTAGGAACCTTTTTAAGATTGATTTTTGTTGTTATTTTAACTTCATTCTTTTTGTATAATAATTTAGCTAGTCCATATTTATTATTTATTACTATGTCGTCTGGTTTGATAATTTATGGCTTATTTATAAGTTTAAGCTTACACTATGGACCTTGGAAATCGCATTATAAACAGAATTGATTTGAAGATCTAAGGTATGATAACCCCTTTCCCATCGGATTGCTTGTCAAATATTTTATAGGCTTCTTCTGCTTGGTTTAATGACCACGTGTGTGTAAATAAATTATCAACATTCAGTTTTTTATCTACTATAAAATCAGCACATTGGGCTTGTCCATGTTTTGAAAATGTCCAACTTCCTATAAGTGTAACTTGTCTCCTTAATAGATCATTACTAACATCTAAAGTTACATCTCCACCTTCACCTACAAAGCATGCTTTGCCCCATGTTTTCAAACTCTTTACTGCCAATGAACGTGCCTCTGGTGAAGATGACGCTTCTAATGATGCATCAACCCCAATACCTTTTGTTAAATCCCTTATTTCTTCTAATAAGTCATTGCTTTCGTTAGGATTTATGAGTATGTCTGCTCCAAATTCAATTGATCTTTCTAACCTTTGTTTATTTATGTCTATTGCAATAACTCTTGACCCCATCTTGTTAGCTAACATAACAGCTGACAATCCAACGGGTCCCATGCCAAAAATCGCTATAGTTTGACTTGCCTTTAAATCTAATCTTTCTAAAGCTCCCCATGCGGTCCCAGTTCCACATGATATTGCTGCACCGGCAACAAATGATATATCATCTCTCAAATAAACTAATGTGCTAGCAGGACACCTCATATATTTAGCATGGGCTCCGTGTCCAGTAACACCAAAAACGACTTTAACTCCATCAATACAAAGTTGTTGCCATCCTGTGGAACAGTGTGAACAGGTGCCACAACCTTCATAATGATGTTGCATTACACGTGTGTCTAATTGAAAAGTTTTTTTTGGTACGTTAGACCCTATTTCTACAATAGTACCACATGGTTCATGTCCAGCAATAACTGGTTTATCATCACCTCCAAGACCTAGAGATGATGGACCATTATTTGCTCTGTAAAATTTGAGATCACTTCCACACATTCCCGATGCCTTGATCTCAACAATCACATCATCCGGCCCTGGTGAAGGGTCCTCAAAATCTTGAATTTCTAATTTTTTATCTCCTAGAAATACAATTCCTTGCATAATGCTATACCTTTTAAAATAATTTAATTTCTAAACTTTTGGTGACATCCTTTACATGTTCCAGCAAGGCTTCGGAAAGAATTCACTGTATTGTCAAAATCTTTTTCTTTAGAATTATTAATTAATTTTAAAGATGCTAACTCAAAATTATTAACTGCTTTTTTAAAACCTTCTGGATCTAACCAAATATCAGCAGAGGCTTCAGAAGGAGCTATGTCACTTCCTTCTGGGAAATATTTTATCATTTCTTTACTCCAATTATAAAGATTAGTTGCGGATTTTTTTATTGTTTCAAAGTCTTCACTTTGAATGGATTTATGAATAGTTTGCATCATTTTTTTGCTTATCTTAAATTTATCCATTCTTTCTTTAACTACTCCCTGGGCACCTTCATTAGCATGTAAAGGCGTTATAGAAACAATACTGGAGATTAATAAGAAGCTTATATAAAATATTACATTTTTAATTTTCATATTTAATCCTCTGTTAAGCTTAGTTATTTAGTAGTATAAAATCATAGAATAAAATAAATTTAGACTACTGAATAGTGAAAAAAAATAATAAAATAAATATTGAAAATTTAGATATTTTTCTCTCCTTTCTATTATTAGGCTTTACTTCCTTTGGAGGACCAATAGCCCATATTGGTTATTTTCGGAACTTCTTTGT
Organism: uncultured SAR116 cluster alpha proteobacterium; assembly: GCA_902593735.1. Taxonomy (GTDB): domain Bacteria; phylum Pseudomonadota; class Alphaproteobacteria; order Puniceispirillales; family Marisalimonadaceae; genus Marisalimonas. The sequence continues at coordinate 70,213 of CACJJL010000006.1, forward strand.
AAAACAAAAAAAATGGTTAGATGAAAAAACCTATGCCGATTTTGTTTCTCTTTGCAATTTTCTGCCAGGCCCTTCTTCTAGTCAGGTTGGTATATCTATTGGATATTACTTCAAAGGTGTAAAAGGAGCTATTTTAGCTTGGGTGGGTTTTACGATGCCTTCAGTAATAATTCTTATGCTATTTGGTTATGCAATTTTAAATTATGACAATTCAATTCCTCAAGGTGTTTTAAAAGGTTTGAAAGCAATTGTTGTCATAATTGTATTTCAAGCAATATTAGGGATGAGTAAAAATTTATTAAAAGACAACATTGGATATTTAATAGCATTTTTAACAACTTTGTTTTTAATAATTTTTCCATCATCATTAAATCAATTAATGTGTTTGACTCTAAGTGGTCTAATTGGGGTGTTTGTATACAGAGAACAAAAAAGAAAAGGAAAAAACCAAAAGTTTTCTGTTGAAATAGGTTTTTGGAAGATTTTCCCAATAATTTTATTTTTTATTTTTTTAATAATTCTCCCAATTGTGAATGAAATTTTTAATTCTAATCTTTTAAATTTAGCGAATAGTTTTTTTAAAGTTGGTTCCTTGGTTTTTGGAGGAGGGCACGTTGTATTACCATTATTAAATGAAGAATTTGTTGCTAGTGGTATGATAGAAAATGATTTATTCTTGGCAGGTTATGGCGCGTCACAAGCTATACCGGGTCCTTTGTTTACATTTTCATCCTATTTAGGAATATTTTTAAAAAGTGAAATCAATACTTTGTTAACAGGGTTTTTTTGTTTGTTTTTCATTTTTCTGCCTTCATTTCTCTTAATTATAGGTACACTATCTATATGGAATGAATTAAGAAAATTTGGTTTAATTATTAGTGCTTTTAAAGCCATTAACGCTAGTGTCATAGGATTATTAATTGCTGCCTTGTATGACCCTATAATCATTACTAGTCTAAAAAGCTATTATGATTTTGCTCTTATTTTAATTTCTTTTATAATTTTATTTTTTATTAAAATACCTCAGTGGGTAGCTGTGATCTTTATATCATTTTGTGGTTGGATATTTACATTGGTGATTTAGTCTTCGATTTGAATAATTCGATCACCCTTTCTAATTATTCCTCCCTTAACTATCGAGCAATTTAGCCCAGATCTATTATATAATGGCAGAACAAGTGGTTTTTTAAGAAGATCCGCAAGATATTTACATGGAAAGTTAAGTCTTCCACCAAGCAAAATTACATCTCCAACTTTAAACTTTTTCCCTACTAAATAATTAAGTGGCACACCTGATGTAGTTAAATTTCTTCTATGTTCTATGGGTTTTAAAATAATAGGTTTTTCCTGAAGTGGTGGTTGATTAACTGCCAATGCCTCGAGAACTTCATTTTCTATTAAAGTTATATCTCTTATATCAGGTTTAGGTGAATATGTACCTGTTTTGTTATAGTAACGATCATTAATAATACCCTTGCCTTCAACTAATTCTGCTTCTTCTAATTCTACCATGTCAACTGAAGCCTTAGGGGCAATATGTATATGCAATAACGTCCCAGTTTCCCATTTCATAAAAACTCTCCTATTAATAATAAAATATTCTAAATAAACTTTGAAATTTAGAAAATAAATTTTGACAAATTATATAAATAATATAATAGAAAAAATTTTACTATTTTGTTTTAAGGTGACTGTAATGGAAGACAAAAATATTAGTGTTATTACTGATCAAACAAATGACTCAAACTCTTCTTTAGCGGGAAGTTCTATGACAAAAGCTGGTAGATTAGCAATGGAATTATCACATGAGAAAAAAAGACTTAAGCAAGAGTTGGAAGAACTTCAAACTGAGTATGATGAAATAAAACCTACAACTCCAACGGGTACTACGGACTGGTACGTAAAGTGGATTTCTATGCTTTTAGCAGTTGCAGGTATTTTTCTAATAAGTGCATCTTTTATTCTTTATGGACAGATAGCTTATATAGTTAGTTGTATCGGTTGGATTTATGTAGGAATGCAATGGGGAGATAGAGCAATAATGATTGGTTCTTCTGTCAGTTGTACAGCAATAGCTATGAATCTGGTTAATACATTATCTTAATTTTAATTTTTGTTCTTTGTTTTGAATAATAAACTTTTTAAAGAAAATTGAGCATATTTATTATATTTGTTTAAATAACTTATTATAAATATTGTAAATAGTATTATTATTAAAGTAATTACATAAATACTTATCTCAACTTCTTTTATTAAATACGCTAACCCAAATGGAAACAAAAATCATAATATTAAAATGAAAAATTTCATATTTTAATCATAATATATTTCTTAAAAGAAAAAACTTTTTATTATACGTCTGATTTACATTTAAAAATGTCAGCGGTGACACTTGATAAAAGATTAGTTTGCTTCATGAAAGCGTAACGCACATCTAAACTATTCTCAATTTCAATTTTTTGATTAGCGTAGGTGATCTCTTTGTTTTCATTTAAATTTTGAATTCCAATAGCATTACCACCCATAGTAGCAGCCCTTTTTTTAAGTTCATACATTAATTCATCATAGCTTAAACTACCAAGTACTTTAACTCTAATGATACTAATACAATCAGGGTCACCTTTGAGGAATTTACTAGAAGAAAAATCAATATTTTGAAATTTAGTAGAATAGTTTTTGTCTTTTTTTGATAAAAAACCACTTGGCTTATTAAGATTTGTTAATTTTTGGTCTGAAATAGTTTCAATTTTTTTGACATTTTTTTCTGTTTGGCTTGGATTTAATACTATACTTTGACCATATCTACTTATAAATGATGTTTTTTGAAAACAACCAGATAAAAAAATGAATAATAATGTTAAAAAAAATAATTTCATTATAAACAATTCCGAAATTGAGTACTAAATTAATACGTCTCAAAAATTAGAATATTTAATATTTTTTGAAAATATTCAAATTATATTTATAATTACAAAATCGTTTCATTTCTAAAAAAACTAATTGGTCATAAATACATCATAGCGTATCGTTTTTCCTAAAATCTGGTGAGAGCATTTTCTAATCTCTTCAATTGGATCTGCATATATAGGTTGTTTGAGAACTACTCTGTTCTTTGCACAATTTAAAGCTACTTTAAGAAGTTCAATATAATCAGAATCAGGACCCACAATCTCTCTAACAAGTCTCATATTGTTTTTAACAAGAGCTGTTTTCTTTCTGTCTTTATACATAGTATCGATCATAATAACTTCGGGAGATAGCTTTGGTAAAACATCTTTAGAGTCTCCAAATAATAAATTCATTCTATTTATTATGTTCTTAATTCCACCGCCAAATGATACTCCTTCATTAAAACCATTTTGAAGAATTTTGTACATTTTTTCTGATCGTTCAATTAATGTGACTTTGGCTCCAAGAGAGGCTAGAATAAATGAGTCGTATCCTAGTCCAGCTGTTGCATCTACTATATTTCTATTTTTATTAGATTTCATACCAACAGCTTTAGCAAGGTTTTGACCTCTACCTTTACCGTATTTTAATCTATGTAAAATTGGACCTTCAATAAAAGAACATTTTAAAATTTAATCATTCTCCATTGGTAAGGTTTGATCAATAGCTGCCCATTCATGAAGGGAATTATCATAAATTTTAATATTTTCAAAACCTAATTGATATAGCACAAATGCCTCTAAAGATGCGGCAATACCGCCACCACAATAATTTAAAACGCAACTATCTCTAGATACGTCATTAATTTGAAAAATTTTTAATAATTCATCAAATTTTTTAAATTTCCCTGTTTCAATATCAAGCAATTCATGAAATGGTATATTAAGACTTGTAGGGATCCTCCCACGTCTTCCATATCTTGGATTTTCACCATTATGGATATCGGCAGTTAATGAATTTAATATTATAAACTTTGGATTATCAATAGCTTCAAGAACTGCATCTTTATTCACAAAAATATTATATCTTGGTGAAAAAACAAATTCAGACTTTGAGAAAGTTAAATTACCTTTTGAAGTAGGTAAGTTCATTTTTTGCCACTGATTAAATCCACCATCTAATACGCTTGCTCGATCAAATCCAACTGCTCTCAACATCCACCAAATACGCGTAGACCACTGTGCTCCATTCCTTGAGTAGAGAATTACATGATAATCGCTTCCAATTCCTTGTTTCTTGAAACTATCAGCAAGAATTTCAAGTTTAGGCAAAGTAAATCTAAACGGACTGTCTTTATCTGATAAATCTAAATGAAGATCTAAGAAACTAGAATTTTGAATGTTACAAAGTCCATAATTTTCTCTTCCACTTTCTACAATGTAGGGTAAAGTAGGATCATTATCTCTATAATGCAGATAAGTTGTACAGTCATATATTCTTATATTATTGTTGTTAAGATTTTGACTTAACCACTCACAACTAACAATTGCTTCAGGGTATTTCCAAGTATCTAATTCCATAATTTTTAATTTTCTATATTTACAAAGATTTCATTAAGGCTCCAAATACACACTTCCACCACCTCTTCTAGATTCTAACATATTATGAGCTAAGTTAGCATCTTTAAGTTTGAACGGCTGAAATTCTGGTAATGTTATTTTATTATTTTTGAATGCTTGGAAAACTGAATCAGCCATTTTTTTGTATAAAGCTGAGTTAGAAATATAATCAAACAAAATTGGTCTCGAAATTGTAAGGGATTTCCCAGCTAAAATAGACATTGAAATTGGGTCAAGAGGTCCTGATGATTGTCCAAAATTTATTAAATGTCCACAGACTTTAATACTCTTTAAAGAATTTTCAAATGTATCTTTGCCAACTGAATCAAAAATTTTATCTACACCCTCACCATTTGTCAGTTCCATTACTGTTGCCACAAAATCTTCTTGATGATATGTAAGTGTATGATCACATCCATAAGATTTTGCTGTAATAATTTTCTCTTTACTTCCAACAGTACCAATAACAACAGCTCCTTTTGATTTAGCCCATTGAGAAAAAATTCTTCCAACACCGCCAGTGGCTGCAGTGATTAAAATTGTATCAGAAGCATTTAATTTAGTAACCTCTTCAATTAACATTTGTACTGTAATTGCTCTTGAGAAATTTGTTGCAATCATTTCATCTGAAATAAAATTAGGAATTTTAACAGCAAGATTTTTATCCAAGTTTCTCTGGCTTGAATACGCTCCATAATTTTTAGTGATGTATGCTATTTTATCTCCTTTTTTAAAGTCTTCTATACTTGCTCCTGTTTCTTCTATGATACCAACTGCTTCAAGGCCTGGTATTCCAGGAAGCTCTAGTGTTTTGTAAAGCCCTGATCTGACATAAATATCATGGAAATGAACGCCTATTGCTGTTTGTCTTATGAGGAGTTCATTTTCTTTTGGTTTTTTGATTTTAATGTCTTCTAATTTTAAAACATCAGAATTACCGTATTCTCTTAAGACTATTGCTTTGGCCATTTATACCTCAATACTTTTATTACATAAAAATTTTTAAACTCAGTAGTATCATATAAAAAATTTGAATTTTTTGTAATCAGTTTATAGAATATTTTTATGTCTATAATGAGAATAACAGTTAGAACATTCCAAAACGAACAACATGCTGAAATGTTTATTGCTATCTCTCAAAAGATTTATGAAGATGCGCTTAAAGAAAAACTTAAAGTAAATTTTACAATGATACAAAATACCTCACTTAAAAACCAAGTAACGAGTATCTGGAAATATGACGATGAAAAACATCTGAAGGAAATTAGGTCTTATTTATCAAAACATAATTCCATACCAAATTCTTTATCCCCCAAAGAAGTTGTTTATAGCGGGGAGGTTATAGTTGACTCAAATTCTTAAATTCTTATAAAAAGTTAAAACTCATTATTATTAAACATATAAGAGAAATGGCCCAAATGCATGTCCTTACATAGTTTATTCCAACAATATATACTGGAACATAAATTATTCTTGCTAATAACCACATCATTGCTAGCAAAGAGTTATCTACATCATTGATAATTGATAAAAGCATTAATCCAATAAATATTGGTAGTGTTTCAAATAAATTTTTTAATGACCTATTAGCTCTATCTATATATTTCGAAGTATTTGCTACATTATCTCTGGAAGAGAATAAATAAGATAATTTTACATTATTTGTTAACAGGCTTATTAGTACAGGAATGGTAATTTGGATTAGAACTAATAAAAAAGATAATATCAGAATACTCGTTAGCGTCATTTTTGTCTCCAGGTTACTGTTTTGATTGATATAACTTCAATTTGTTAATAAGAACATTTATATATTCCTTAGATTCAGCTAATTCACTTTTTAATCTTCTGTTTTGTTCTTCAAGAAAATAATTTTGTCTTTTTAGCCACTCATCTTGGCTAATTTCTTTTGGATAATCTCGTTTGGTCATTGCGGTCTCGAATTTAAAATTTCTTTAAATTTAAATGCTAATTAGATTTGAATTCATTATCTTCTTCATTTGGATCTTTAGTAAGGTAAACTCCAAAGCAGAAGCCACCAATAGCAAAAAAATTTATTACAAAATTAGGTTCAACTAAATCTATCCATCTTAATATGCCCCATATCAATGCAGATGCAACAATAATCCAGCCAATAATTTGTTTTTTCATTTTTCCAAATATATTTCAGTTTTATTAAATCAAAAAATTGATAAACTTTTATTACAAATAAAATCAAGTTAATTATCATTATAAAACGTAATTTTCTTATTTAGTATGAATATTTTTAAATTTATTTTTCTTTTCTTTATTTTAACTCAAGAAGCAGTAGGTAATACGATATTTAAAGACAATTTTGAAAATCCAAAAAAGTGGCAATTTATTTCAGATCAAGTTATGGGTGGTATTTCTTCGGGTAAAGTTGAATTTTTTAATGAGAACAATAATTTGTATGCACATTTGACTGGTAACGTTTCCACGGAAAATAACGGTGGTTTCATTCAGATTAGAAGAAAACTTGAAAAATCAAGTTTAAAGGGCGCGAAATTTATTGAGATAACTGCAAAAGGTAATAACCAAAATTATTTTATTCACTTGAGAACTACTAGAACTTTACTACCGTGGCAATATTATCAAATTAGTTTTAAAGTTGTTAATGATTTCAAAATATTTAAATTACCAATTAATGAATTTAAAAGGTCTAGTGTTTTCTTATCTAAACAAATTAACCCTGAAAACATTACATCTGTAGGAGTTGTTGCATTTGGGAGGGATCATTCAGCAGATATTTATATTAAAGAAATTAATTTTATAGATTAAATCTAATATATTTACTTTAGTAACGTTGCCCTTTTAAATTCTACTTTCTTTGGTCTAATCGTAAAAAATCTAGAAATTCTGTGTTGTTCTAATGCTTCATCAATTATACCCTGGAGGTTACCCAATTCTCCTTCTATAGGTTGGCTGTTCCATTCTCTTTTATCTACTAAAAGCGTAATAATATATTTTTGTTTTTTATTAGTCATAATTATCTAATTCTTGAAAGTAATAACCAAATAAATCTTAGAGATACAAAGTTTCTTATAACTCCAATAACATAGGTAAAAGCAGCAGCTTTTAGAATAGATTGACAAGCATCGTGATACTCTTCTGGAACTTTACTTTTAATTATAGGCAAAGCTCTATTAAAACTAGCATCTAATTCAACTTCTAAAGTTATTAAATGAATTATTACGCCTATTATAAGTGATAATAACACTAATATTAGACAAACTTTTATTAATGAATAAGAACCAGTTGCAAGGATTGTCGGTATACCCATTAATAATAACCCGCTACCTAACTGTGAGATCCATGCTGTATTCTTAACAAGGCATGTCCTCTGTTCAAGTGGTTTATATTTTTCATGATGTTGCATTGCATGGCCAATTTCGTGGCAGACAATTGATATTGCAGTAAGACTTTTTCGAGAAAGACGATTTTCTGAAACTTTTACTTTTTTTTCATTAAGATCATAATGATCTATACTTAGAGATTTTTCAATTTTAACCTCATTTAATCCAAGCTCATTAAGAATAATTTTGCCAAACTCTAATCCAGTAAAAGGCATATTTACTAGTACTTTGTCATTTTTAGTAAATACGTAATTTAGCCATGTCATTGGAGCGATTGATAGTATTAGTAATAATGTTATATAAAATATCATTTTGTAGAATAAGGCAGATGTTTTTATTTCATTAAATTATATAATTGGTAATTTTTTTATTTTATTCAACTATCAACCAAAATTTATTAGTCACATTTAATTTTTTGTTCTAAAATTTCTTTTTTCCTTAAAGGCATTTTGTCTATAATATCATAAATATTTTTTAATAATGAGATGTCTGACGAATATGATTTTATTTGGCCATCATATCCAATCAACCACATTCCATAATTATTTTTAAATTTTTCTGAAATTACATACTTTTTTACTTCATCTCCTACTATTCTAACATAATGTAAATTTCTGTTGTCATTTTCACAATTATTTTCCTTAAAAAAATTATCGGTTTCATTGATGAAATAGACGTATTTTGATTTTGAAATAAAAAGGACTAATCTTTTTTCCCACGCAAATGAATTGATATAATCTTCCAATATTATTTTTTGGGAAGCATAGCACATTGAATTAAATGGTATCGAAATCATTAAAAAAGTTAATATTTTTTTCATATTTAATTTATACATTTCATTTTGATAGATTAACAGATGCTTCAACCCATTTTAAAAAATCTTTATTGCCGTTAGAAACATCAATTTTAAGTATACATGGTGTTTCGTATACATGATTTTTAATAATTAACTTTTCAAGCAAATCATATTTATTAACTAATGTTTTTAATAGTAAAACAGTTTCCTTTTCCAACTTTACTTCCCCTTTCCATTCAAACATGGAATGAGTTTCTGGAAAGATATTAGCACAAGCAATTAATTTGTCTTTAAGAGCCAGTTCCGCTATCAATTCAGCTTGCTCAAAATTCTCAACTGTAACATATACAAAACAAAAATCATATTTAGTCATAAAGAAAGTTTAAACTGATTTTTAATTAATCGTAAAGAGTAATAAAAATTTTCAAGATCTAATTTATTTCATGTACTAAAATGTGTTATAATAATTTATGAAAAAAGAAAACGATATGCTTAATTAATTTTAAGCTGAAGTAAAACTAAAATCTAAGAAAAGCTATTTATTTAACTCTTATCTGAAAAAACTAATAATATTAATGATAAAATTGCATTAATAAAATTTAAGTATAAAGACGATAATCAACAGCTCATTAAAAGCATTAAAAATTTAATGAAAAAAATTAAGTAAATTTATTTTATACATATGCATACATATTATGTATAAAAATACGTTGATCTGTGTTTTTTAATCCTTTTCAGATTTTTTTAGTTGGGTAACATAAATTGAATAGCAAAAACCAAAAATAGCAGCAACGTCTACCCAATTAAAAGATGCATCTGACCAACCTATGATTCTGTAAATACCATATAGCAAACATACAATTCCAAGTAACCAATTTTGAGCATATTTAAAATCCATATCAATCTCTTATTTGTTAAATTTCTGATCCAAAATTTAAGTTAAATTTATTTTAAATAATTATTTGTTAAACTTGGAGGATATATCTTCCACATCAATAATGTCCATCCTAAAAATATAAAATATAAAAATATAAAAAATATAGTTGGAAAGTCCCAGTAAATAATTTTTTCAATCCAAAAAGAAATAAAAGATTTGTTATTACTTATTCCACGAAGATTATTTTCAATAGAAGTCAAAGGACAAGTTATTCCAAAAAGTGTTTCGAGTGTCACTAAAAACATTAAACCACAATGAACTAATCTTAATTTATAACTTTTGATCCAAATCCAATTATAAAAATAACCAATTGGTATCAATACAAAACCAATTGTAATAAATATCACAATAAAAAAATGTAAAATTAAAACTATGTCAGCAAGCAAAGATCAAACCCCTATATAATATAAACTTGAATAATAAATTTTTGTCAAAAATAATTAAGTAAAATTTTTGCTTATTAGTTTTTATTAGGATAAGTTATTATATTGTAATGTGCGGTAGGTTTGTTATTTCATCAAAAAATGCATTCAATTTAAAATATGATATTTCATATAATGTATGTCCGTCACAATTTGTACCGGTAAAAACTCAAGAAAAATCTCAGTTAATGAAATGGTCATATTCTCCATTGTGGAAAAAAGATATGAACTTAATCAATTGTCGTTATGAAAACATGAATGAAAAACCATCATTTAGAAATGCAAAAAGATGTATAATTTTTAACAATGGTTGGTATGAGTGGCAAAGAAAAGATAATAAAAAAATACCCTATTATCATTATTCTAAAACCAATTATTTCGCTGGTCTATATAATGAAATTGGTTGTTTAATTTTGACAAGAAATTCTATAGATCAAATAAATCATATACATCATAGACAACCTGTATTATTGGAAGAATATGAAATTTCATTATTCCTATCTGGAGATAATATTTTTAACAGTAAAGCAAACAATGATATAAATTTTTATCGTGTTTCTATGGATGTAAATAATCCAAATAATAATAACCCATTATTAATAGATTTTTATGAAACATAAGATAAAAATTTAATTAAATTTTTAATTTCAAAATATAACTTGAAAAAACTTTATTCTTGAATTAAGTATAATATCATGTGTATAGGTTCAACATCTAGTTTTTTTTCTACTTTCATTTTAGCACTAGCTTCATTTATATGTATTTGGAATTATTCTAAAATTAAAGAGAACATGAAAAAAATACTTTCAAAGCATTTTTCAAAAAAACCAAATCTACAATAAAAAGCATAAACTTAATAAATGTTAAAAATTATCATTTTTTTAGTTATTATTTTTTCGATAGCTTACTTATTATTTAATTTATTTATTTCTAAAAGAAAAGATGGAAATGCTAAACTAATCATTCCAATAACACTAACACTATTAATTTTAATGATCATATTTTTTATTTTGCCCAGATTTGGAATTAATCCTGTAGCTTTATTTCAAACTATTTCAGCTAAAATCATTCCATTTCTTTCAATGATAAGAGGAATTATCAGTTGAAATTAAGTAAGTAATTTTCATTCAAATTTTATTACTAACTTTTTTATTATTTTTAAAATAACCAGAATAATCTTCATATAAAAAACCCGATGTTGAAAAATACTCCCAATAACCTTCTTTTGTTCCATTTTTATAATTCCCTTGATATTTTAATTTTCCATTATAATGATAAGCAATCCAGTATCCTGATTTTTTCCCATTCTTAAATTTACCTTTATAATTAATTGTACCATTATCAAAGAGACGTATCCATGGACCTTCTTCAAGATCATTTTTATATTGACCTTTTTCTATTAAATGACCTTCATTGTTGTATGTAATCCATGAGCCGTTTTTTTTTCCATTTTTATAATTAGTTACCGAGAATAATTGTCCATTGATATAATATCTAACCCATGTTCCTTCCTTCTTCCCATTTTGGATATGGCCTACAAAGTTACCAGTTATATTTCCACTAAATGGGATATTAGTATTTTTTTTATAATAAATTCCTTTTTTCCAAATTAAATCGCCTATTGTTTCGCTATGTACAGATCGAGTTATAAAAAAAATTAAAAATGTTAAAAAAAACATCAAAAAAGATTTTATATAAACTGAAATCATTGTTTAAATCCATTCATTATCAGGAGCTGTCAAATTTCCTCCTATATTGCCGGTGTTTAATACCCCTTTGGGTTCAACTAACATAATTTGACATTCGTCTTTTGAGGTTGGTTTATGATCTACCCCTTTTGGCACTACTATCATTTCACCCTCATTAACTTCTATGATTTCTGTGTCAAATTCTATTTTCATACTACCTTTAATTACTATAAAAACTTCATCTGTATCAGAATGATGATGTTTAATAAATTCACCTTTTATTTTAACCAATTTAAAATGATAATTATTCATCTCAGATATTACTTTTGGAGACCAGTAATCATCAAATTTATTGAATTTAGAATTTATATTTATTGGTTTTGCCATATAGTAAATTAAAACAAATTTAAATTTAGAGGTAAAGATTTTTTAATATTTTGGTTATAATTAAAAAAAACTTCTTTCTTTCCTGGACTTCAACAAACCGATTGAAACAAATTTTCCTGATTTTGATTTAAATGTTTTTTTAAAAATTTGACTACACTCAAATGCACATTTAGCACATAGAAAAAAATAATCATTATCATTTTTCTCGTATTTACAATTAAATAACCTTTTAAAAGGAAGATTGCATTTTGAACAATAATTATATTTCATAACTGCATGGTATTTAATTAATTGTTTTAAATTTCATTTTTTTCTTCCTTCTCAAAAATATAGTAAGATCCAATAGACCCTATTATAATTGCAATGATTAGTTCTGTATAACCTTTCGAAATTAAAGTTTGAAAAAGTAACCAAGGTATTATTAGAGCGCTTATTGGAATTATAATTAATATTTTAATTTTCCATTCGATATGTTGGTAACATAATTTTGCGTTTCTAAAAATCCATTGTATGAGACCAAAAATTAAAACTCCTAAAATTATAAACATACAAAATATAAATATTTTAAAGATAATATATTCCATTATATCAGTTAATTTGATACATGATATGTAGATTCTATTTTCTTTAAATGTGATTGACATTTTATAAAAAATTTTATGTTTTGGAATTGAGATCTAAAATCATTACCATTAAAATGCTGATGATATCTTATGCAATTGCCACAAAGGTAAGTCCAATTTTTCTTAAGGTAGTTTTTTTTACAACTCCAAACAATTTTATAAGGATCAAAACATTCTTTACAAAAACTATTTAACTTAAACATTTTTTAAAAACTCCACTGATTAAACCAATATGACATAGTTGGAAAAAAAACAAAAATTACAAATAAAATTATTAAAATAAATCCCCATTTATTCATCTACGATCCTAAACTCAAAAAATAATCAAAATAATCTATTGAACACATCATTTAATTTGGCAGTTTTATCTAAAACTTAAAAGGATTTTTATTCTTTTAAATATAATTATAATTTAGCTTCTATTTCCTTTTGATATAAATAGGACTAGACCAAGCTTGATGTCCATTTTCTTGAGTAACCTTTACATAAAATTTTGCTTCTTTATTTTTAATTAAATCAAAATCTTTTTTGAAAGTAAAAATTGATTCATTTAATTTTTCTGGCAAGCATTTTATATTTAATTTTATATCCATTCCACCAAAATTAAATGTTCTTTCTTCGGTGATTATATCTTTTAATTTAACTGATATATTTTCAAAATTAGTATTTATTTTCAACGAACCAGTTAATGCCATTTCATCAACCCATATATCACATGATGAAAATCCACCTGTAGTGACAGCTTTCCATTCCAACTCTTTGTCACTTAATAATATTGGTTTTCTATTTGGGTTCCAAAAATTTATATCTTTAATTTTTAAAATTTTTCCTTTTGTTATATAAGATTTACATATCCACTGAACCAATCGACCTCTTCCTCTATAATGTTGTCCTGAACAAGTAATTCTAATTCTTTTTTTATTTGAATTTTTAAAAGGATTTATATTTTCAACTAATCGCAAACCATCAAAAATTTTTATGTTTTCAAGTGGGGAGGTGCCTTTTACAACTACATGAAGATTAAATGAACTATCATATGTTTTGATCGCATCTCCCATTAAAAATTGTTTTTTTTCTTTTACTATTTCATCATTATAGTCTTTTAATAATTGTGAACTTGATTTAAAAAAAGCTTGGACATCTAAAAATATTCTTTCTCCAGTGGTTGCATAATGGTGTCTCGATCTAAATTCCTTAAATAGATCTTTTCTGGTTAACTTTTTTAATAAATGGCAGGTTAATCCTCCATATGAGCCAAAAAGACTGTCACCTGGAAAACTTGCACCAGGCCTTCCTTTGTGTTCATCACTTGCTGCTACAACTCCAACTCTGTAATTTTGTTTGAATGCGTCTTCTAGCATCCACTCAAATGTACCCCAGGCAGAATGAATCTCTACGGATGGTTCTAATTTTGCATTATAGGCATAAGTAATGTCTGCATATCTTCCACCCACATGAGCCACAACCATAGCATTTTCATTAGTTAATTTTTTAATTAACTCTCTTGAGGAGTGCGCATCATTTTCTTTTGCTTTATTATCATAAATTTGTGCTCTACTAGATCTATATATTGGTCTACCTTCTTTTATGTACCAAACGTTATGATCTCCTCCTACTGCAGTATTTCCTGACCACTCATATCCGGGTAAGGCAAGAAATCTTCCATCCTCATTAAAATTTTTTGTTAAAATATTTAATTCTTTCCAAAAATCATCTGTAATTTGAAAGTCATTTCCTTGATGTCCACAAATGTCTAAAAAGGATTTATTTCTAGCAAAATCAAAATAATCTTTAGCTGAGTTAGTTCCTATAGTTTCTTTACTTTGACCATGCATGTCACTCCAAAAATGCTCATAATTAAGATTTTCTATAGTAATTTGATTTGATTTTGCTAGTACTCTTCCTTTTTTGTTTTTTAGAAATATTTTAAAACAACATTCTTCTTCTACCATTAATTTATCTAAGGTTTTTGCAAATTCACCAACTTTAAAAATCACTTTATCTGGCAAATTTTTAATTTTTTTTTCAGCTGACAGAAAAAATTCACCGCCAGTTGTATTTGAAGGGTTTCCCCATTTGTCTTCACATTTAATAGAAAGTCTAAAATAATTATTGGTTCGTTTTAATGAAGGAGCTATCATTTTCCAATGCACACCATTTGAAGGAATTATAGATATGTATGGGTTTTTTTCATTTGCTAAAGGAATGTAATCTTGTGTTGCAAAAGGATCAACTAAAACTTTAAAATCAAAAAATTTTTCACAAAAAGTCTGCATTCTTATTCCTGGTGACCCAAAACGCCTATCTCCAAGTCTAATAATAATCTCATCATTTTCTCTTAGAAACCTTAAACATCTGACAAAAATGCTTTTCATTCTAGGTCTAATTAATCTTCTGGTTTCTATTTCAAATTCAATTGGATCTTTATTGGATGTCTCTACAGACACATAACCTTCTTGGTTAGGATTAACTTTTTGAAGTTTGCTTCCGTCAAAATGTGGTCTTAGGCCTATTGCTATTCCACCCCAATCATCAATACCAAACTTACCTACTTTGTAAATCAATTTAAACTCTTGCCACGAACCAACCTCGAATGAACCTTTTGGTTTTATTTTAGCTGATCCCATAGAATCTCTTTTATAATTGTGATAAGGCATACAATAATTAATTTTTAAATGTTGTTATTATTGATCTATAAATAACTAAACAAACTCCAACAAATTTTTAAACAGTATACTAGTATAATTTACTATTACTATTGAAAAAAATGCGACCAGCCCTAAACTCATCATCACATCAAAACGATATTCAAAATTTTCAAATAAAGAGATGGAGTTAAACAAATAATAGACTAATAAAAGATAACTTTCCACTACACTTAAGAGTTTTATAGATGGGCATTGGTCTATATTTTTTGGTTGTTAAATAGCTTTGCCTTTAATTAACCATTTTATTTACAAATTTAGAACTAAATTTTCCATGTAATTAGTAATATAAAAGAAAAATGTTTTTCATTTATAAACCTCCTAAAGGCATTAGCTTTTCTTAGAGCTAATGCCTTAAATCCTTAAGACAACATTTAAAATCATACATATTTTGATATACAACATTCTCTACAGCAGTGTTATTTGAAAAACAATGTATTAATATTAATGATTGATATAAGTAAATGGAACACTCGAGATGAGGTGAGATACACTTACATCAGAGCTACAAAAGTCCTGATCTTCAATAATATCAATAGGTTAGCACATTTCATCTTAAGTTAAAATATAAATCTGTGGTATACATTTTGGTATACAAAATTCCATCGCCCATGCTCCAGAGTTACTGCACCTTCAACAAATTTCAACAAAGAATTAAATAACTTAAAACAAGGATTAACTATGGACTGTATTCAAAGAGGTGGAGTGTTTGCAGGAAATAGATGCTTAGGTGCAAAAAGATAAGATTTTTAAATTAACTATTAAACTTAAATTTCTTTTGATAATTGACGAATAAATACAACAAAAGCTAATCGCCTAGTGTCTGTGGTGTTGTGATCAAGAACTATTTTTGTAAATTCTTATAAGAATAATCAAAAACACCTTCCTTTGATTTCTTTCGAACATACACATTTGCAACTTTTACTATTTCAAAAATATCAGTAGATTTACGCGTTCTTTTTATTTCTTTAATATGTTCCTTACTACCTGGTATAAGTTCATTTTCCCGAACATCAGCAAATCTATAATTAATTATTTTTTATTGTTGATTTTTATATGGATTAGATTTGTCAGTCGGATTGATAACATCAAAAGAATTATAAGGTGTACATTAAAACATTCTAATTAAGAATTACCTCTATATAATGTAACTTTATAGTCGTAACTATAAGTATGGTAGTTCTACAATGAATGAATTTTCAGATAAAATAGATACTTGTTGCAAAGATACTTGCTGTGCAGATGGTTGTTGTAGTGAAAGTTGCAACACTGGTGAGAGTAGTAATAGTTGTTGCAGTGAGACAGTAAGCTTTTGCACTGAGTAAAGAGCAATTGATATTTCTTTCTGGATACTATTGTGGTTTATGAGGTGAGGGGAAATCTAGTTCATTAAAAGCATAAAATGGTATCCCATAATTCCATTTGTTTATAGTAGCTATAAAAACTCTTTTTATTAACATTAACTCAGATTTGACAGTTCCATTTTTAACTATTGATTTTCTGTTTGTACTCAATTGTTTTAAATGTCTTCTTGTTAAATTTATAACTTTAATGTCACTTAACCATGATCTAGATAAAACATCAAACTTATAACAAACAATTTTATAACCTTTTAACTTAGGCAGAATTTCTAATTTATATTTATTAAATAAGTCTTTTACTTTTAAACTTTTAATATCTGTTTCTGGAATTGGTTTAGACCTAAGTTCTTTTTCAAAATTACAAACCCATTTAGTTGCATCTAATTTAGTCTAGAACGTCTTTGTTAAACTTCTCCATCTAGATATTCTAACTTGAACGTTCCAAGATTTTCCTCTCGAACGAACACTACCCATAATTTGACTCCTTTTACTACGTCAAATCTGTGTCAAAACTGAGTATTCTCTAAGGTGT
>CACJJL010000007.1 GCA_902593735.1 uncultured SAR116 cluster alpha proteobacterium
CTTGTAATTGGTATTGCTCAAACACTGGCAATTATTCCTGGAACTAGTAGATCAGGAATTGTTATAACCGCAGGGTTATGGATGGGGTTCAGTCGATTTGAAGCGTCCAAATATTCTCTTTTATTATCAATCCCGGTGATAATAGCTGCAACTACGTTGGAAAGTACTAAAATGTTCATAGAAAAAGGATTATTTTTTAGTAATGAAATGATTATTGGTATAATTTTAAGTTTTTGCATTGCTTTAATTACAATTAGGTTGTTTATGCGTTGGATTAATAAAGCTTCGCTTAAAATTTTTGTTACTTACAGAATTATCCTTGGTATTCTGATCTTGGTATATGCTTACATTTAAATTAGTTTTCTTTATATATTTTTAAAAGCTCTGTTTGCATGTCAGATATTTTAATACCCAAATCTTTTAATCCAGGTAAACCATTTTTTAAAATATTATCTGTTTTAAGAAGTATCATTTGATCAACTGTAAAGGGAGGCTTAGGTAAATTTTGTAAAAAAAATGCAGGTATCATCATTATTTTAGGATTAAGCGGAATAAGGAACCTCTTAATATTTTTAATTTTTAATAATATTTTTATTAATTCCTCAAAAGAGTAGATTGTATCTCCTGCCAATTCATAAATATTGTTTTTATGTTTTTTATCTTTTAATAATTTTATTATTGCTTTTGCTACATCCTCAACAAAAACTGGTTGGAACTTTGTGGATCTTGAAATTAACGGCAAAAAAGGAGATATCTTAGTCATGTCAGAAAACTGTCCAAAAAAATTATCGCCTTTACCATAAAGTAAAGAAGGTCTTAAAATTTTTACATTAGGAAAATGTTCTAACAATTTATTTTCACCCTCTGCTTTACTTCTAGAATATTTACTTTCAGAAGTAGCAGAAACACCAAGAGCTGAAACATGAATTAAGGTATTAATTTTATTATTTAGAGAAATTCTACCTAAGAAGGCAGGAAAATCTTTATGAACTCTAAAAAAATCACCATGTTTATTTTCAAAAAGAATTCCACATAAATTGATTATGCAATTTACATTTTTAGTATTCTCTTCAATGATTTTTAAATTGTTTAAACTCCACTGAATACAATGAATATTATTGTAAGGAAAAATTTTGTTTATTCTTTTCTGATAATTTTTTTTTTGTGTGAATAAAATTATTTCAGCATCTTCATTTGAAAGTAATTTCAATAATGATTTTCCAAGAAATCCACTACCCCCAATAACTGCAATTTTTGTATTTATATTTGTTCCCACTGGATTTGCCTTTTATGCTATGATAAATTTATATTTGATTGTAGATTTACTTTGCTACGATATATATTTAGTAATGACACTTTTTTTTTAAAGTTTTATGGATTATAAATGAGTTATTTCTTATATCATGATGATATTCCATCTGAAGTTGATTTAGGTAAAATTGTAGCAATTGATACAGAAACAATGGGACTAAATTTAAATAGAGATCGATTATGTTTGATACAATTATCAAGCGGAGATGGAAATGCACATCTTGTTCAAATATCCAAAAAAAGTTTTGAAAAACAAAATGATTTTTCTAATCTAAAAAAAATTTTTAAAAATCCAAATACAACTAAACTATTTCATTTTGCAAGATTTGATATAGCCGTTATAGAAAAAAATATATGTAGGTTAAATGGCCCTATATATTGCACAAAGATAGCATCAAAGTTATCAAGAACTTTTGGAGCAAAGCATGGTTTAGCAGACTTATGTAAAGATCTTTTAAATTTAGAGTTAAACAAACAAAACCAAACTTCTGACTGGGGACAAAAAGTACTTAGTGATTCCCAATTAAAATATGCTGCTTCAGATGTTCTTTATCTACACCTTTTAAAGAGTAAATTAGATCAAATACTTGAACGTGAAAATAAAGAGGATATAGCAAAAAAGTGTTTTGAATTTTTAAGAACAAGATCAGAGTTAGATTTAATTGGATATGAAAATTTAGATATTTTTGCACATTGATATATTAAACTAAATAAAAATTTTGATAAAAATGAAAATAATTAGTGTTAAATCGATTTTCGCATCTTTAGTTATACTTCTTATAATGAGTTTTGTAGTTAATAATTTTCTTACTGACAATAATTTCTTAAACTATAAAGATAAATTTAAAAAAATATCAAAAAACAAAGATAAGATTCTTGGCGTTGAAATAAGACAGCAAAACAAACAAGGAGATAAAGTTTTAATTATTGCTGATACTATGGAAGAATTAGATTCAAAAGAGAAAAAGGTTATTTTAGAAAATTCGTTAACGACAATTGATCAAAAAGGGATTTTAACAAAAATTTCTGCAGGTAACGCTATAATAACAAATGATTACAACGATTTCATCTTTTCAAACACAGTTAAAATTACAAAAAAAACTAGAAAATTTACTCTCAGAACTCAAACATTAACTGGAACTTTCAAAAAAGGTAATTATCATACAAATGATGAAATTGATATAGTTTCTGGCAACACAATCATTAAAGGTAAAGGCCTTCATGTAAAAAAAAATGGTGAATATATAAAAATTAAAGGAAAAGCAAGATTAAGGATGCTTTTATCAAAACAAAATGTCTACTAGAAAAATATTTATACTTGTCTTTATTTTGTTAACTTCCTTATCCCAGTTAGTCTGGGCAAAGAGTAATAATAATTCAGAATTAACAGTCGAGGCTGATGAATCAATAGAATGGTTTGAAAAAGAAAAATATTATCTTGCAAAAGGAAATGTTGTCTTAAAAAAAGACGGTATAACTCTAAAAGCAAATATTATCAAAGCTGATTATGTTTTTGAAAATGGGGAAAATATTTTAAAAAAAATAATTGCGAGTGAGAAAGTAGTTCTTACTAATAAAAATACAAGAGCAACCGGACAATACATGACATATGATTTAGAAGAAAAAATTGCAAAGATATCAGGACCTTTCCAAACATTTTCATCTCCATCTGGGTACGTGGAATCAAAAAAAATTATTATTTTTGATGATGCGAAAAATACAGCCAAGGCCAAAGGAGATGTTAAGATAATCTTATCAAATAAAACTTTAATTTATGCAGATGATGTCAAAGCTGATTTTGTATCTACTAATAAATCTCTAAAAAAGGCTATTGCTAAAGGGAATGTCATCATTGAAAACAAGGACAAAGGTAGAAAGTCTCAAGCTGATTTAGGAATTTACAATTCAGATGATGAAATAATAAGATTAACTGGAAATGTTGTCATAATTAATCAGAAATCGAAAGTTTCAGGCTCCAAAGGTATTACAAATTTGAAAACTGGTGTAAGTAATATTGTTGGTGATCAAAAAAATAAAAAACGTGTTAAAGGAACTTTTTCTCCCATAAAAAAACAGAAAAAAGGAGATTAAACTGACTATTTTAGAAGAAGAGCTTAAGCGATTAAAATCATCTTTGATGAATCATAACAATAAAAATGATTCTATTTCTTATGCTTCAAATAAATCTGAAACCATTATTTCAAAACAAGAATTAAAAGTAAATTCAATTTCAAAAACTTATAACAAAAGGAAAGTTGTAAATAAAGTTTCATTACAGTTAAATAAAGGAGAAGCTGTGGGACTTCTTGGCCCAAATGGGGCTGGGAAAACTACTTGCTTTTACATGATAGCAGGACTTATTGATACTGATGAGGGAGATATATTTTTAAACCAGGCACGTATAAATCAATTGCCAATGCATATACGTGCAAGAAGGGGAATTGGTTATTTACCACAAGAGTCTTCAATATTTAGAGGATTAACGGTTGAAGAAAATATTTTATCTGTTTTAGAAATCCAAAAATATGACAAAAACCACAAATACCAAATATTAGAAGAATTGTTAGCAGAATTTAATTTAAATAAAATAAGAAACTCAAATGGTGCCATATTATCTGGAGGAGAGAGAAGAAGGACTGAAATAGCTAGAGCTTTGGCTTCAAACCCAAGTTACATTCTTCTTGATGAACCACTTGCTGGTATAGATCCTATTGCCATTAATGATGTAAGAAATTTAATTAATAAATTGAAATCTAAAAATATAGGTGTACTTATTACGGATCATAATGTCAGAGAAACGTTAAGTATAGTTGATCGAGCATATATTCTTTTTGATGGTTCGGTAATAATGTCAGGTAATCCAAATGAAATTAAATTAGACAGAAGAGTCAGAGATGTATACCTCGGAAATAATTTTTAAAATCACTTTTTTTAAATTATAAGCTTGACTGATATTGAAGTTAATATTAATTAACTGACTCGAAATGTATATTCCTAAAAATTAAAGGTTTAATATGAATATCAATGATATGTTATCTAGTGATGGTTTCCTTGTTAATTTTGATGGCACAAGTAAAAAACAAATATTAGAAGAACTATGTAAATTAGCTGAAATTAATCTCGGAATTAATTCTAGAATACTTTTAGAAAATTTAACTAAAAGAGAAAAATTAGGTTCAACAGCAGTTGGTAATGGCATTGCAATTCCTCACGCTAATGTTGCAACAATTGATAGACCTCATGTTTTTGTATCTACATTAGTCAATGGTTTAGACTTTAATTCTATTGATGATCTGCCAGTGGATATTATTTTCTTATTGATAGCTCCAGAAAATAAAGGTTCAGAACATTTACAAGCCCTAGCCCTTATTTCACGATTACTAAGAAACAAAGAACTTACAACAAAATTAAGAGGTTGCAAAAGTGCCGAGAGTGCTTTAGCTGTTATTTCCCAATCAATTAGAGAAGAAGCTGCTTAACAAACTATTTGTTTACGTGGTTGAGTATTGGTTTTTTATCTACATAATTTAATATAGAGTTTATTGCTTCAGTCGCAATATCGTTAAAGCATTCATCTGTCCAACAAAGAGCATGCGGAGTTATAATAACATTCTGATATTTTAATAATTTACTAGCTGTTGAAAGAGGTTCTTTATCAGTTACATCCAAGCCAGCTCCAGCAATTTCTTGTTTCTCAAGCGCTCTTTCTAAATGAGTTTCATTAATCACAGGACCTCTTGATAAATTAAAGATATAAGCGCTTTTTTTCATATTTAAAAAAAAATCACTTTTAATCATACCTTTAGTTGAATTATCAAGATTACAAAGAATTACAATAAAGTCACTTTTACAAGCTAACTCAATCAGATCAACTTTAATAGCACCAATTTCTAATAACTGCTTTTCAGATTTAAATGGATCATGGGCTAAAATATTCTCAAAAAAGGGCTTTGACAACTCAATTGTCTCTGTACCTATACTACCAGCTCCTATAACTCCTAAAGTCTTTCGCGCTAAACCTGTACCCATAAAATTAGTTCTGTCGTTCCATTTACCATTCCTCACTAGAGAATCTTTTTGTAATAATTTACCAGCAACTGCAAAAATCATGGTAAGGGCTGCAACAGCAACCGGTCTTCTTACAGCATTAGGGGTATTAGTAACTATTATATTTTTTTTTTTCATAGCTTCAATATCAACAGAGTCAAAACCAACACCAAATCTAGATATTATTTTTAACTTACAATTAGAATTAGATACACAATCAGAATTTGCTTTTGGTAAATTTAAAAGTATCGCATCATACTTTGAAGTCATTTCTGAATTTAATTCAATTATTGATTTGTCCATCCAAGATATTTCAATATCTTCTCTATCCTTTAAAAGTTTTAATGGACCCTTGCCAAAGCATGGTTCGTTACTGCTATTTAACAAATCTCCTGAAATTCCAACCTTAAACATAATTTTACTCCATCATTTTTGTTATTAAACTTATTTTAAAATTTGAGAAATTGATCTAGATAAAATATTCATTTCTGTTCCAACCGCAATCATATTAAAACCAAGCTTAGAATATGTTTCTAATTCTTCTTTGTTATTTACCATTATTCCAACACTTTTGTTATAAAGTTTTGCAGCAGCAACAATTTCATTAATTGCATTTAGATAGATCTTTGAAGTAAAATCTCCAGGTATTCCTAAGAAGTTAGTTAAATCAAAATGTCCAACCCAAAGACAATCTACTCCGTTTATTGATGCTATTTCTCTCAGATTTTCTAAAGCTGTTTTAGTTTCAATCTGAATAATATTAATTAAAGAATTATTTGCTTTTTCAATATAAGATAAAGGGCTTTGATTTATATAATTATCATGTGCAAAACCAAATCCAGCACCACGTTTGCCTTGTGGTGGATATTTAGATGAATCAACAATTTTTATTACATCATCAGGTGTGTTCACCATTGGAACCATTATGCCTAAAGCACCAAGATCTAAAGCTCTGGTCACATAATTATAATTTACTTGAGGTATTCTAATAAAAGGTGCTATTTTACTAGCATTAGATATAATTGCAAGGGTTTTAAATTGCTCTAGAGAAAGACCTCCATGCTCCATATCAAAAATTATAAATTCACAACCTGCATTTTTTAGTATAATTGGCATTCCTGGACTAAAAAATTCAAAAATCATTGCACCACGAATTTGTCCATATGATGTAATCTTATTTTTCAGATCCATGAAAACCTCCTTAAATTCTTTTAATATTAATAACCTAGTTTTCTTTCTATTGTGTTAGGTGGTATTTGCCCATTTTCAATACATCTTATTGCATTTGCTATTTGCTTAGCCGCAGTTTCAGGGTTTGTTTCTGCAGCTACATGAGGCCAAATGCTAATGTTTTCTTGTTCCCATAGCTTGCTCTTTTTTGGCAATGGTTCTTTACGGTAAACATCTAAAATCGCTGAAGAAATATGACCAGATTTACAATTTTTTATCAAATGTTCTTCAACTACTTGCTCTCCCCTTCCAGCATTTATAAAACATGAACCATGTTTCATTATTTTAAATGAGGAGTTATCAAAAATGTTATAAGTTTCTTTGGTTAATGGGAGAAGACATATATGGATATCACAAGACTTAAGTAGATTTTTAAATTTATCTTTACCAATTAAACAAATAATACCTGGAATTTTTTTTTGTGTTCTGCTCCAGCCGTAAACTTTAAATCCTAATTTTTTAAGATCTTTTGCAACAACACTTCCTATTGCTCCAATACCATAAATTGCGATTTTTAAATTAGTAAAGTTTTTTTCCTTCCTAGGTTTATATATTTTATTTTTTTGTTGATCATAATAACCAAATGTATCCCTAGTAAAATTTAGAACACACATAACTACCCAATGACTCATAGATTTTGCCATGAAAGGATCAACTATCCTTACAACAGGCATTTTATTATTAATTATGTTATCTTTTAGGATATGATCTACACCTTGACCTAAAGATATCAAACCTTTTAAGTTATTTAAGTTTTTTACTCTTTCAAGTGGTGCTTTCCATAATAGAGCAATTATTGCATTCTCTGCTTGATCACTTAACAAAGGCACTAAATTAACTAATGGGTAATGTACTTGTATCTTGTTTTCCCATTCACTTTGTAATTTTGCATTACTATGGTTACTATAAAAAGCTACGACCGGCATTACTAAATTCCAAAATCAAATAATTTAATATTTTTATAAATACAAACTTTTAAACTCCTTTGATAATGGTGGACTATTTGTACAAATATTGGAATACCAATTATTATCCATTGTTAAAATTTAAAGAACACCTTAAGACCGCTTTTATCTCCAAAAAATTCATTACAATAAAGAGTTATAAAAGGAAACTTTATCACCATACAACTATCAAAATAAAAAAGTCAATAATACTCAATTGTAATCAACTAATAGCTGTACAACTTGTCGCTTAAGGAAAAAAAGATAAATTTATTTCAGAACATTTAAATATGCCTGAAGAAACCGTCTCTCATTGGAGAAAAAAACCAGAATTCATCACTTCAGTCAATATGGTCCTTAATCAATTAAGATATTTCACACAACAAAAAATGTGAAATGTTTTAATTTTATTATTAGAAATTCTTGAAAAAAAATTAATCAAAGGAAATAATTCAGTAAATACAAATCTAGCCTTTAAAAATTGTGCAAAATTATAAATTAGTAGTTTAATTAATGAAAAAATAGCATCAGAAAGTTCACAAGATAAAGAAAAAAACTTTTTAAGAAACAATTTGATGAAATATTTTAATGTTAATATTCTTTATGTGCGTAAGTATTTATTAATTATATTTATATCATTTTTTTAAAACTGTTCTAATGACTTCTTGGAATTATATAACACTAAATAAACGTTCAACATTTTGAAACTAGCCCTCTTTACAGGTGGCAACACCCTGCTACAATGCTTTTTCAATCTTTAATTCTATTAAATTTTCTTAATCTCTGTCTCAAACATGCTTTAAGTACCTGTTTTTTGGTTACTACATTATTCTAGGATATTAATTCACAAATAGCATATGTATATATCGATTTGATTAAAATAAATTATCAATTATAATTTTAATGATTTGTTGTTGATATTATATTTGCTAGTTAAATTTTGATGTTAATTTAGCTTAGCATTTAGCTTATAACTCATGGCGACAGTAAATCATCAAATGCTCCATTAAGGTATGGTTGATATTTCTTCCATTCCTCCGAACTACCTCGATAAACTTTTTTTCTAATCTGAAGGTTGGACGCTGTTCTTACACTTCTCTTATTATTTTGAGGCGAGAGGCATTTTTTGTCCCAATTTAAGCCTAGATATTCAATTAGCCGTCGTGTCTCACTATCTTGATTAACTGTTAGTAGTTCGTAATCAAGTTTGTAGATCCTTTTACTGAGCGTGTTTGTCCAAAAATCCATCAGGTTTTCATACAATTTATGATAACTAATTACATCATTAAGCGCGTAACTATAGCCCAAATCTTTTGACACAAAATATCGCTTATAATTCGCCCAACATACGGCAGCTGGGTTTCTTTTTACGTATATTATTTTAGCCTCAGGAAACGCTGCAGCAAGCAATCCTATAAAACGGAAGTTTTGTGGCATCTTGTCTGTAACAATTAAATTTCCTTTAGAAACATTATGCAGTTTATTTAGATAGTTATGACGGAAATCGAGTAAAGATTCTTTATTTACTTTAGTAATACCAGTTGCAATAGCTCCACCAAATTGAGCTACAAAATTTATCTCTCCTGCTCCAGTTACTTTCGAGTGAGAAGAAATTATTTGTTCAACTAAAGTTGTACCAGATCGAGGCATACCAACAATAAAAATTGGGATTAGTTTCTTTGACAATTTGTCAGGTTCTAATGAACTGTTTTCTATTTTTGGATAGCTAAATTTAAGCTGTTTAAAAAGTTTTAAATCTTGACTGATATTGTAGTTCAAAAGCTTTTTACGTAGCATATTACCCTCTCTATAATGGTTGTACGCTTGCTCAAAATTTCCTAAATCCTCACAAGCTTTGGCTAAACCAAAGTTAATATGGCAACGTTGCTCCTCTGAAATATTTTTATCAAGATATAGCTCTTGCATTTTTGAATAATGTTCATCTTCTCGATTAAATTTTCTCATTAATGTAATATGCCTATGGGCTTCGGCATAATCAGGTTTCAATACTGTCGCTTTTGCGTAACTTGCTAGAGCTTCGTCTAATTTTCCTAGTTCTTGAAGTGTAATACCCAGGTTGTTGTGGGCTAGAGCAAAGTCGGGTTTCAACGATATTGCTTGTCTGTAGCTCACTAAAGCTTCGTCTAATCTTCCAAGTTCTTGGAGCGAGGTACCCAAGTTGATGTGGGCTTAGGCATAGTCAGGTTTCAACATTATTGCTTTTTTTTGACTTGCTACAGCTTCGTCTAATCTTCCTAGTTCTTGAAGCGAGACACCCAAATTGTAGTAGGCTAGGGCTGAGTTAGGTTTCAATGATATTGCTTGTGTGTAACTTGCTACAGCTTCATCTAATCTTCCTAGTTCTTGGAGCGCTGTACCCAAGTTACTGTGGGCTTCGACATAGTTAGGTTTCAATGATATTGCTTGCATGTAACTTGCTACAGCTTCGTCTAATCTTCCTAGTTCTAGAAGCGTGTTACCCAAGTTGTAGTGGGCTAAGACAAAGTCTGGTTTCAATGATATTGCATGTATGTAACTTGCTACAGCTTCGTCTAATCTTCCCAGTTCTAGAAGCGTGTTAGCCAAGTTGTTGTGGGCTTCAGCATCTTGAGGAGATAATGCGACTGCCCTCTGATTAGCAAATACTGCATCCGAATTTCTGCCTGTTGCCCCAAATACTGCGCCTAAAACTTTCCAGGCAAATTGATGCTTTGGAAAATCTTGGCTAATGGAAGTAGCCAGCTTTTCAGCATCATCTAACCGTCCAGCCTGATAGTGTTCTAACAGATTACTTAATTGTTGCTGAGATGGGCTTTCATATTCCATTATTTTATTATCAGATAAATTATATAAAATTCAAATTTAAATTTAAATTCTTTGTAATCTAAACATTTATAAATTTGTTATAAGCCTTATTTAATAAAAAATGTATCAAAATTGAAAATGAAGGTTAAAATCTTATAGATTATTTGAGAAAATGAGTGGAATAAAAAAATATCAATTTAAAAAAATCAATTTTTTTAGAGACCTTTCCGTACATTGGTCTTTCTAAAACAACGAAGCTACACTGAGCTTTTACAAATTAATATTACCTGATGGAATTTCGTATGCATTAGATGAGAAAATTACAACATCCTAAATGTCTAAGCATTTTGATGTTTACAGCAAAACATTGAACAGAAAGATAATCTGGTGGAGCTAAGGGGGTTCGAACCCCTGACCTCTACACTGCCAGTGTAGCGCTCTCCCAACTGAGCTATAGCCCCATTAAAACTCTAATTCTTATCTTCGTCACTAATTTCTACACTTACTTCATCTTCCCCTTCAAAATCATCTTCTTCTGATATTTCATTAGCGTCAATAAAAGAAATATCATCATCCAAGACAATATTATCTTCAGTCATTTCATTCTGTTCATCTTTATTGATTTCAATCAAATCATCATCCTCAGAATTATCTTCGTTCTCAGTATCAATTTCAATTTCATCTAAATCACTAATATCATCTGAAACATCTTTGTTGCTTTCAACGATAGATTTTGGTGATAAACTTTTTTTTCTACCACTTAAGTAAAAATCAGGATCAAATTTTGTACCGCATGAAGGACAGATAATAGGAGATTTATTTAAATCATAGTACTTTAAATTACATGATAAACAAATTCTTTTTATACCCCACTCAGGTTTGGCCATATTATTTCTCCATAGTGTAAAATATATATTATTGGATTAGACTCAAAAATTTCAATCTGTCAAAAGTTTTTTTAAGAATTTAATTAACATTTCAGAATTTAAATATATATTTAGCTTTTGTATAAGAAAGGAAAGTTTTTGATTAATTCTATATCCTCTAATAAATCCTCAAATTTGTCAGGTGAAATTGTAGTTCCTGGTGACAAATCTATTTCTCATAGAGCTCTTATAATAGGATCAATGGTTTCAGGAAAAATTAAAGTTAAAAATTTACTTGAAAGTGATGATGTGATTGCTACTGCAAATGCACTTAGAAGATTAGGTTGTAATATCAATAAAGTAAATAACTTTTGGGAGATTTTTGGAAATGGTATAGGTAACTTATTTGGGTCTAATTATGAATTAAATATGGGTAATTCAGGAACTGGTTCTAGATTATTGATGGGTTTAATCGCAGGGTCAGATGTAGAGGCTACTATTTATGGAGATGCTTCACTTTCTAAACGACCAATGAAAAGAGTCATCATACCATTAGTTAAGACTGGAGCAAGATTTGATAATCCTAATAATGACAATCTTCCAATTAAAATAAGGGGTAGTAAAATTCCTTTACCTATAAAATACGAAAGCCCAGTAGCTTCAGCTCAAATAAAATCTAGTATTTTGTTGACAGGACTATCCTCCCCTGGAAAAACAACCGTTATTGAGCCTACATTGTCACGAGATCACACTGAAAGGATGTTAAAATACTTAGGTGCTAAAGTAGATATAGAACAACAATCAAACTCTTTTTGGAAAATCAGCTTAGAGGGTTTACCTTTGCTAATGCCATATGATATTGAAGTACCTTCAGATCCATCAAGTGCGGCATTTCCTATAGTATCGTCATTACTAACTCCCAATAGTAATGTAAAAGTTTTAAATGTATGTGTTAACGACTTAAGAATTGGATTATATAAAACTTTAATTGAGATGGGAGCAAATATCACTTTTTCAAATAAACGAGAAGTCAATGGTGAACCAGTTGCAGATATTTCAGCAAGTTATAGTATTCTAAATGGTATTACTATTCCAAAATCAAGAGTTGCTTCAATGATTGATGAATATCCAATACTATCTATTGCAGCGGTAAAAGCACAAGGCGAAACTCATATGGAAGGTATAGAGGAATTAAGATTTAAAGAAACCGACAGAATTAATGCAATTAGTAAAGGGTTACATTCTTTAGGAATTGAAACTTTTGATACTAAAGATAGTATGGTTATAAAAGGTAATGGACCAGATTGTAAATTAGAAGGAAAAATTAGTATTGAATCACAACTTGATCATAGGATTGCGATGTCATTTTTATGTTTAGGTATGATTACAGAAAATTCTTTGATTGTCGAAAATACTGACACAATAAATTCATCTTTCCCATCATTCGTTAAAATAATGAATACAATTGGAGCTAAATTAGAATATGTTTAAAATTTAATATAAAAGTTAAGCGTTAAATGTTAAAAATTGCAATAGATGGTACTGCGGCCTCAGGTAAAGGAACTTTAGCTAAAAATTTAGCTCAAAAATATGGTTTTGCTCATTTAGACACAGGACTTTTATATAGGAAAGTTGCAAGTGATTTAATAGTTAAGAAAAAGGATACAGACAATAATTTAGAATATTTAAGTTGTAAATATGCAAAAGAAGTAGAATTTTCAGAATTAAAAAAAGAATATTTAAGATCAGAAAAAATTGCTAAATTAGCATCATTAATTGCAACTTACCCAAAATTAAGAAAAATATTAAATTTAAAACAAAAAGAATTTGTAGATATTAATCTAAATAAATTTGGGGGATGTATTCTAGATGGTCGAGATATTGGTACAAAAATCCTACCTAATGCAGATTTTAAGTTTTTTATTGATGCATCTATTGAAATAAGAGCAAAAAGAAGATTGTTAGAAAAAAATATATCTTTCTTGCATGAAAATGATGAAAAGTGTATGTTGCATGCTTTAATTGTAAAAATGAAAAACAGAGATAAGCTAGATAGAAGCAGATTTGAGGCCCCCCTAGTACCGGCCAAAGATGCTCATATTATTGATACAAGTTTAATGAGTGCTGAAGATTTATTGTTAGTAGTTACAAAAATTATTGAAGGAAGAAAGAATATAAAAGAAAAAAATAAGTAAATTAAATTTCATCTACTTTATTACTCATATGTAATTATAGATTGATTTCTTTTGTTTGCATATTTATAACAACACAAATTAATGACGTACATACATTTTATAGGAGAAAATATTGAATCAAACTGAAACGACCACCAAATCTTCAACTGAAAACTTTGCTGAGTTGTTAGATCAAAGCTTTCAAGAGATGACAAGTATTGAAGGATCAGTGGTATCTGGAACAGTTCTATCAATTGAAAAAGACATGATTTTAATTGACGTTGGGCTAAAATGTGAAGGACGTGTGCCAATAAGGGAATTCGGAAACAACGAACATGAAATAAACATTAAAATTGGTGATACTGTTGAAGTATACATTGAAAGACTTGAAGATATCAATGGTAATGCAATTTTAAGTAGAGAAAAAGCTAGAAGAGAAGAATCTTGGGTTAA
This sequence comes from uncultured SAR116 cluster alpha proteobacterium, assembly GCA_902593735.1. GTDB lineage: Bacteria > Pseudomonadota > Alphaproteobacteria > Puniceispirillales > Marisalimonadaceae > Marisalimonas. The sequence continues at coordinate 13,831 of CACJJL010000007.1, forward strand.
CCTTGAATTAGCTCTTCAAAAGCAACAAAGAGTTAATGGAATAATTTTTGGAAAGGTCAAGGGTGGTTTTACCGTTGATTTAGAAGGTGCAACTGCCTTCTTACCTGGTAGCCAAGTTGATATTCGACCTATAAAGGATTTAAGTGTACTAATGGGCACCCCACAACCTTTTCAAATATTAAAAATGGACAGAAGAAGAGGTAATATTGTTGTTTCTAGAAGAGCAGTTCTGGAAGATAGCAGAGCTGAGGCAAAATCAGAGTTAGTTGCAAACTTACAAGAAGGCCAAGTTTTACAAGGTGTTATCAAAAATATAACTGATTATGGTGCATTTGTCGATTTAGGTGGAGTTGATGGTCTATTACACGTAACAGATATATCTTGGAAAAGAATAAATCATCCCTCAGAAACTCTTCAAGTTGGGGAGTCAGTTCAAGTCAAAGTTATAAAATTCAATGACGAAACGCAAAGAATATCACTTGGTATTAAACAATTAACTGAAGATCCTTGGGTCAAAGTTTTTGAAAAATTTCCTGTCGGTGCAAAAATGTCTGGTATAGTTACCAATATAACAGATTATGGTTCATTTGTTGAATTAGAAGATGGTATTGAAGGCTTAGTTCATGTTTCTGAAATGAGTTGGACAAAGAAGAATGTCCACCCAGGTAAAATAGTATCAACCTCAGAAAAAGTTGAAGTTATGGTACTTGAAATTGATGATCAAAAAAGGCGTATATCATTAGGCATAAAACAATGTATGGATAATCCATGGGAAAAATATAAAAATAATAAAAAAGTTGGAGATATAATTGAAGGTGAGATAAGAAATATAACTGAATTTGGATTATTTATAGCACTTTCAGATGATATTGATGGGTTAGTACATCTTTCTGATCTAAGTTGGGATGGAAATGGTGACGAACTGATAAAAAATTATTCTAAGGGTTCTGTTGCTCAAGCTAAAATATTAGATATAGACGTTGAAAAAGAAAGAATATCTCTTGGTATCAAACAATTAAAAGAAGACGTAACAGCTACAGAAATAGGTAACATAAGAAAAGGTTCCACAGTTACATGTACTATTGCAGAAATTTCTGAGAATGGTTTAGAAGTTAACGTTGGTGATAATATTAAAGGCTTTATTAGGAAAAATGATCTATCAAGAGAAAGAGTTGATCAAAAAACTGATCGTTATGGTGTTGGTGATAAAGTTGATGCAACTGTTACAAATATTGATAAAAAATTAAGAAAAATTTCTTTATCAATAAAAGCAAGAGAAATTGAAGAAGAAAAGAAAGCTATGGCAGAATATGGTTCATCTGATAGTGGAGCAAGTTTAGGTGACATATTAGGTGCTGCATTAGCAAAAAAAGATGAAAAGTCCTAATTAAAAGGTGAAATGTTGAATAAATCTGATCTTATTGTCAAAATAGCTAGTTTAAATCCAAGTATATATCAAAAAGATGCTTCAAAAATTGTTAATGTATTCTTTGACACTATTAGTAGAGCTCTTTCGAAAAATGAGAGAGTTGAATTACGAGGTTTTGGTGTTTTTGATGTAAAAAGAAGGGAAGCCCGCATTGCTAGAAATCCAAAAAATGGACAAGCCGTAGCTGTTCCTGCTAAAAACGTTCCATTCTTTAGAATGGGAAAAAATATGAAAGATCGTTTAAATAAATAACTTTATTATTAAATCTTCTTTTACCCAGAATATATATCTTGTTTAAAATGAAGAATCTATTTGAAATCAAAATCTGTGGAATAAATGATGAAATATCAATGAACACAGCACTTAAATGTAAAGTTGATTACGTGGGATTAGTTTTTTTCCAAAATTCACCACGAAACATCTCAATTAATTTATCTAGGAATTTACTTAAATCAAGAAACAAAACAACTAAAATAGTCGCTCTCACTGTTGACCCAAATGATGACTTTTTAAATGAATTAATAAAAAGTGTTAACCCAGACTATATACAACTTCATGGGAAAGAAAGTGCAAATAGATGTCTTACCATAAAAAATCAATTTAATCTTCCTTTGATAAAAGGAATCAACGTAAAAAACAAAGTTGATCTATTAAGAACAATTAAAGAATTTGAGGATATTTGTGACATCTTACTACTTGACGCTCAGTCTGAGGCTTTGCCAGGTGGTAATGGTAAAAAATTTGACTGGGATATTCTTAAAGGTTTTAAATTCAAAAAGAAATGGATGCTTGCAGGTGGATTAAATATAAAAAATATAGAAAATGCTATTAATATTACTAAAGCACCTGCTATAGATATTTCTTCTGGTTTGGAAATTAGGAGAGGCATCAAAGATTCTAAATTAATTGAAGATTTTATGATTAAATGTAAAAATTTATAGTGGATTGCATATGACGAAATTGAATTTAAATAGCTTAAAAACTGGACCAGATACTTTCGGTAAGTTTGGCATTCATGGTGGTAGGTTTGTTGCTGAAACTCTAATGCCATTAATTTTAGAGGTTGAAAACGCTTATGAACAAGCAACAAAAGACCAATTGTTTATTGATGAATTAGATATGTATAGAAGAGATTATATCGGAAGACCTAGCCCATTATATTTTGCAGAAAGACTAACCGAACATTTTGGGGGAGCTAAAATTTATTTAAAAAGAGATGAACTTAATCACACAGGGGCTCACAAAATCAATAATGTAATAGGTCAAATTTTATTAGCAAAAAAAATGGGCAAAAATAAAATTATAGCTGAAACAGGTGCTGGCCAGCATGGAGTGGCAACTGCTACTGCTTGCGCTTTATTTGGATTTGAGTGCATAGTGTTTATGGGTGCTAAGGATATCCAAAGACAAAAACCTAATGTCCAAAGAATGCAGTTATTAGGCGCTAAAATTAATCCAGTAACCTCTGGTACAGGTACATTAAAGGATGCAATGAATGATGCATTAAGATTCTGGGTAGCTAATGCAAATACTCATTTTTATATTATTGGAACAGCAGCTGGACCTCATCCATATCCTAAAATGGTAAGAGATTTTCAATCAATTATAGGTGAAGAGGCAAAAAAGCAAATTTTAGAAAAGGAAAACAAACTTCCAAATGCTTTAGTTGCTTGTATTGGTGGTGGATCAAACGCATTAGGTTTATTCCATCCATTTCTTGATGATGAAGAAGTTGAAATATTTGGAGTAGAAGCAGCAGGAAAGGGGCTGAATTCTAATCTACATGCTGCGTCACTTACTGCAGGCTCCCCAGGAGTGCTTCATGGCAATAGAACTTACTTACTTCAAGACAATGATGGTCAAATAATTGACGCTCATTCAATTTCCGCTGGTTTGGATTATCCTGGCATTGGACCAGAACATTCATGGCTTTATGATATTGGTAGAATTAAATATTTATCAACAACAGATGAACAAAGTTTAGCTGCTTTTAAGTTGTGTAGCAGGTTAGAAGGTATAATTCCTGCTCTCGAACCTGCACATGCATTACATATTACAGGTAAACTAGCTTCTGAGAGAAGAGGCCAAATTATAATCATGAATATGTGTGGTAGAGGAGACAAAGATTTGTCTGTTGTGTTACCATTAATAATGAAAAATGATAGTTAATATAAAATATGAATCGCATAAAAAAAACCTTTGATAAATTAAAGAAAGAAAATAAAACAGCTTTAGGAATTTTTGTTACCGCTGGCGACCCTAATTTTGAAATCTCCCTGGATCTTATTACTAATTTGCCTGATAGTGGCGCAGATTTTATAGAAATTGGAATGCCGTTTTCAGACCCAATGGCAGATGGACCATCTATACAATTATCAAGTCAAAGAGCTCTCAAATCAGGCATGAATCTTAATAAATGTTTATCACTAATTAAGATTTTTAGAGAAAAAAACAGTTATACACCTATTATATTGATGGGATATTACAATCCAATTTATAAGTTTGGGAAAGAAAAATTTATTAATAATTGTATAGAGTTAGGTGTAGATGCGCTTATCATTGTGGATTTACCACCAGAAGAAGATAATGAGTTCTATTTTGAAGCAGAAAAAAATAATCTTTCTATGATCAGATTAGTTACTCCAACTACAGATGAAAAAAGACTTAAAAAGATTTTGCTAAATGCTACTGGATTTGTGTATTATGTATCAATAACTGGTATTACTGGCACCCATGCCCCTGATATTGAAAACGTTCAGGAAAATATAAGAAAAATTAAACAGATCACAGACTTACCAATTATTGTTGGATTTGGCATTCGATCACCAGCTCAAGCAACTTTGATGTCAGAATTATCTGACGGTATTGTTATAGGATCTGCGGTAGTTGATTTAATCAAAAAAACTCTAGATAATGATGTTGTTTCCAGCAGTGAAGACTTAATTACATGTTTAGACTTTACTAAAGATATATCAAAAGCTTTAAAACATAATTAAGCCTTATTTATTTGGTAATTTAATGTCACAAAAGAAGGAAATGATAATTGAATTGGATTAAAGAGACAGTTTTACCTAAGTTTAAAGCTTTTGTTAAAATAAAAGAACCTGAGGAAGTGTTGTGGAGAAAATGCAAATCTTGTTCTCAAATGATATTTCATAAAGAGTTTACTGCAAATCATAATGTTTGTAAAACATGTGGTTTTCATGATCATTTATCAGCAAAAGAAAGAATTGAGTTTCTTCTTGATAAAGACACCATAGAAAATATCACAATTCCAAAACCAAAATTAGATCCACTTAATTTTAAAGATAAAAAAAAATATAGCGATAGAATAAAAGATGCTCAAATCAAAACAAAACTAGATGATGCTTTATTGGTCAGTTTCGGATTAATTGATAAAACTCCAGTGATTTTGGCGTGTTTTGATTTTACGTTTATGGCAGGATCTATGGGTAGATATGTAGGAGATGGATTAATTTTAGCCTCTGAAGAGGCTATAAAAAGAAAATGTTCCCTTATAGTAGTCCCATCTTCAGGAGGTGCAAGAATGCAAGAAGGCATATTTTCTCTAATGCAAATGCCAAGATCAACAATTGCAATTAATAAAATTAAAAAAGCAAAGCTTCCATATATAGTTTTACATGCAAATCCAACTACTGGAGGTGTTACAGCAAGCTTTGCTATGCTTGGTGATATTCATATTGCAGAACCAGGAGCAATTATTGGGTTCGCTGGTAGAAGAGTCATAGAAGAGACAGTAAAAGAAAAATTACCTGAAGATTTTCAAACTGCGGAATATTTAAAATCTCATGGTATGATAGATTTGGTTGTTCCTAGATCCGAACAAAAAATAAAAATTTCAAAACTTTTAAAATCTTTAACTTTTTATTTAAATTAACACTACTAAATTTTAATTTAAATTGAGTAATACTAAAAACAAATTATTTTTAACCTTAAATAGGATGTTTGATTTACATCCAAAACTTATAGATTTTGATCTTAAAAGATTAAAAGATCTAATGAATAAATTTGACAATCCACAAAATACGCTAAACAACGTAATACATATAGCTGGGACAAATGGTAAAGGCTCAACTGCATCATTCTTAAAAGAAATTTTAGAAGCTCATGATTTGTCAGTTAATATATATACTTCTCCTCATTTAATAAATTTTAATGAACGAATTAGAATAAACAAAAAATTAATTTCAGATAAAGATTTAATAAATATATTAGAGGAAGTTGAGTTAAAAAATAATCGTAATCCAATAACATTTTTTGAAATTACTACAGCAGCAGCTTTTATCGCTTTTAAACGGTTTCCTACTGATATTAATATTTTTGAGACTGGGATGGGTGGGAGATTAGATGCGACAAATATTATAGAAAATAAAAAGCTTACTATAATAACTAAAATAGGCTTGGATCATGAAGAATTTTTAGGAAAAAATATTGAAAAAATAGCAAAAGAGAAAGCAGGAATTTTAAGAAAAAATATACCCGTAATTATTGCTAAACAGAGTAAAGATAAAGCAATGAAAACACTAGTTCATGCTGCAAAAGAATTAAATTCAATACCAATCGAGATAAAAAGAATTTCAAAAAATACAAAATTAAGTTTAGTTGGTGACTTTCAATACGAAAATGCATCAACAGCATTTACAGCTGCTAAATTTTTAATACCATCGATGTCCATATATAAAGTAAGGCATGCACTTGCAAAAACCTCTTGGCCCGGCAGAATTCAAAAATTAAATGATGGTAAGATTTTCAATCTCAGAAAAAATGTTACTATAATTGATGGATCACATAATCAAGATGGTGCAATTGTTCTTGATGAATATTTGACTAAAAATTCATTGGGTAAATGGAACATAATTATTGGTATGTTAAATAACAGAGAAGTAAAAGATTTCGTCAAAATTTTTAAAAACCACATCAATCAAATTTATGCAATTACTATTCCTGATAAAAATTCATATTCAGCTCTAGATATAAAATATAAATTAGATACATTAGGTTTTGAAACAAATGTTTCAAACAGTTTTGAAGAAGCTCTTAAAAAGGCCGACAATAAAATACCATTATTAATTACTGGATCTTTATATTTAGCAGGTCATGCATTAAAATTTAACAAAACTATAATTGATTAGATTGTATCTTTAATCCATGTCTCAAGAGCCGATTTTGGAAGAGCTCCCATCTTCTCAGATATTTTTTCTCCATCTTTAAATATCATTAAAGCAGGAATACTTCTTATACTGTATGCTTGAGATGTTGACGGATTTTCATCAACATTAATTTTTACAACTTTTAATTTGTTACTCATTTCTTCAGATAATTCTTCTAAGGAAGGTGCAATTGCTTTGCAAGGTCCGCACCACTCAGCCCAAAAATCTACTAACACAGGTTCTTTAGCTTCTAATACATCTGCTTTAAAGTTTTGATCATTTGTTTTATTTGTAGCCATTTTAATATCTCCTTAGTTAACAAAGTTTAAATTCATTGGTACTGCTTTTCAAGATCTTGTAGAAAGTGATCCCAATCTTCCAAGAATAACAACTTTTCATCATTACCTTGTCTTTCAAATTCTTCACGTAAATTATCCAGCTCATGATATGCCTTAGGAATTGTATTCCACTTTTCATTGTCAGTACTTAAAATCTGATTGGCAATAATCTTATGGATATTTTCATAGTCAGATTTAGGAAGTATATGAGGCATCTCTTCATAAATTAACAGTTGAGCAAAATATTTATAACGTTTATCTTTAAACTGATTTGAAATATAAAATCTTTCTTCCCAATCAGCATTATGAAAATCAATCATTTTCGATTTTTCGTGATTGTCAGGGAAACCACCAGAATAAATACTTTCTTCGGGCATTACATCAATCTGTGATTTAGTCATTTGTTTTGTCTCATATTCTTCAAAAAGAATTGTTTGAATTTTATTTTTAAAATCAGAACTTTGTTTAATAATTTCTGCTCTGTGAGTTAAAACTTCCATCCCAATTGATTGATACACTGGTATTTTATCAACAACGCTTGAATCTAATAATATAGGATTTTTATTATTTTTGATTTCTTTAATTAATTTAGGTTTTTGTTTCATTTTAATTTTTAAATCTTTAATAGACATATCAATATAATCAAGTGGATCGTGTAGTAAATCAAAACATTGAGGATAATTAAATTGATTCTTGCAAATGTAAGTAACAGCATGTACGTTATATTTTCCAAAAAGATATTCGTCCATACAAACAATGTTATTTTGAATTAGGAAATTATCTACATCTATTTTATTATTATTTTTAAGCGCAGCATTCCAAATTTTGTTAGAACTTTTCTGTAAAATTTTAGCAATTTCTAAAGTTGCATCTACATCACCCATAGCATCATGAGCATTGTGAACAATATTATTAAGTTCAGTTAAAACATCTAATTTAAAGATTTGATTCCCCTTTTCATTAATTCCAACTTTTAAACAATCAGGAAAATAAAATTTAGATGCTCTAGTTATGCCAATGACATCAGCTCTTCTATTACCATTAAATTGGGTTAAATAGGGCTCAAAAAGAGTTTTAAAGAAATTTTTTCTAATAAATTCTTCATCAAAATTTATTGAATTGTATCCAACAAAAATTGCTGGTGACCATTTTTTAAATGTTTTTTCTATTTTTTTTGTTAACTCATAATGTGACAAATTTACATTTTTTAAAATTTCAACAGATGTTTTGTTTACGATCAATGCTTCAGGATAAGGTACTAAACCTTTTTTTAATCGACATCTTTCTTCAAATTTGTCAATAACATTAAATTTATCATCGGTAAGTATAGCTGCCACTTGAATAATTTGATCCCAAGAAGAATTTCTTCCTGTAGTTTCTAAATCATAGAAGACATAATTCAAATTATTGACCTCACAAAACTAAAAAGCACTTAAATGTTTAATTTTATTATCCCATTTTTTTGAACCAGATAAAGAAATTTTTCTATATTCAGATAAATTACTTTGATTATTCTTTATAATCTCAATATTAAGGTTCAAGGGATCAAATTGACTTAATTCATGACTAAATTTTGGCCACTCAATAAAAATAATTTTTTTTTTAAGTCCTCAAAAATACCAATCTCATCTAATTCTTCAAAACTATTAATCCTATAAAAATCACAATGCCAGATTTCTTCATTTTGTTGAAATGGATATGTTTGAACAATATTAAATGTAGGACTAACAACTTCATTAATTTTTGTTAAATTATTTATTATTGATTTACATAAAAATGTTTTACCAACACCTAAATCGCCATCAAATGTAATCAGATCATTTAGCGAAAATAACTTTGCTAATTGTATACCAAAGTTATGCATTTCAGTTTTAGATTTAATCGCTATTTCTAATAACAATTTCATAAATTAGTATCTATAATTGTCTGATTTAAAAGGTCCTTGTACTGGAACACCTATGTACTCAGCTTGTTCATAAGAAAGTTTACTTAAAGTTGCACCAACTTTGTCAAGATGTAATTTAGCAACTTTTTCATCTAAATGTCTTGGTAAGGTATATACCTTATTTTCATAATTTTCTGGCTTTTCCCATAACTCTATTTGTGCAAGTACTTGATTAGTAAAAGAAGCACTCATAACAAAACTAGGATGGCCAGTAGCACATCCTAGGTTTACCAATCTTCCTTTTGCTAAAACTATTAAACGCTTTCCATCTTGAAACTCAACCTCATCCACTTGAGGCTTAACCTCTGACCATTTCATATTTTGAAGTGACTCAACTTGAATTTCAGAATCAAAATGACCGATGTTACACACGATAGCTCTGTCTTTCATTTCTCTCATATGGTCCACAGTAATAACATCTTTATTACCAGTTGCTGTTACAAATATATCTCCTCTAGAACATGCCTCTTCCATAGAACACACTTCGTATCCTTCCATTGCAGCTTGTAATGCACAAATAGGGTCAATTTCAGTTACAATTACTCTAGCCCCACCTTGACGAAGTGATGCAGCAGATCCTTTACCAACGTCACCATAACCTGCAACCACTGCAACTTTACCAGATAACATTACATCAGTGGCTCTTCTAATGCCATCTACTAAAGATTCTCTACATCCATAAAGATTATCAAATTTAGATTTTGTGACTGAATCGTTCACATTAATTGCTGGAAAAGGAAGATCACCTTTTTCTGCCATTTGATATAATCTAAGGACACCTGTAGTTGTTTCTTCAGTAACGCCTTTTATACTATTTTTAACTTTAGTGAACCACCCTGGAGAACTTTCAAGTCTGGATAAAATTTGTGCCTTAAGAGCTTCTTCTTCTTCATTAGCGGGGTTAGTTAATACTTTATCACCACTTTCTGCTTTAGCACCTAATATAATATATAAAGTTGCGTCACCGCCATCATCTAATATCATATTCGCAACAGTATTATCTGACCAAGTAAATATTTGATCTACATAATTCCAATATTCTTTTAAAGTTTCTCCTTTTTTCGCAAAAACTGAAATGTTTTGTTTTGCAATTGCTGCTGCTGCGTGATCTTGAGTTGAAAAAATATTACAGCTTGCCCATCTAACACTAGCCCCAAGACTTGTTAACGTTTCTATAAGAACTGCTGTTTGAATTGTCATATGAAGACAACCCGCAATCCTAGTACCTTTTAATGGTTTATCGTTTGAAAACAGTTCTCTACATGCTATTAATCCTGGCATTTCAGTCTCAGCAATTGAGATTTCTTTTCTTCCCCATTCAGCAAGATTTATATCTGTTATTGAATAATCATTCATAGCAACCCTCATTTAATTTAATCATTCTATAACATTTAAAATTACTCATTTAAAGCTTGAATTGATGTATTTAAAAATTAAGTTTTGACTTCTGGAAAAGAAACTTTAACACTTCCACCTAGACATTCATTCTTTTGATTTAAACGATTTAATGCCTTTATTAATCCACCATGTGCTTCAACGATCTGTTTTGAGATAGATAATCCCAAACCAGAATGATTACCAAATTTTTCATTTTTAGGTCTGTCTGTATAAAATCTGTCAAAAACCTTTTTCAGAGACCCTTTAGAAAAACCCGGCCCATTATCTTCAACAGTAATAGTTACATTTTCTAAATTTTTTTCTATTCGAATATTTATAAAATTATTTCCCTTTGAAAACGAAGCAGCATTTTGTATCAAATTGTCAAAAACTTGAGCAATCTTATTTTCATCACCTAAAATATAAATGTCCTCAGTGTGCTTTAGAAGATTAATTTTTGACATTATTGTAGTTGATCTTATATCAACAAGAGTTTCAAGAAGCTTTGAAATATTTATTTCTTTAATTTCTATTCTTGACAATTCAGCATCTAATCTTGAGGCAGCAGAAATATCATTGATCAATCTATCTATTCTTTCTACATCATTTTGTATTACTTTTATTAATTTTTTTTGCTCACTCAAACTTCTAACTTTTGTAATTGTTTCAGAAGCTGACCTAACAGACGTTATTGGATTTTTTAACTCGTGAGCAACGTCAGCAGCAAACTCTGCAATATGATCAATTCTTTTTTGTAACTCATTAGTCATTTTAAAAAAAGATTGGGCTAAATTACCTATTTCATCTTTCCTATTTCTAAATTTATTTAAGTTAAATGTTTTTAGTGTTTTATCCTCAGCAATTTTATCTGCTTCATTAGATAAACTCACTATAGGATTTGTAATTGATCTCCCAAAATAAATAGCAAGAGCAACTGTTGCCAACAAAATAAGACCAAACGCCTTAAAAAGCTCAGTTTCTAAGTCAACTAATTCTTGTTCAATCTTTTTTCCTGAAACAGAAAGAAGAACAGCTCCTCTTACCATTCGAATGTTTTTAATTGGTATAGCTACAGACAAATAAAGTTTACCATTATCATCTTGTCGTAAGATTTTTTGAGTCCTCCCTTTTAGAGCCATAATAACTTCTGGGAAGTCTTCAAATGAGAAAATTGTATCATCTCTGTAAAGAGGTAGGTCAAGAGGTTTTGAAATTAAATTTGAAAATAAAGAGACAAATTGTGTTAGAGTATTTTTTATGGAAAATCCATTGTCAACAGCTGGTAACGGGCTCACTTTAACAAAAGGACTGTACTTCATACTTGATTTTGTATCTGCTATTAAATTTCCATACATATTAAAGAGTCTTGCTCTTATACTAGACCCATATTCGACCTTTGGAATAAGACTTTGAAGAGCTGGACTTGATATTTGATTATTCTGGATTAAGCCATACTGATTTTCTGCTAATGCAAGTGCTTTAGTAAGCGTTAATCCTTGTCTTTCAATGGCTACGAATTCAGACTTAATTAAAATATCTTGATACTTATTAAAATAAATTAAGATAATTGGGTATAATATTACAGGTAATAATATTATAAATAGTATCCTCATTTTTAGAGGAAAATATAACTTTTCAAATTTTCTAAAAATAAATTTCAACTTTTATAAGTCTCTATATCTATAGCCCACACCATACAATGTTTCGATATGATCAAAATTTTTGTCAAAAACTCTAAATTTTCTTCTCATTCTTTTAATATGACTGTCAATTGTTCTATCATCCACATATATAGTTTCACCATACGCTGTATCAATTAGTTGGTCTCTATTTTTCACTATTCCTGGCCTTTGAGCTAAGGAATATAGAATTAAAAATTCAGTAACTGTAAGTCTTATTTCTTCACCTTTCCATTTACAAAGATGTCTATCTGGATCAAGTGATAAATCATTTCTTTGAATTAATTTATCTGAAACGTCATTACTTTTATACATACTTCGCCTCAGTACGGCTCTTATTCTTTCAATCAAAAGCTTTTGGGAAAATGGCTTAGTAATATAATCATCAGCTCCCATTCGAAGTCCGATTGCTTCATCAATTTCATCATCTTTGCTGGTTAAAAAAATTACAGGAACGTCATTTGTTTCTCTAAGTTTTTTTAAAACTTCCATACCGTCAAGTTTTGGCATTTTAATATCTAATATTACTATATTAGGCGTATTCCTTTGAAGCGCTATTAGACCTTGTTCACTATCATTATAAGTTTCAATTACCCAGCCTTCAGCTTTTAAAGCCACCGAAACTGATGTTAAAATATTATTATCATCATCAATAAGAATTATTTTTTCGCTCATGCTTTTGCCTGTATTTTTATTAAAATTAATTTACATAGTGATTTGAGTAGAAAATTTAGTTTTATTCAAGGCTAAATTAAGTTAATTTATGTTTATAATATCTAATGAGCCTCAGCCCAATTATCTCCAAAACCAGTGTCTACTTTTAAGTTAACGTTCAAAGAAACTATAGGTAAATTGGCATTCTCCATAATTACTTTTATAATATCTGAATATTTATCAATACTATTTTCTCTTATCTCAAATACGAGCTCATCATGAACTTGCATGAGCATTGAAACATCATTATTATAATCAAATAAATTATTGTGTATTCTTACCATCGCTAGTTTTATTATATCTGCGGCTGATCCTTGGATGGGTGCATTGATTGCCTGCCTTTCAGCAAATCCTCTTAACCTTTGATTTTTAGCATTACTATCATTAATATATATACGTCTGTTGAATAGAGTTTCTACATATCCATTTTCTTCTAAGTTAGATTTAACCTCTTCCATATAATCTCTAATTCTTGGAAATCTTTTGAAATATGAATCTATAAATTCTTTAGCTTCATTAACAGAGCACTTTAATTGTTTTGCAAGACCGTAAGCAGAAATACCATATATAATTCCAAAGTTTATAGCTTTAGCTTTCCTTCTTAAATCTGACGTCATTTCATTAATAGGAACTCCAAAAACCTTGGAAGCAGTATCCGAATGGATGTCTAGATCATTATTAAAGGCGTCTAACATTTTTATTTCATCAGCTATATGCGCTATTAGCCTTAATTCAATTTGTGAATAATCCATAGATACTAATTTAAAACCTGGCTTTGACACAAAGGCGGTTCTAATTAATCTTCCTTCCTCTGTTTTTATGGGTATATTCTGTAAATTAGGATTTGAAGATGATAATCTTCCTGTACTAGCACCCACCATTGAATAATTTGTATGCACTCTATTAGTTTTAGGATTTATTTGTTCAACTAGCGCATCAGTATAAGTACTCTTTAATTTAGAAAAATGTCTCCAATTTAAAATAAGTTGTGCAATTTCATGTCCTAAATCTGAAAGATTTTCAAGAATCTCAACACTAGTTTGCCAAGATCCATTTTTGGAGCGTTTACCACCCTCAATCCTCATTTCATCAAACAAAATTTCTCCTAGTTGTTTAGGAGAACCAATATTGAAATTTTTGCCACTGTAGTCAAAAATCTTATTTTCTAATTTAAGAATTTCATCAGATAAATTTTTTGAAATTTCTAACAATTTTTGAGCATTTATTGTTACGCCAGTATTTTCCATTTCTATTAATACATTGATTAATGGATTCTCTAATCTTTTATAAACAGAAAATCTTTTATCATTAAATATTCTTGGTAAAATTCTATTATATATTGCTAAAGTTACATCTGCGTCTTCAGCCGCATAATCAAGCGCATCAGCAGGAGATAATTGATGAAATAAAATTTTGTTCTTGCCTTTTCCACAAACATCCTCATATTTGATCGTATTGTGATTTAATTCACGTAAAGCCATAGAATCTAGTTTGTGATTATCTACTCTGCCTGAATCAACAACATAAGAAAGACACATAGTATCTCCAATTGGATCAATGTTTATACTACCATTGTGAGATTGTTTAAGTACTAGCGCATCAAATTTAATATTATGACCAATTTTCAAAATAGATTTATCCTCCAGAATCGGTTTAAGTAATTCAATAGCATCTTCAAAATGGACTTGATTAAAAGATTTTATATTATCAAAATTAAAGTCTGATTGATTATCATCTAGTTTGTGTCCGTGTCTTAATGGTATATAACAAGCTAAACCTTCTTCACATGATAAAGAAATCCCAACTAATTCTGCAGTTTTTGCATTTAAAGAATTAGTTTCACAATCAAATGAAATTACTGATTTACTGTAACAATTCTCTATAAATTTTATCAATTGATGTTTATTTTCAATTAATTCGTATTTTTTGGAAATAGAACTATATTCATTAATAAAATTAATAGGATCTACATTTATCTCAGATTTAGGTATTTTAGTTTGTTGCTTTTCACTATTTTCATATTTATTTAGTAAACTTTTAAAACTATGTGACCTTAAAAAAGGAATTAATTTATTTAACTCTAATTCAGTACTTATTTTAAATTCTTCTATATGAGATTTAATAGGAACGTCTTTTTTAAGTGTTACTAATGATCTAGATAATATTGCCTGATCTGCGTACATTAATAAGTTTTCTCTCCTTTTGTTTTGCTTTATCTCAGAAGCTCTATTTAATAATTGGTCAAGATCTCCAAATTGGTTAATCAATTCTGCTGCTGTTTTAATACCAATTCCAGGAACACCAGGTATGTTGTCACTGGTGTCACCGGCAAGAGATTGAACATCAATTACTCTGTTGGGATAAACTCCAAATTTTTCTAAAACTTTTTCTTCATTAATCCAAAATTGTTTCATCGGATCAAATAAAGTTATATTTTGATCGACTAGTTGCATCAAATCTTTATCACTAGATACTATTATAACATTTTTATTCATTTTTGATGCTAAATCGGAATATGTAGCAATTAAATCGTCAGCTTCATACCCTTCCATTTCGACAACAGGTAATCCAATTGCGTTAGTAGCATCTCGAATAATTGAAAATTGAGGGATTAATTCATCAGGAGGATCAGATCTATTTGCTTTATACAAATCATATAAATCATTTCTGAAAGTTTTTCTAGCAACATCAAATATAACTGCTACATAACATGGTTTAAAATCATCAATTAGTTTAAGAAGCATTTTAGTATAACCAAACACTGCATTTACTGGAACGCCATTACTATTGCTCATTGAAGGGAGGCCATAAAAAGCTCTAAAAATATATCCTGACCCATCAATTAGAAATAAATTATTTGGATCATTCAATTTAAGTTTAGGTCTTATATTATTTTCAATAGGTGTATTCATTTAATTTACAGAATTAATTCTATTAGATTTATTTTTGTATTAAGAAAAATTGCATTTAAACTATCTTGCAACCAATTTGTTAACAGTATTATTATAATTAATAATTAGATAGTTGTCATTAAATCAAAATTAATGTCATTTTATAAAATAATATTTATTTTAGAAAAGAAAGAGCTTAAGTGACAGAAAAATATTGGGAAATTCCAGATAATCAATTAGCATTGCAAATTGAAAAATTATTTAAAATTTATAATGATAAAGTTAAAAACATTGCCTTAAATGACATATCCTTAAACGTCCCGGTAGGAAGTATATTTGGTTTACTTGGACCAAATGGTGCAGGAAAATCAACTCTAATCAACATTATTTCTGGGTCAGTTTTAAAAACTTCTGGAAAAGTTCGTGTATGGGGTTTAGACATAGATAAATATAGAAAACAATCTAAACTTGCCGTTGGCGTTGTACCACAAGAACTGAACATAGATGCTTTTTTCACACCAAAAGAAACACTTAATCTCCATTCTGGAATGTTTAATGTTCCAAAAGTTAGTTGGAGAACAGACGAACTTTTAGAATTAATGGATTTAACTGACAAAGCTGAAACATATAGCCGAAAATTATCTGGCGGAATGAGACGAAGGCTATTAGTAGCAAAAGCGATGGTTCATTCACCACCTATTGTTATACTTGATGAGCCGACTGCAGGAGTGGATGTAGAATTAAGACAAAAACTATGGAATTATTTTAAAAAATTAAATAAATTGGGTGTTACAATAGTATTAACCACACATTATTTAGAAGAGGCTGAATTTTTGTGTGATCATATTGCTATAATCAATAAAGGCAAAATTATTGCTAACGAAACAAAAAAATCATTACTTTCAAAATCAAATCAAAAAGTAATATTTATTACATTGACTAACGACAAGATTACCAAAAAGGATAAAGAATGTCTTAAAGATATTAATAATATTAAAATTCTTAAAAATAAAGTTAAAATATACTTCGACCCTAAACACATATCTATGAACAAAATTATGGAAACAATTTATAAAACAGATTTAAAAATATTAGATTTATCTACTAAAGACATCCGCCTCGAAGAAATTTTTGTTAATTTGATCAAAGATAATTAGATAAAATAATTGAATGAATTGGGTTGTTTATATTGTGAAATGTAATGATAGCTCTATGTATACAGGTATATCAAATAATTTAAAAAGAAGATTAGATACCCATACAAAGGGTAGTGGTTCAAAATATGTTAGAGCAAGATTACCTTTTAAATTAATTTATACCGAAGAGTGCCTTAGTAGAAGCAAAGCTATGAAAAGAGAAATAGAAATAAAAAAACTTGATAAGAAAAATAAAGAATTACTAGTCGAATTATATAATAAAAAAAAGGAGTTATTATGAATATTTCTAAATTTGTTTTTATAGTCTCTATGAATGTTAAAAAAGAATATGAAAATTTATTTAATGAAGTATATGATGGAGAACATGTACCGCATTTGCTTAATGTTCCAGGAGTAAATAAAGTAACTAGAGGGAAAGGAATACCCTTTAATTTTTCTATAGGTGGGAAAACAAAATCAATGGATTCACCCAAACAAAAATTTGTGGCTATGTATGAAATAGATAATCCAGAAGTTATCAATAGTAAAGAATGGGCAATTGCAGTTGAAAAAGGAAGATGGAGCACACAAGTAAGGCAACATACTTATGACAGATCACATTTTTTGTATGAATATTGTTAAATTTTAATGAAATTTAAATGAATTTTCTTTTGACATACTTTAATTTTTTATATCATAGTTATTAAATTATTTAATTTTACGGAGATTAAGTATGTCAAACATAATCGAAACTAAATTTGGTACATTACTAAATACTAGTAAAATAGCTGCAGGTAGCGCATCAAGCATTAAGAAAAACGGTGCATTCTATAATTTCTCTTTAAGAATAACCCATGATGATATTCGTGAGTATTCATTTACAAATTTAGCGAGAGCTGAGTATATGAGACGGATAATGATTGATCACTTGGAACAAAAGATAAAAAAAGAATCTAAAATTTCAAAAAACTAAATTATTCACTTATTTGTTTAAACAGATTATTTCTTAAAAATATAATGTAATTAGAATAGTTGTATAAAATTATTTAATTAAAAACGATTAAATTTTAACTAAGTTTAAGATTATGCATAAAAAAATTACATTTATGATATTTTTTATACAAAATATTTTTACTATTAGCATTCTGCAACCATTTGTAATTGAATAAATATGGGAGGTTTTACAAAGGAGATAATAATGTTTTTTGCTATAATGCTAGTTTGCTCACCTCTCAATCTAATTCATCATGGTAATGAGTGCTTTGGAATTGAAGACACTAATGGTTACTATTTAACAATGGATAAGTGCAGTCTCAGAATAAATGAAATGGAAACTGACCTTTTAACAGCTCTTAATTATCCTGTAATAATAAGAAAAAGTTGCATAAGAGTTAATATGAAACCTGCATAGCTTAAATAATCTTATAACCAAATTTTTTAGACAAAAAATGAACTACTAATATGAAAAGAATTGTTAGCATTACGCTAAAGAACATTGCAAAATAAAATCCAAATTTATTAATAAAGTAAGGAAATAGTATAAACATTGGTAATGTTGGAAGCACGTATAAAAGAGTGTAGGACACATGACTAGATATTTTTTCAATGGAGTTACCTTCATATTTTAGCCAAAATAAAATTATGAAAGTTGTAATTGGTAATGCTGCAATTAGTCCTGCAATCCTATCATTTAACTTTGCTACCTCAGTTATTACAGCTATAACTATTGCAGTTATAATAATTTTAAAAAAAATAATCATAGTGTAGTTTAAAAATGAAAATTTGATAAAATCAATCGTAAAGTTTTATTTTTTAAAAAATCCTTAAGATGAAAATATTTAATATATTTATCAAATAAAAATTGTTTAACAAAATTAATTATATAAAAAATTTTTTCGATTTATTTCAAATCCAAAGCAAAAATAATTAATGGATAAGTATTAATTATCTTATTTTTAGAGTGTACTAAATAGAATGCGTGAATATCTTTTATTTGAAGAATTATATGTAGCCAGTTATCTTCAAGTTTTTTTAGGAATTGATTTTGTGTGCTCAAGGCAGAATAATACGACATAGTTTTAAAGCTAAAACATACTCTCTTTACCACATGTTAATTTTTCAAATCATATGGTACACACTTTGAGAAATAATAAGTTTGATTGCAATTGATAACATTATTTAAGATATATTTGTTTCTCAAATTGTTTTACACTTTCAAAAAGCAGTTAAATTTATATTTAAAAACATTGAGTTAGATATAACTCAAGGTTTGGGATTAATGGTGCGGCTGAGAAGACTCGAACTTCCACGGGTTTTATCCCACAGCGACCTCAACGCTGCGCGTCTACCAGTTCCGCCACAGCCGCACTTTAAATGTTCTTCTGCGATAACAAAATGATATAACTATTGCAAGATAAATAATATATTGTATCTATTAAAAAGAAAGTAATTATCTTGATTAATAAAATAGAATGGAAAACCTCAAAAAACCCTGTAGAATATAATTTTGCAGTTAAAGAGATGAAAAACCGTGTTTTAGAAATAAAAAAAAACTCTAGGAGCGAAATGATTTGGCTATTAGAGCATAATTCGATTTTTACAGCTGGAACATCTGCTAAAAAAGAAGATTTAATAAATAGTGAAGTTAATTTCCAATATACTGGAAGAGGTGGTCAATGGACTTGGCATGGCCCTGGGCAACGAGTTGTTTATTTAATGCTTAATTTAAAAAGAAGATTACAAGATGTAAAAGCATATGTGTATGCACTAGAAGAATTAATAATCCTTACTTTAAAAGACTTCTGTATTAATGGAACAAGAATGTATGATCAACCAGGTGTTTGGGTAAAAAATCATAATAAATATAATAAAATTGCTTCACTAGGAATAAGAATATCCAGTTGGATAACATTTCATGGAATATCAATAAATGTAAATCCAAATTTAAATGAATTTAATAATATTGTACCGTGTGGTATTAAAGACTCTGGGGTGACTAGTTTTTATGATTTAGGAAAAAAAATATCATTAAAAGAATTAGATTTATGTCTGAAAAAAAATTTTAATGATATCTTTGATAATGATGGTTTATTTAAACTAAAATAATCATTATTTTCTAAATAGAATATAAAAACACCTTTTTAAGGTAGTGTCAGCACGAATTGCATCTAATTCTAAAGTCTTTTTACTATCTTGATTACCTAAAAACCCTTCTATAGGTTTTTCAAAATGAAGTATTTGATTACGTCTAATTCTTAACCAATGAAAATCCTTTGAGCTTTTAAAGTGATTTATATCTATACCATCTACATAATCTAAATTATCAATATTATTCATAATATTATCAATAATCGTAAGGGATAATA
The DNA here is from genome assembly GCA_902593735.1 of uncultured SAR116 cluster alpha proteobacterium. Taxonomy (GTDB): domain Bacteria; phylum Pseudomonadota; class Alphaproteobacteria; order Puniceispirillales; family Marisalimonadaceae; genus Marisalimonas. The sequence continues at coordinate 33,876 of CACJJL010000007.1, forward strand.
TAATTACTGACGCCCACATTTTATTTTTAAACGCAATATTATACTCATCAAATAACACTTTAGCGTGAGGATTTAATTGCTTCACGAAATCTTCATTTATCTTTTTTATCATTGGAGAAAACATTATTTTATTTAAGACAATCTAAAAAGAATATAGATTTATTTAATTCAATGGATACTTCTTTTCTTTTTTGTGAAGTTTCTTTATCAAAACCCCAATTTTCTGATTGCCATAGTTCGTCTAAAAACGATAACTCATAAGCTTCATTTTTTGATATTTTCCTTTTTATAACACATAATGATAAAAAAATTGATCCTGTAATATTTGTAATTCTATGTAATGCTGATATCTCAAAAATATTGAACTGATTAATTAAATTATTTAACTTACTGTGTACAGAAGTGTGTTGTTTTTTAGGTAAAATACCTTGAAACACTTGAACTTTGGTGCCGATAAATTTCTCAATAAGTAATATTATTGGATCCCATTTATTTTTTTGTAGTTCAACTAATTCTTTTGGATTTTCAGCGCGATAACAAATTAAATCCGTATCAATATAATCAAGAATATCGTCAATATACAAATTTCTATTATCTGTTACTTTATCTAAAGAGGTTGATATAAGACCATAAAAAATCATTGAATTAGTATTTATATTTTTTGAAACTTGATCCCATTCTTTTACAATCTCTTGTGTTAAACGCAAGTTTGGTAGTACTAATTTCCTTTTGCGAGGTGTTTGTAGAATTTTTTCATCTAACATAATTTGAAAAGAGTTAGATGATATTTTTTTTATACTGACTTTTTTCCAAAATTTTTTCATTTTAGGAATATATAGTTTTCATTAATTTACTCAACTCAATTGTATCACTTACTAAATAGCTTGCTCCAGCTGAGAATAATAAATCCCTACTGTTATAACCCCATGTAACTCCTATACTGGTAATACCTGCATTTACTCCTAACCCAATGTCATTGATTGTATCTCCAATCATTACACAACGTTCTTTTTGCACACCTAAATCATTCATTGCTTTAATTGCCATCTCTGGATTAGGTTTAGGTATATTTTCATCTGTGCTCATTGTTATGTCAAAAATTTTTGATAAATTATGTTTTGCCAAACCATTTGTTAATCCGATTCTCGACTTATTAGTTGCAATACCAATTAACCAATTGCTTTCTTTAAGTTCGTTCAATAATTCAATTAATCCAGGATATAATGGTTCATTTTGTAAACCTAATCTTCCTTGTTCTGCATACCATGATCTATAAGCATCTGAGATTTGTTCTGGTGTTACATTAAAACCTGGAGGCATATATTCATCTAAAGCTATTGCGAGTGGCTTACCAATATTTTCTCTAACTTTTTTTGGATCAGGGTCTGGCAATCCACACATTCTAAAAGCTTCAATAGCACCTTTAACAATCATTATAGCAGAGTCGACTATAGTTCCGTCATAATCAAATAAAGCTAATTTTAGATCTTCTGACAATTTACACTCTCCAAAAATTAAATAAAAATATTATGTAAATTTTTTGGTAATTTTAACCCTAAGAATTTTAAATTTTGCTTAAAATCTTCTGAAACATCTGCTGTAATTATTTCACTCTTAGATATTCTAATTGAATAAGCGTGTAATTGTAAATTCTTTATATTATTTGGTATCCATTTAATGTGAGAAAGTTTCTTATGTTCTGGTAAATTTTGTGGAGATATATAAACTTCTGATAAACCTCTATATTTATTATCCCCAACTATAGGTGCATTTATATATTCTAGATGAACTCTTAATTGATGAGTTCGACCTGTTTTCGGATAAAGGGCAACTAAAGCCACACGAGATCCAACCTTATCTACAACTTTATATTCAGTTATAGCTCTTTTACCCATATTTTGATCAACTGACATTCTTTGATATTTTTTTGTACCAGATTTTGATAATGGCAAATCAATAGTGCCTACATCAACATTTGGAGACGGAGAAACAATTGCCAAATATGTTTTAATTATTTTTTGATATTTAAAAAAAGATGCAAATTTTTTTGCTGCTTTGTTTTCTTTTGCTAGCAACAACAAACCAGATGTATCTTTATCAATTCTGTGGATAAGTTTTAGTGAGACGTTATTAGTGGAAATAAATTTTAGCATATCATCAACATGGAACTTTTGCTTGCTACCTCCTTGCACAGCAAGTCCACTAGGTTTATTAATTGCTATATATTCATTTGTTTCTTTTATAAATATTTTTTTAAATAAATTTTTATAATACTTTTCATTATATTGACTTATTCTTTTTATTTGATGAGGTTTCTCAAAACTTATCTTTTGTGAATAGTTTAGTACTTGACCATAAAATACCTTTGTTGATGATTTAGCTTTTTTTCCATCTAACAAAATCATTCCAAATCTTAAAAACTTCTCTAAAAGTGATTGGTTTATCTGTCCTAATAATCTTCTAACAGATCTGTCAAGCCTAGTTCCATGTTCTTTTTCAGGTATTTTAATACTTAACATCATGAATTTCTATTTTAGGTAATATTATCTATACTCCAAAAATCCATCCCTCTTTCTTGGATAAATTAGGAACATTCCAATTTTTTTTGTCAGTTGATAAAAATCTTAATGCCGCTGACGAAATTATTGAATCAGCATCATCTTGATCTGGACCACCAATTATTTGGTTTTTTTTAAGAGGTTGTGAGTTAAAAAAATCTAATGATTTGTTAATATTTTCTATTGTATAACCAACTTTTTTTTTAGGTTTAATTTTAGAAAGTCTAAAATAATAAGATGGAAAAATTTCAACAATAACTGTTTTTGTTGGAAAATTAAGCTCTTCAAAAGGCCAAATTTTTGTTTTGTTTTTTAATAAATTAAGAATTCTCATACCCGCCAGAGTGCCTGTGCCAACAGCCCCAGGTCCAACACAGTTAAAAGTAGGACTTGGAGAAAGTATTTTTTTTTTAGCTATTATTTCCGTATATCTTCTTCTACTGGAAAAATGTGAACCTTTAAGTTTTGGTGAATTAAAAAATTTACCATAAGTTTTATTTATCCAGATCTCTCCACCATAAAAATTTTTACTACTTAAATTAATAATATCTATTAACTCCCACAATTTTTCTACATGAAAAGGACTATCTTTTAAACCTGGAAAATAAGAAAATTTGTCGTAAAACGGATATGAAAATGCAAAATCAAATCCAATAAGATTTCTTTGCTTCTTTATTTCTTCGTTAAGCCACTTTATTAGTGATGATCTTGTCCAGTACATTTCAGAAGATTTAACTATTTGTGGTACCTCATTTCCAATTTGACACGAAGCCACGCTGATACCCTTTTGAAAATTATTTTTGTCGCCAGACCAATCTATTCCTATAAATTTATCAAAATACATTTTTTACTCATAAAAAAACCGTTCGCTATATTGAACGGTTTTAAATTTATTTAGTTTGAAAATTATCCTGCAACAGCTTCTTGAGTCTCATCTTCATTGTTATTGTTCTTTTGAACAGGACCACTATCTTTACCTCTAGCATTTTCATCTCTATCAACTAATTCAATAACAGCCATTGGTGCACAATCGCCATATCTGTAACCAGCTTTTAAAACTCGTGAATAGCCACCCTTTCTTTCTGCATACCTGGATGCGAGTGTGCTAAATAATTTTGACACGATTGAGTAATCCCTTAATTGAGAAAATGCTTGTCGTCTTGCATGCAAGTTTCCCTTTTTTCCAAGAGAAATTAATTTATCAATTATTGGTTTCATAGTTTTAGCTTTAGGTAATGTCGTTATTATCTGCTCATGCTTAATGATGGCCTGAGCCATGTTTTTGAACAAGGCTTTTCTGTGAGAAGAGGTTCTGTTAAGTTTTTTTCCTTTTATTCTGTGTTTCATAAAATTCTCCTAAACTTTTTTATTGAATTAGAATGGTTCTTCTATTCTTTTTACTAATTCTTCAATATTTTCTGGAGGCCAATTTTCAACATCCATGCCTAGTTCTAGGCCCATTACTTTTAACACTTCCCTAATTTCATTAAGACTTTTTCTACCAAAATTAGGAGTACGTAACATTTCAGGTTCTGACCTTTGTACTAAATCTCCAATATATACTATGTTGTCATTTTTTAAACAATTCGCTGACCTAACTGATAACTCTAGTTCATCTACTTTTCTTAAAAGATTCTTATTAAATGGAAGATCTTCTAAAACTTCCGGTGTTTCCTCTTCCTCTGGTTCTTCAAAGTTTATAAAGTTACTAAGTTGATCTTGCATTATTCTAGCTGAAAATGCCACAGCGTCTTCAGGAGTGACAGAACCATCAGTTGTAACGATTAATGATAATTTATCGTAATCCGTTTGTTGACCTACTCGTGCGTTATCAACATTATAAGAGACTTGAACTACTGGGCTGTAAATTGCATCAATCGGAATTACACCAATGGCTACATCATCTTTTCTGTTAATTGATGAAGAAACATACCCTTTTCCATTTTCAACAGTAAACTCTGCAGCAAATTTAGCACCTTTATCTAGTGTACAAATTTCATGATCTTTATTCATAATTTCAATCTCAGGCGGACACTCTATCATGCCTGCGGTTACAGTAACTGGGCCTTCAACATTTAATTGGATTTTTTTTATACCATCATAATCCATTCTTACTTTTATACCTTTAACATTTAATATAATATCAGTAAGGTCTTCTCTTACACCTGGAATGGATGAGAATTCGTGCAACACTCCTTGAACTTGAATTGAGGTTATAGCTGAACCTTGAAGAGATGAAAGTAATATTCGTCTAAGTGCATTTCCGATAGTGACACCGTAGCCCCTTTCGAGAGGTTCTGCAATTATTGTAGAGGTGTTTTTAAGTTTATCCTCCTCTTTAACTTCAAGTTTAGAAGGTTTTATTATTTCTTTCCAATTCTTTTCAATCATGATTACTCTCTATAATAAATTGTTAAGTTATAAACTTGTCTTAATTTGTTAACTTAGACTCTTCTACGCTTTTTTGGTCTGCATCCATTATGAGGAATAGGTGTAACATCTCTTATAGAATTAACCTGAAAGCCAATTGTTTGTAGAGCTCTAAGAGCTGATTCTCTTCCTGATCCAGGCCCTTGCACTTGTATATCAACTGTTTTTACACCGTGTTCAGATGCTTTTTTCCCAGCATCCTCAGCTGCAAGCTGAGCAGCATAAGGCGTAGACTTCCTTGAGCCTTTGAAACCCATTGTACCAGAAGAAGACCAAGAAATTGCATTACCTTGTATGTCTGTAATAGTTACAACAGTATTATTAAAAGATGAATTAACGTGTGCTACAGCATTTGTAACATTCTTTTTTTCTTTGCGACGAACTCTTGTCTGTGTAGGTTGTTTAGCCATTAATTTGATTCTCCTTATGAAGATTACTTCTTTTTGCCTGCAATTGCTTTTGCAGGACCTTTTCTAGTTCTTGCATTTGTATGTGTTCTTTGTCCTCTAACTGGAAGATTTTTTCTATGCCTAAGACCTCTTAAACAACCCAAATCTAAATACCTTTTTATGTCCATAGAGGTTTTTCTTCTTAAGTCACCTTCAACCAGATAATCAGAATCAATTAAATCTCTAATTTTTGTAAGTTCTTCTTCCGACAAATTATTAACTCTTTTATCCTGAGAAACACCAACTTTATTACAAATGTCTCTAGAACTTGTTAATCCAATGCCATGAACATAAGTAAGAGCAATATGAACTCTTTTATTAGTTGGTACATTAATACCTGCGATACGTGCCACTAATTTCTCCTTTTTTTCAATTTTTTAAGATCTATTTGAAACTTAATAGATCGAGGATTATAATCTTAACAATTTATCAGTCAACTTTTATAATTTTAATAATTCTAGAATATCTTTTGTTACTTTTTCAATATTTTGCATGCCATTTATGGTATTAAGTATTTCACGTTCTTTATAATATTTTAAAACTGGCAATGTGTCTTTTCTATATACAAAAATTCTGTTTTTTAATATTTCTGTTTTATCATCACCTCTATTATAATTACTCTCTTTAGCTCGTTGAATTATTCTTTCAATCAATAATTCTTCATCAACATTAATTTCGATTACTTTATTTATTTTTTTATTTAAGTTTTCTAATATTTCACCCAGATCAACTGCTTGTTTTAATGTTCTAGGAAAACCATCAAGAATAAATCCTTTTTCACAATCTGATTTACAAATTCTTTTTTCAATCATTGACATTATAATTTCATCTGATACTAAATCCCCAGAGTCCATAATTAATTTTGCTACTTTGCCTAGATCAGTTCTCGCATTAACTTCTTCTCTTAACATATCCCCAGTTGAAATTTGAACAATTTTAAATTTGTCAACTAATATTTTAGCTTGAGTACCTTTACCTGCTCCAGGTGGACCAAATAATATTAAGTTCATTTAGCGTCTCCCACCTCGTAATCTTGTTTTTTTTATTAAACCTGCATATCTATGAGCAATTAAATGAGATTGAGCCTGCGATACTGTATCCATCGAAACTGTAACCACAATTAACAAACTTGTACCACCAAAATAAAATGGTATAGAATATTTTGATATTAAAATTTCTGGTAAAATACAAACAGCGGCCAAATAAGTTGCCCCAATAGCTGTAAGTCTTGTTAATACAAAATCTAAATATTCAGCTGTAGGTGGACCAGGTCTAATACCAGGGACATAACCTCCATTCTTTTTTAAATTATCTGCAGTTTCGTCTGGATTAAATACAATAGCTGTGTAAAAAAACGCAAAAAAGACAATTAATCCTATATAAATTGCCAAGTAGAGTGGTTGCCCTCTACCAAAATAAGAATTTATTGTTAAAACCCAATCTGAGCTATTTCCATCTAAACCTGAAAAAGAAGATAGTGAGGTAGGAAGCAATAACAAAGCTGATGCAAATATTGGAGGTATAACTCCAGGAACATTAATTTTTAATGGTAAATGCGAAGAATCACCAGAAAACATTTTATTTCCCATTTGTCTCTTAGGATATTGTACAATTATTTTTCTTTGGGATCGTTCAATAAATACAATAAAAATTATCACCGCAATAGCCAAAATGAATATTGCAATAATTAAAAAAGTAGAAATCGACCCTGTTCTACCTTGCTCTAGTATTTGAGCCATAGCTCTAGGTAATTCTGCAACTATACCTGCAAAAATTATTAGGGATACTCCATTTCCTATACCTCTAGAAGTAATTTGCTCTCCTAGCCAGAGTAAAAACATTACTGAACCAACTAAAGTAACAACAGTAGTAACTTTAAAAAAAACACCAGGATTATTAACTAATTGACCTGATGCTCCTGAGGTTCCTTCTAAGGCTATAGCAAACCCATAGGCCTGAACTGTAGCCAGTAATACTGTTAAATATCTTGTATATTGATTTATAGTTTTTCTTCCAGATTCTCCTTCTTTCTTCAATTGTGACATTTGAGGTGAAATTGAAGTCATGAGTTGCATTATAATAGAGGCAGAAATGTATGGAAGAATCGTTAATGCAAATATAGTCATTCTTCCTAATGCACCACCCGAAAACATATTAAACATACCCAATACTCCATTATTGGCATTATTAACGATTTCAGATAATGCAACAGAGTTAATTCCAGGAACAGGTATATAGGTCCCTAATCTATATATAATTAAGGCCCCTAAAGTAAATAAAATTCTTTGACGCAGTTCAGTAGCTTGTCCTAAAACCCCAAACATACTCTCATTTGCCATTAATTAAACTCCAGATTGATTATCTTTATTAGGAATACTTTTTTTACTTCCAATTATAGTTATAGAACCTCCTACCTTTTCAATACTTTCTCTTGCAGATTTTGAAAGAGAAGATGTTTCAATGTCAATTTTATCTATAATTTTTCCATTAGCTAAAAGTTTGATTTTAGATTGATTAGATTTGATTAAACCAAGATCAATGAAGGTTTGAAAACTTATAATTTTTTTTGGATCAATTTTTTTACTATTAATAAGTGTCTGTATTTTTCCTAAATTTAGTTCGGTATAAATTATCTTATTAGTATTTTTAAAACCTCTTTTTGGTAATCGTCTATGAATTGGCATTTGCCCACCCTCAAATCCTTTGATAGAAACACCAGATCTTGCCTTTTGTCCTTTGTGACCCTTTCCAGAAGTCTTACCAGTTCCAGAACCAATGCCTCTTCCAATTCTTTTAGGGGATATCGACGAGCCTATATTATCTTTTAATTGGTTTAATTTCATCATTTTCTCCTATCTAGTAATTTAATTGATTAATCAACTTTAACTAGATGCTTGACTTTATTTATCATCCCTCTAATTGAAGGGGTGTTTTGTAATTCTTTTTGTCTACCTATTTTGTTAAGGCCTAATCCTATTAAAGTTTGTCTCTGATAGGATTGTCTTCCTATTGGACTTTTCTTCTGTGTTACAACAATGGTTTTTTTATCTATCATTTTTACTCCTAACTAACAGTAGAATTTGTATTTGAAACTGACTTAGGTTGATTTCCGAATATTTCAGCAACCTTTTTACCTCGTTTGTTAGCAACACTTCTTGGAGCATTCATAGATCTAAAAGCGTCAAAAGTTGCCTTTATCATATTATGTGGGTTTGAAGTACCAATTGATTTTGCTACAACATCTTGAACACCAAGTGTTTCAAAAACAGCTCTCATAGGTCCACCAGCAATAATGCCAGTTCCAGAGGGAGCTGATCTTAAAACAACTTTACCAGCTCCAAAATGTCCATTCATGTCATGGTGCAGTGTTCTACCTTCCTTTAAAGGAACTTTAACCATATTTTTTTTTGCATCGTCAGTTGCTTTTTTTATAGCCTCAGGAACTTCCTTGGCTTTACCAGTTCCAAATCCCACCTTCCCTCTTTGATCACCTACAACAACTAATGCAGCAAATCCGAAACGTCTCCCACCCTTAACAACTTTTGCCACTCTATTTATGCCAACGAGTTTGTCTACCAGGTCAATTTCATCTTTTAAATTTTTTTTATCTTGCTTATCAATTCTTGTCATATAAAACCCCTAAAATTTTAAACCAGCTTCTCTAGCTCCATCAGCTAAATTTTTTACTCTACCATGGAAAATATAACCCCCTCTGTCAAAAACCACGTTTTTAATTCCTTTTTTTAAAGCTTTTTCTGCTACTAACTTACCAACTACAGTAGCAACTTCTTTTGTTCCACAATTTTTAAATTTATTTTTTATATTACTTTCAAGACTTGAGGCAGAAGTAAGAGTTATACCTGCCTTATCATCAATTATCTGACCATAGATATGCTTGCTAGATCTGAATACGGAAAGTCTTAACTTTCCATAAGATTTGTTTTTAAGGCTTTGTCTATTTCTTTTTGTTCTTTTATCATGTAAATACTTTGAATTAGTCATTTCAACCTCTATTTCTTTTTACCTTCTTTTCTTAGCACGAATTCATTACTATATCTTATGCCTTTCCCTTTAAAAGGTTCTGGTGGCCTCTTAGAACGAACCATTGCAGCAAATTCACCAAGTTTTTGTTTGTTAGCACCAGTGATTGTAAATTTGGTATTACCATCCATTTTAATGGAAAGATCATCAGGTACTTCAATCTCAACAGAATGACTTAGTCCAAGGCTCAAAGACAATTTTTTTCCTTGAAGTGAGCACCTATAACCTACACCTATAATCTCCAAATCTTTAGAAAAACCAACATTAACTCCCTGAACAGCGTTATTTATTAGTGCTCTAGTTGTTCCCCACAGTGCTTTAGTACGAGAACTTTTATCTTTGGGTTCAACTTTTATTACTTTGTTCTCAACTTTTACATTAATTAAATTATTTATGGGCGCACTAAGCTCACCTTTGGCACCTTTTACAAAAAATTTGTCCTCTTCTTTTCTAACTTCAACGCCATCTGGAATATTAATAATAGCCTGACCTACTCTAGACATAGTAAACTCCTAAAATACTTGACAAAGAACTTCACCACCTACGTGAGCAGCTCTGGCTTCATTGTCACTCATTACGCCTCTTGGGGTAGACAATATAGATATACCAAGACCATTATACGTTCTTGGTAAATCATTTATGCTTGAATATACCCTTCTACCTGGAGTAGATACTCTTTTAATTTCACTAATTACGGGCTTACCCTCATAGTATTTTAATTCTATTTTGAATTCATGAATTCCAGGTCTTTTTTCAACTTTGGAAAAATTACGTATATATCCTTCTCTTTTCAAAACATCTAGAACATTTGCTCTAAACCTAGAGGCAGGAGCCTCTACTACAGTTTTATTGGATGATTGACCATTCCTTATTCGGGTCAACATATCACCAAGTGTATCACTCATCGACATAATTAATACCTCTCTACCAACTTGATTTTACCATTCCTGGAATTTGTCCAGATAATGCCAATTCTCTTAAAGCTATTCGTGACATTTTTACTTTTCTGTAATAACCTCTTGGCCTGCCTGTTATGAGACAACGATTTCTTAATCGAATTTTTGAACCATTTCTTGGCATTTCAGAAAGCTTCAGCTGGGCTTCAAACCTTTCTTCTATAGGTAAAGACCTATTATTACAGATTGCCTTTAAACGATCTCTTCTAGACTTATTTTTTTTAACTTGCTTTTCCTTGTTCAAATTTTTTTGGATAGCACTTTTTTTTGCCATCTATGTCTCCTAATTAAAATTATTATAAATTAAATGGAAAGTTAAAACCATTTAACAACTCTTTTGCTTCGTAATCAGATTTTGCAGAAGTAACAAAAATTATGTCCATACCTCTTATGGAATCAACATTGTCATATTCAATCTCTGGAAAAACGTATTGTTCTTTCAAGCCAATGGCATAATTTCCATTGCCATCAAAACTTTTTGGGTTAACCCCTCTAAAATCACGAACCCTAGGTAACGCAATATTCACAAACCTATCAACAAATTCGTACATTTTATTTTTCCTAAGAGTTACTTTTACACCAATAGGCATACCCTCCCTTAGTTTAAAGCTTGCATTAGCTTTCTTAGACTTAGTAACGACTGGCCTCTGACCAGTGATAGCGGCCAATTCTTTAATTGCAATTTCTATTTTTTTACTATCTTTTACAGCCTCTCCAACGCCCATATTTATAACAACTTTTTGAAGTTTTGGTATTTGAAATACATTTTTATATTTGAATTTTTCCTTTAACATTGGAGAAATTTCTTCATTGTATTGTTTTTGTAGTCTAACAGTCATTATTAACTCCATGTTAATTATCTAAAGATAAGCCTGAACTTACTGTAAATCTTTTTTTAACACCATCTTTGAATTCATATTTTATTCTTGTCGGTTTACCGTTCTCTGGATCTACATGTGCTACATTTGAAATATGTATTGAGGCTTCTTTTTCTTCGATTTTGCCAGGACTTTCTTGGGTAGCTTTTTTATGTTTTTTTACAATATTAATACCTTCCACAATTACCCTATCCTTATTTTTTAAGATTGATGAAACATTTCCAGTCTTACCTTTATCTTTACCCGAAATTACAATTACAGTATCACCAGTTTTAATTTTAAATTTTTTCATCACAATACCTCCGGAGCAAGAGAAACTATTTTCATAAATTTACGACTGCGCAACTCCCTAGTTACTGGTCCAAAAATACGTGTGCCTATAGGTTCGTTGCTTTTGTTGACTAACACAGCTGCATTTTTATCAAAACGTATAGATGTTCCGTCATTTCTTCTGACTTCTTTGGAGGTTCTAACAATGACAGCCCTATGAATATCACCTTTTTTTACACGCCCTCTAGGAATGGCTTCTTTAATTGAAACAACAATCACATCACCAACAGCTGCGGTTTTTCGTCCAGAACCACCTAAAACTTTTATACATTGGATTCTCCTTGCACCTGAATTATCCGCAACATCTAAGTTGCTTTGCATTTGTATCATTATATGTCTCCAGAAATTAGTTAATATATGACTTCAAAACGTTTGTTTTTTGAAATAGGGGCACACTCTCTTATATTTACAATATCTCCAACTTTAAATTTATTTTTACTATCGTGAACAGAAAATTTTTTTGATTTTGTAACAAATTTTTTATACATAGGGTGCATTATTTTACGTTCTACGATTACAGTGACAGTTTTATCAGATTTATTACTTGTAACTTTACCTGTTAATATTCTTTTTGGCATAATAATATAATTCCTTATAGCTTAAGAAGATGCTTCATTATTCAAAATAGTTTTAATACATGCTATTTCTTTTCTAATGAACCTAAATCTAGCTGGATTTTCGTTTTGTCCATTACTCACTTGAAATCTTAAATTGAATTGTTCTTTACGAAGAAGTTTCAACTGCTCTTTTAATTCATCCGGAGTTTTAACTCTTAAATCTTTGACCTTGTGTTTTGCCATTTACAAATCCCCCACTATTCACCTAATCTCTTAACAACTTTAGTATGCATTGGAAGTTTTGCAGCCGCCAAACTTAGAGCCTCTTTTGCAGCGATCTCCGATACACCGTCTAATTCAAACATTATCTTGCCAGGTTTTACTCTACATACCCAATACTCTGGGGAGCCTTTTCCTTTTCCCATTCTTACCTCTGCAGGTTTACTTGAAACAGGAACGTCGGGAAAAACTCTTATCCATACCCGACCAGCTCGTCTGAGGTGTCTAGTTATAGCTCTACGAGCTGCTTCAATTTGCCTTGCTGTAACTCTTTCTGGTTGAACCGCTTTTAACCCGTAAGAACCAAAATTTAATTTAGTTCCACCCTTTGCTAAACCGTGTATTCTACCCTTATGAGCTTTTCTAAATTTTGTTCTTTTTGGTTGAAGCATAACTTATCCCTGATCCATATTTTTAATGTTAGAACCTTTATTAATATTTCCCATTTTTTTGTCTTGAGCCATTGGATCATGTTCCATAACTTCACCTTTAAAAATCCAAACTTTTATTCCCGTAGCACCATAAGTAGTAAACGCAGTAGCTTCTCCATAATCAACATCTGCTCTAAGTGTGTGTAAAGGAACTCTACCTTCTCTATACCATTCTGTTCTAGCAATTTCTGCACCACCAAGTCGACCTGCACAATTAATTCTAACACCTTCAGCTCCAAGTCTCATCGCACTTTGAACAGCTCTTTTCATTGCTCTTCTGAAAGCAACTCTTCTTTCAAGTTGTTGGGCTATACCTTCAGCAACTAGTTTTGCATCCAGTTCAGGTTTTCTAATCTCAATAATGTTAAGACTAACTTCTGCATTAATTTTCTTACTAAGCAAAATTTTTAAAGTTTCAATGTCTTGACCTTTTTTACCAATAACAAGACCAGGTCTACCTGCATAAATAGAAATTCGAGCACGGCCAGCGGGTCTTTCTATGACAATTTTACTAACAGCTGCGGCTTTCAGTTTTTCAAAAAGATATTTTCTTAATTCAATGTCTTGGTGAAGTAGTTCGCCATATGATTTTCCACCAAACCATCTAGAGTCCCAAGTTCTGTTTATACCTAGTCTAAATCCAATTGGCTGTGTTTTTTGGCCCATGATTAACTACCCTCCTGCTCAGATAATAAAATAGTTAGATGAGAAAATGGTTTAATAATCCTTGCACCACGCCCCCTTGCACGTGCATGGAAACGTTTCATCACTAAACCTTTACCGACGTATGCTTCTTTTACTATAAGCTTATCTATGTCTAAAGAATGATTATTTTCTGCATTAGCTATAGCTGATCTCAATGCCTTTTCTACCACATAAGAAATTCTTTTTTTAGAGAATTGAAGAATAGATATGGCTTTAGAAGCACTCTCTTTTCTGATCATTTGAGCAACAAGATTTAATTTTTGTGGACTAACTCTTATATTTTTGAGAACTACTTTTGCTTCGTTTTCTAACTCTCTGCGTTTGTTTTTTTGTTTAGCCATCTTAACTCCTAACGCTTAGATTTTTTGTCTGCAGTATGACCATAATAGGTTCTTGTGGGCGAAAACTCTCCAAGTTTATGTCCCACCATGGCTTCTGTTATTGTTACGGGTATGAATTTTTTACCATTGTAAACGCCAAACGTTAAACCCACAAATTGAGGCATAACTGTAGACCTTCTAGACCATGTTTTAATAACGTCATTTCTACCAGAATCTCTGGCAATTTCAGCTTTTTTAAGTAAATATCCGTCCACAAAGGGACCTTTCCATATGGATCTTGACATTAAACTACCCTATACTTTTCTTCTTCTTATAATTAATTTATCTGTTCTCTTGTTATTACGCGTCCTGTATCCTTTTGTTGGCTTGCCCCATGGTGTTACAGGATGTCTTCCTCCAGATGTACGCCCCTCTCCACCACCATGTGGATGATCAACTGGATTCATAGCAACACCTCTTACATTAGGTCTTTTTCCTAACCATCTGTTCCTTCCGGCTTTTCCTAAATTAGTGTTTTGGTTATCTGGATTTGAAACTGCCCCTATCGTACATAGGCATGATGATAAAACAAGTCTTACCTCCCCAGAGGTTAATCGTAATATTGAATAAGATAGATCTTTCCCTATTAATTGCACATAAGAACCAGCTGAGCGGGCGAGTTGACCACCCTTACCAGGTTTCAATTCAACATTGTGTATTATAGAACCAACTGGAACTGATGATAGGGGCATACAATTACCAGGTTTTATATCTGCCTTATTTGCTGATATAATTTTGTCGCCAATATTCAATCTCTGAGGGGCAATTATGTACCTCAGTTCGCCATCTTCATATTTAACAAGAGCTATATACGCTGATCTATTTGGGTCATATTCAATACGTTCAATAGTTCCAATAGAATCTAATTTATTTCTTTTAAAATCTATAATTCTATATCTTCTTTTGTGACCTCCACCTCTTTGCCACATCGTTATTCTGCCAGAGTTATTTCTACCACCAGATTTATTCAAACCAATAGTTAGTTTTTTTATGGGCTTTGATTTATACAAATCAGATCTATCAACTAAAACTAGACCTCTTTGTCCTGGGGTAATAGGTTTGTATTGCTTTAATGCCATTCTAAACTCCTGCGGATAAATCTATAGTATTTCCAGGAACAAGTGTAACTATAGCTTTTTTTGTGTTTGATCTTTTCCCTAATATTCCTTTAAATCTCTTTATTTTACCTTTAAGTAATATGGTGTTAACTGATTTAACTTTAACTGAAAATATTTTTTCAATAGATAATTTGATCTCTAATTTAGTAGCATTAATGGGGACAGAAAAAACAATTTTATTATATTCTGAATGTTGTGTTGATTTTTCCGTAACAAGAGGGTTTAATATCACTTGATATGCTTTGTTAAGGCTAATTTTCATATCATTTTTTTTTCGTGGCCTTACACTCATAGTAAGCGCTCCTGAACATAATTTAATGCATTATCAACAATAATTAGGTTATCTTTTTTTACTATATCGTAAACATTCAATCCATTATGGTGTAGTATATCTATATTTTTTATGTTTTTTGCAGCTTTCAAAAAACCTCTGTCTAAATCATTTCCTGAAATTATAAGAGCATTATTTACACCTAATTTATCAAGATTTTTCTTTAAAGATGAAGTTTTTCCATCACTTTTTAAATTTTCTAAAATAATAAGTTTACCTGACTTATGTTTATCTGATAAGGCAGACTTTAGACCTAATTTTCTAACCTTTTTATTTAATTTATGATAATGAGAATGAATAACTGGTCCGTGAGCCATTCCTCCACCTCTAAATTGTGATACTGAACCAGACCCATGCCTTGCTTTGCCAGTACCTTTTTGTTTGTACATTTTTGCAGTAGACATTTTAACTTGGCTTCGTGTTTGAACAGAATGGTTGCCTAATCGTTTTTTTGCTAATTGCCATCTTATTACTCTTGCAACTATATCTTCCCTAGGATTAATTCCAAATACATTTGCGTTAAGAGATATTTCTTTCCCTGGTTTGTTGTTGAGAGTTAGAGATTTAATTTTCATCTTCAGCAACCTCGTTTAATGAATCGGTTTTTTGTTCACCATCATTTGAAGATGAAATTACTTCATCATTTGATTTATTTTTAATGTCCAGACCAGCTGGAAATGGAGCATTTGTTGGTATATTATGCTTTATGGCATCACATAAAAATACAATACCATTTTTTGATCCTGGTACTGAACCTTTAATAAGTATCAAATTATCCTCTTCAAGGAGTTTAACAACTTTTAAATTCTGAGTAGTAACTCGAATATTACCGTATTGACCAGCCATCTTTTTACCTTTCCAAGTTCTACCTGGATCTTGGCTGTTTCCTGTTGATCCATGAGATCTGTGACTAATAGATACCCCATGGGATGCCTGCATACCTCCAAAATTATGTCTTTTCATTGCTCCTGAAAAACCTTTACCTTTTGAAATACCAACTACATCAACTTTCTGCCCTGGAACAAAATGATGAACACTTAATTTGTCGCCTATGTTTAATATAGCATCTTGACTAACTCTAAATTCAGCAACTTTTTCTTTTGGTTCTGATTTAACTTTAGAAAAAAAACCCTTCAAAGGTTTAGAAACATTTTTTTGTTTTTTATTACAAAAACCTAATTGAACTGCAGTATAACCTTCTTTTTCTAACGACTTAATTGACAAAACCTCTACATCTTCAAGCCTTAAAATTGTAACTGGGACATGCATCCCGTTATCATCAAACAAACGTGACATTCCTAACTTTCTTGCAATAACTCCACACCGCATGATTACATTCCCTAAATTTTAATTTCTATATCAACGCCTGATGCCAAGTCTAATTTCATAAGAGCGTCGACAGTTTGAGGTGTTGGCTCTACAATATCAAGTACACGCTTATGAGTTCTCATTTCAAATTGTTCACGACTTTTTTTGTCTACATGAGGACTTCTAAGTACTGTAAATCTGTTTAAAGATGTTGGTAAAGGAATAGGACCACGTATTTTTGCACCAGTTCTTCTTGCAGTATTCACTATCTCAGATGTAGATTGATCAAGAATTCTATGATCAAAGGCTTTCAACCTTATTCTAATATTTTGATTGTCCATTAAAATCTCACCGCTATGACTAAATTAACTAATTAAGCCTCAATACTTGAAACAACTCCAGCACCCACAGTTCTTCCACCCTCTCGTATTGCAAATCTTAAACCTTCATCCATTGCAATTGGGGTAATTAACTCCACAGATATTGCTATATTATCGCCTGGCATTACCATTTCTGTACCCGATGGCAACTCAACTGCCCCAGTCACATCAGTTGTTCTAAAATAGAATTGTGGACGATAATTAGTAAAAAATGGTGTATGTCTTCCACCTTCATCTTTAGTTAATATATAGGCCTCACCTTTAAATTTAGAATAAGGTTTTATTGAACCAGGTGCAGATAACACTTGACCACGTTCAACTTCTTCTCTTTTTGTGCCTCTTAGTAGAACACCAACATTATCGCCAGCTTCACCAGAATCTAATAATTTACGAAACATTTCAACTCCAGTACATGTTGTCTTAGCTGTTTCTTTAATTCCAACTATCTCTATTTCTTCACCAACTTTTATAACACCTCGTTCAACACGGCCTGTAACCACCGTACCTCTTCCTGATATGGAAAAAACGTCTTCAATAGGCATTAAGAAAGGTTTATCCTTATCACGCTCAGGTTGAGGAATGTAAGAATCTACAGCAGCCATTAACTCTGTAATTGAATTCACACCGATGGCTTCATCACGACCTTCAAGTGCAGCTAAGGCACTACCTTTAATTATTGGAATATCATCACCAGGAAACTCATAACTACTTAATAATTCACGAACTTCTAATTCAACTAATTCTAACAGCTCTTCATCATCAACTTGGTCAACTTTATTCATGTAAACAACTAAGGAAGGAACACCAACCTGACGAGCTAATAGAATATGCTCCTTAGTTTGTGGCATTGGACCATCAGCAGCATTAACAACTAATATTGCACCATCCATTTGAGCCGCACCAGTAATCATGTTTTTAACATAGTCTGCGTGACCAGGACAATCAACATGAGCGTAATGACGGTTCTCAGTTTCATACTCTACATGAGCAGTGGAGATAGTTATACCTCTTTCTCTTTCTTCAGGAGCCTTGTCAATTTGGTCATAAGCAGAAAAATCTGCACGACCAGCATCCGCCATGACTTTTGTAATTGCTGCAGTTAGAGTAGTCTTACCATGGTCAACATGACCAATCGTTCCTATATTTACATGTGGTTTACTACGATCGAATTTTTCTTTAGACATCTTGAATGACCTTTCTTTAATTAAATTAAGCTAACTTAGCTTTTACTTCATCTGCAACTGCTTGAGGTACTTGGTCGTAATGATCAAAAATCATTGTATACTGAGCTCTACCCTGACTCATAGATCTTAAATTATTAACATAACCAAACATATTTGCCAGTGGCACCATAGCATTGATAACTTGTGCATTTCCTCTTGCATCCATTCCATTAACTTGACCGCGTCTACTATTTAAATCACCAATGATATCACCCATGTATTCTTCTGGTGTAACACATTCAACTTTCATAATTGGCTCAAGCAGAACAGGTGATGCTTTGCTCATACCATCTCTAAATGCTGCTCTTGCTGCAATTTCAAAAGCCATTACGGAAGAATCAACATCATGAAAGGCACCATCATGCAAGTTAACTTTGAAATCAATAGCGGGAAAACCAGCAATAATTCCAGCCTCCTTGGCTTGAATCAGACCCTTTTCGACACCGGGAATATATTCGGTAGGTATGTTACCTCCCTTAATGGAGTTTATAAATTCAAAATTTTTATCAGGGTTGGGTGAAAATGTCATTTTAACTCTAGCAAATTGACCAGAACCACCAGATTGTTTTTTATGAGTATAATCGACTTCAACTTCTTTAGTGATAGTTTCTCTATAAGCCACCTGCGGGGCTCCAATATTAGCTTCAACTTTAAATTCACGTTTTAATCTGTCAATCAAGATATCTAAATGAAGCTCGCCCATACCCTTCATAATTGTTTGACCTGACTCTAGATCAGTTGAAACTTGAAAAGAGGGATCTTCAGCTGCCAATCTAGCTAGTCCTGTAGACATTTTTTCCTGGTCATTTTTTGACTTCGGCTCTACAGCTATTTCAATTACAGGATTTGGGAATGACATGGTTTCAAGAACAACTGGTTTATTTGGATCACATAATGTATCACCTGTAGTTGTTTCTTTCATTCCAGCTAAAGCTACGATATCCCCAGCAAAGGCCTCGTCTATCTCTTCTCTATTATTCGAGTGCATCATCATCATTCTGCCTACACGTTCTTTTTTGCCTTTTGTAGAATTTAGTAGAGAGTCGCCTTTTTTAATGGCACCAGAATATATTCTAAGAAAAGTTAGAGAACCAACGAAAGGGTCATTCATAATTTTAAAAGCTAGACCTGAAAACGGCTCAAAATCACTAGCCTTTCTCTCAATATTTCTATTTTCTGACTTGTCGCCAGGTAAAAAACCAAGATAGGCGGGAACATCTAAGGGATCAGGAAGATAATCAATTACTGAATTCAGCATTGTTTGAACACCTTTATTTTTAAATGCAGAACCGCATAAAATAGGCACAAAACTCATAGATAATGTACCTTTTCTAATCAAACTCCTTAGCGCAATTTCGTCTGGCTCTTCCCCTTCTAAATATTTTTCCATCCAATCATCGTCTTGTTCCACAGCTAACTCAATAAGTTCAGATCTCATTGATTTTGCTTTTTCTAATAAGTCTTTTCTTATTTCTCGGATAGTCCAAGTAGCACCTAAATCTTCGGAGTCCCAAACCCATTCTTTCATTGAAACTAAATCTACTAATCCAGAAAATTCATTTTCAGCTCCAATAGGTAAATTAATAGGTAATGGCGTAGCTCCAGTTCTATCTTTCACCATTTCAACACATTTAAAGAAATCTGCACCAATCTTGTCCATTTTGTTTACAAAAACTATTCTTGGAACTTTATACCTATCAGCTTGACGCCAAACTGTTTCTGTTTGAGGCTCTATACCAGCGTTAGCATCGAGAACAACTACAGCTCCATCTAGAACTGCCAAAGATCTTTCAACCTCAATAGTAAAATCAACATGTCCAGGTGTATCTATTATATTAAACCTAAATTTCGCTTCATTTTCAGATGCACCATAAAATTTATCAAAATTTTTACCATCTTCAGTCCTGGTCCAAAAACATGTTGTTGCAGCAGAAGTGATTGTTATACCTCTTTCTTGTTCTTGTTCCATCCAATCCATAGTTGCATTACCATCATGAACTTCGCCAATTTTGTGAGATCTACCTGTATAATATAGCACTCTTTCAGATGTTGTAGTTTTACCAGCATCTATGTGAGCTATTATTCCGAAATTTCTATATCTATTTAAGTTATATCCACGAGCCATTTTAATACCTTTGTTTATCTACCAACGATAATGAGAGAAAGCTTTATTAGCCTCTGCCATTTTGTGAGTGTCTTCCTTCTTTTTTACAGAAGCACCTCTATTAGATGAGGCATCAATCAATTCTCCACTCAATCTTTGCATCATGGAATTTTCAGATCTATTCCTGCTACTA
This sequence comes from uncultured SAR116 cluster alpha proteobacterium, assembly GCA_902593735.1. GTDB lineage: Bacteria > Pseudomonadota > Alphaproteobacteria > Puniceispirillales > Marisalimonadaceae > Marisalimonas. The sequence continues at coordinate 54,527 of CACJJL010000007.1, forward strand.
TAAATTAACCATCTAATGGCTAAGGCTAAAGCTCTGTCTGAACGCACTTCAACTGGAACTTGGTAAGTGGCGCCACCAACTCGCCTAGATCTAACTTCGAGTTGAGGTTGGACATTCTCAAGAGCCTCATGAAAAACTTTAACTGGCTCTGAACCAACTTTCTTTTGAATAACATCAAATGCTCCATATAAAATTTTTTCAGCAGTTGATCTTTTACCGTCATACATTAGACATGAAGTAAACTTCGAGATCACTTTATCATTAAACTTTGGATCTGGCATAACATCTCTTTTAATAGCTTTTCTTCTTCGTGACATAAAAATATCCTTTTTACTTTGGTCGTTTTGCACCATATTTAGATCTACGTTGTTTTCTATCAGTTACACCTTGAGTATCTAAAGTACCTCTGATTACATGATATCTAACTCCAGGAAGATCTTTAACACGACCTCCTCTAATCATTACTACAGAGTGTTCTTGCAAATTGTGACCCTCACCAGGAATATAAGAAGTAACCTCAAAACCATTAGTAAGCCTGATTCTTGCCACTTTCCTTAGAGCTGAGTTAGGTTTTTTTGGTGTGGTTGTGTATACACGAGTACAAACTCCCCTTTTTTGGGGGCAGGATTGCATAGCAGGAACTTTCGTTTTGTTAACTGGTCTAGATCGACCATGCCTGATTAGCTGATTAATGGTAGGCATTTATAAATCCTTTGTAAAACTAATGATTATAATTCATTAGAAATCTTAAAATTTGGGCTAGCGTCTAATTAGAAATTACAACCAGAACCCAATATTCGCGGGATTGTATTCTCAACTTATCAAATGGTCAAGAATAAAAAACACAATTTTTTTAAATTTGTTTAATTTATATTATTAGTAGATGTTACTTCATTTTCATCAATTAACATTGTTTCCTGTTTCGCTATAGACTCTGCTATTTCTTTATCTCTCCTGTTAGCAGTCATCCTAAGTTTATTTACTACAGAACCAGTACCTGCAGGAACCAAGCGACCAACAATAACATTTTCTTTCAATCCAGATAGCATGTCAGATTTGCCGGACACAGCAGCTTCAGTTAAAACTCTTGTTGTTTCTTGAAAAGATGCTGCTGATATAAAACTTTCAGTTTGCAAACTAGCTTTTGTTATTCCTAATAAAACAGATACACCTTTGGCAGGTTCAAGACCTTCACTTATTGCTTTTTCATTAGCTAGTTTAAATTCTAACCTGTTAACATGCTCTCCATTTAAAAATGTGGTTCCACCATGATCAGTTATTTCCATTTTTTGTAACATTTGTCTAACAATAACTTCTATATGTTTGTCATTAATTTTTACACCTTGTAGTCTATAGACATCTTGTACTTCTTTAACTAAATAATCAGCTAAAGCTTCTATACCTAAAATATTTAGAATATCATGTGGAACTGGGCTACCATCGATTATCATATCTCCTTTTCTAATGAAATCACCTTCTTGAACAGCCAAAAGTTTACCTTTCGGAACCATATACTCCACTGGATCGCTCTCACCATCCTGTGGAACGACTCTAATCCTTCTTTTGGCTTTATAATCAGCTCCAAATTCAACAACACCATCACTTTCAGATATTATTGCGAAGTCTTTGGGTTTTCTTGCTTCAAAAAGTTCAGCTACTCTAGGTAAACCACCGGTAATATCTCTAGTTTTTGAACTTTCACGAGGGATACGTGCTAATACAGAACCAGCTTTTACCTTACTTTTATTTTCGACGCTTAAAATAGCATTTACAGACATAAAATATCTTGCTTCCAATCCATTAGGTAAGTTAATAACTTCACCACTTTCATCTCTCAAAGTAATTCTTGGACGTAAGTTAGAACCACCATTTTGTTGTTTCCAGTCAATAACAACCTTGCTACCAATGCCTGTAATTTCATCGATAATCTCTCTCATTGATACACCTTCAACAAGATCAACATAATGGGCAGTTCCTTCTTTTTCAGTAATTATTGGAATTGTATAAGGATCCCATTCTGCTAAAATCTCCCCAGCATTTACTTTTGATCCATCTTTTTTTAGTAGCTTTGCTCCGTATTGAAGACGATAACGAGCTTTTTCCCTACCTTGATCATCTAAAATAATCATCTCAGACGATCTTGAAAGTACAACTTCACTGCCATCTTCAGTGGTAACCAAGGATGAGTTATCCAATCGTATTTTACCATCAAATGGTGCTTCAATTTTTGATTGCTCAGCTCCACGTTGTGCGGCCCCACCAATATGAAAGGTTCTCATTGTAAGTTGTGTACCAGGCTCTCCAATTGATTGAGCAGCAATTACACCAACTGCTTCGCCAATGTTAACTGGTGTTCCTCTAGCAAGATCCCTCCCATAACATGCAGCACATATGCCTGGTTGTGTATCACAAGTAAGTGCAGATCTAACTTTAACTTGATCAATTCCAGCTTTTTCAATCTTCTCAATATCATCTTCTGTAATAATTTCACCTTTATTCAAAATTACAGTGTTGTCTTTTGTATTAATGATTTCATTAGCAGTTGTTCTACCCAAAATTCTTTCTGCAAGAGGTTCGATAATATCTCCACCTTCAATTACTGCTCTCATAACAAAACCATTGTTAGTACCGCAATCTTCTTCAGTAACAATACAATCTTGTGCAACGTCTACCAACCTTCTTGTTAAATACCCTGAGTTGGCAGTTTTTAAAGCAGTATCAGCCAAACCTTTTCTCGCTCCATGAGTAGAATTGAAGTATTCAAGCACGTTTAAACCATCTTTAAATGAAGATTTAATTGGGGTCTCAATAATTTCTCCAGAGGGTTTAGCCATAAGTCCCCTCATTCCTGCTAATTGTTTAATTTGAGCTGCAGAACCTCTAGCTCCTGAATGAGCCATCATCCAAACAGAGTTTACAGGTTCACCAGTTTTGATAGTTGAAATATTATTCATCATCTCTGTTGCAACATCATCTGAGCATTTTGACCAAACATCCACAACCTTGTTATATTTTTCACCTTGGGTTATCAAGCCATCTTGATATTGTTGTTCAAAATCCTTAACCTGTTTTTCAGCATTAATCATCAGATTAGCTTTGGCTTTTGGTGTCTCCAGATCAGAAATCCCGAACGATATACCTGCTGTACATGCGTGTTTAAATCCCATAGCCATTAATTTATCACAAAAAATAACCGTGTCTTTTTGGCCACAGTGTCTGTAAACATAATCAATTACATTAGTTATTTCTTTTTTTGTCATTAATTTATTTACAGTGTTATAATCAACTGAGTGATGACCAGGTAGTAAAGTAGATAATTTTGCTCTTCCAGGAGTTGTATCTACTAAATTAGTAAACTTATTTCCTTCACCATCAAATTTAGTTAACCTTACTTTAACTTTTGCCTGCAAGTGAACTTGTGAGTTATCTAATGCTATCAATGCTTCAGTGGGTGACGCAAACATCATCCCTTCACCTTTTTGAGAATCACTTGTCATTGTTAAATAATAAAGTCCTAATATAATATCTTGTGATGGTACTATTATGGGCTTGCCACTAGATGGTGATAGTATATTATTTGTTGACATCATTAAGACTCTAGCCTCCAATTGAGCTTCGAGTGAAAGAGGCACGTGAACAGCCATTTGATCACCATCAAAATCAGCATTAAAGGCAGTACAAACAAGGGGGTGCAAATTAATGGCTTTTCCTTCAATTAGAACTGGTTCAAATGCTTGAATACCCAATCTATGCAATGTTGGAGCTCTATTCAACATGACCGGATGTTCTCTAATAACTTCTTCTAAAATATCCCAAACCTCAGGTCTTTCTTTTTCTACCATTCTTTTGGCTGCTTTAACGGTGCTTGCTAAGCCATATAACTCTAATTTTGAATAAATAAATGGTTTAAACAGCTCAAGTGCCATTTTTTTTGGAAGCCCACATTGGTGAAGTTTTAATTCTGGACCTACGACTATTACAGACCTACCTGAGTAATCAACTCTTTTTCCTAGTAAATTTTGTCTAAATCTACCCTGTTTGCCTTTAAGCATATCAGATAAAGACTTTAAAGGTCTTTTATTTACACCAGTAATTACTCTGCCTCTACGACCATTATCAAACAAAGCATCAACTGATTCTTGTAGCATTCTTTTTTCGTTACGTATTATTATATCAGGAGCCCTTAATTCTATTAATCTTTTAAGACGATTATTTCGATTAATAACCCTTCTATATAAATCATTTAAGTCTGAAGTAGCAAATCTACCACCATCTAAGGGAACTAGTGGCCTTAACTCTGGTGGTATTACGGGGACAACATCAAGTATCATCCATTCAGGCTTGGCTCCAGACTGTAAAAATGACTCTACAAGTTTAAGTCTTTTTACTAATTTTTTTCTTTTAATTTCTGACCCTGTTTTCAATAAATCTTCTCTAATATTAATAATCTCTTCTTCAAGATTCATATCAATCAAAATTTTCTTTATAGCTTCAGCTCCAATTGAAACTTCAAAACTTTCATCACCAAACTCATCTAAAGCGCTTTCATATTCATCTTCAGTTAATAATTGACCTTTGTTGAGAGTAGTCAGACCAGGCTCAGTTACTAGAAAGTTCTCAAAATAAAGAACTTTTTCAAGATCTTTCAGTGTCATATCCACAAGTAAACCTATTCTTGATGGCAAAGACTTTAAAAACCAAATGTGAGCAACTGGTGCGGCTAAATCAATGTGCCCCATTCTTTCTCTTCTAACTTTTGAAAGCGTAACTTCAACACCACATTTTTCACATATAATTCCTCTATATTTCATTCTTTTATATTTACCACACAAACATTCATAATCTCTAACTGGTCCAAATATTTTTGCACAAAACAAACCGTCACGTTCTGGCTTAAAGGTTCGGTAATTTATTGTTTCAGGTTTTCTAATTTCACCAAAAGACCAGCTCTTTATAGCTTCTGGGGAAGCTATAGAAATGCTTATTTTGTCAAAGCTTTGAGTTGTGCCTGTTTGACCAAACGTGTTTATAAGTTCATTCATTTAAATTTCCAATCTTTATTAATAACGTAATTGATTAATCTACCAAGTCCATGTTAACGTTGAGACCAAGAGACTTTAACTCCTTTATTAAAACATTAAATGATTCTGGAATACCTGCTTCAAAATCATCATCACCCCTAATGATAGATTCATAAACTTTGGTTCTTCCAGAAACGTCGTCTGATTTGACTGTCAACATTTCTTGAAGAGTGTATGCAGCCCCGTAAGCTTCAAGAGCCCACACTTCCATTTCACCAAATCTTTGACCTCCGAACTGAGCTTTACCACCAAGCGGCTGTTGCGTAACTAATGAATACGGCCCAATTGATCTTGCATGAATTTTATCGTCAACCAAATGATGTAATTTTAACATATAAATATATCCGACCGTAACTTTACGGTCAAAAACCTCTCCAGTTCGACCATCAGTTAAATAAACTTGACCAGTCTCATCTAAATCAGCTAATTTTAGTATTTCTCTTACATCGGTTTCATTTGCTCCATCAAACACTGGTGTGGCCATTGGAACACCACTTCTAAGGTTCTGAGCTTGTTGAACAATACTTGCATTGTCCATTTCAGAAAAGTCAGACTTAAATTGTTTTTCACCATAAATTTGTGATAAGAATTTTATAATGTTTTTGCTATCAGATTTTTCTTGATCAGCAACCATTTTCCCAATTTTATTTCCTAAACCTGCTGCGGCCCATCCTAAGTGTGTTTCTAGAATTTGCCCTACATTCATTCTAGATGGTACACCTAAAGGATTTAAAACCACATCAACTGGAGTACCATCTTCTAAATAAGGCATGTCTTCAGCAGGGATAATTTTTGATATAACACCTTTATTACCGTGCCTACCAGCCATTTTATCTCCAGACTGCAATTTTCTTTTTACTGCCACAAAAACTTTTACCATCTTCATAACACCAGGTAGAAGTTCATCACCACGTTGAAGTTTATCAACTCTATCATTAAATCTATTTTCTAGTGACTTAATCACACCATCAAAGTGATTTGATAATTTTTCCATTTTTTTCTGTATTATGTCATCATCAATTGAAATTGACCTAAGATCATTTCGCGAAAGATTACTTATGATATCTTCAGTTAATATTTTACCATTTTTAATATCTTTTACAGACGAGGAAGAAATTTTTTGACCAATTAAAAATTCTTTAAGACGTCCATAATATCCTCGTTCAAGAATTAATTTTTCGTCATCCCTATCTTTGGCAAACCGATCAATTTCAGCTCGTTCTATCGCTCTTGCTCTCTCATCTTTATCAACTCCTCTTCTTGAAAACACCCTGACATCTACAATTGTTCCAGACACTCCAGGTGGAACTTTTAATGAAGTGTCCCTAACATCAGATGCTTTTTCACCAAATATTGCTCTCAACAATTTTTCTTCTGGTGTCATTGGACTCTCACCTTTCGGTGTAACCTTACCAACCATTATATCACCAGGTTTAACCTCTGCGCCAATGTATACCATTCCTGCTTCGTCTAAATTTCTTAGGGCCTCTTCACCAATATTAGGTATATCCCTCGTTATTTCTTCTTGGCCTAACTTTGTGTCTCTGGCCATTACTTCAAATTCTTCAATGTGTATTGAAGAGAAAACGTCATCTTTGACTATCCGTTCAGAAATTAAAATTGAGTCTTCAAAATTATAACCATTCCATGGCATGAAGGCTACTAGAACATTTCTTCCTAGAGCTAATTCTCCATCCTCAGTTGCAGGACCATCTGCAATTATATCACCATTACTAATAAAATCTCCAACTTGCACCAATGGTCTTTGATTGATGCAAGTATTTTGATTACTTCTTTGAAACTTCAACAAAGAATAAATATCAACTGGACTAATATCAGCTTCATCTGAAGATATTGCTCTAATTACTATTCTAGTAGCATCAACTTGATCTACAATACCTGATCTCCTTGCAACTAAAGTAACTCCAGAATCCTGAGCAACAGTAGATTCAATTCCAGTTCCTACCAGTGGGCTTTCAGACTTCACTAAGGGAACAGCTTGTCTCATCATGTTCGAACCCATTAATGCTCTGTTTGCATCATCATTTTCTAAAAAAGGAATTAAAGCCGATGCAACTGAAACCAGTTGTTTTGGCGAAACATCCATAAGATTAATATCTTGCGGATTTGCTAAGCCAATATCTCCACCTTTTCTAACAGGTAATAATTCACCGGTAAAGTTATCTGCGTTATCTAATTCTGCATTAGCTTGAGCAATTGTAAACTTCCCTTCTTCAATCGCTGAAATGTATACAACCTCTTTTGTAACTTTACCATCATGAACTTTTCTGTAGGGAGTTTCAATGAAACCATATTGATTAATCTGAGCAAAAGTTGCTAATGAATTAATTAAGCCAATATTTGGACCTTCAGGAGTTTCAATAGGACATATCCTACCATAATGAGTAGGATGAACATCTCTGACTTCAAAACCTGCCCTTTCACGTGTTAAACCACCAGGCCCTAGTGCAGAAACACGTCTTTTGTGTGTAATTTCGGATAGTGGATTTGTTTGATCCATAAATTGGGATAATTGACTAGATCCAAAAAATTCTCTAAGGGAAGCGGCGGCTGGTTTTGCATTAATGAGATCTTGTGGCATCAAATTTTCAATTTCATTTGCGGAGCTCATCCTTTCTTTAATTGCTCTTTCCATTCTTGAAAGTCCAACTCTGTACTGGTTTTCTAGTAGCTCACCAACAGATCTCACTCTTCTATTACCTAAGTGATCTATATCATCAATCTCTCCATGACCATCTTTAAGGGATATTAACTCTTTGAGAATGGAAAGAACATCAACTTTTCTTAAAACTCTAATTGAATCATCTACTTTAAGGTCTAGACGAGCAGACATCTTAACTCTACCTACAGCTGATAAATCGTAACGTTCTTCATCAAAGAATAGACTATTAAACAAAATCTCAGCTGTTTCATACGCTGGTGGCTCACCTGGACGCATAACTCTGTATATATCAATTAATGCTTCTTCTCTTGAAGCATTTTTATCTAAGGCTAATGTGTTTCTTATCCATGGACCAACTGAAGATTTATCTGTAGATAAGATTTTTAAAGTTTTAAAATTATTTGACTTGAACATATTTATAAAGTCATCAGTAACTTCATCACCAGCTTCTGCATAAACTTCTCCAGTATTTTCATTTATAATATCCTCTGATAGAAATTTACCGATTAGTTCTTCTTCTTTTATTAAAACTGATTTTAGCCCATTTTCTAATATTAACTTAAGGGTACGTGGAGTAATTTTTTCGCCTGCCTTGGCTACGACTTTAGCTTTTTTGGAATCGACTAGATCAAAATTTAACCTTTGACCTTTATAGTTATCCTCTATAAATTCTGTAGTCCATTTTTCAGATTCTAAATTGTATATTTGGGATCCGTAAAAGTAGTTGAGAATTTCTTCTCTACTCATGCCTAATAGTTTGCTTCTGTCAAGCTCTTGATTATTCTTAATACTCTCCTTAAGATATTCATGTGATTCATCGTTAAGCAGCGCCATAAGAAATGTTGTGCATGGTAATTTTCTTTTTCTATCTATCCTTACATTTAGAATATCTTTGGGATCAAACTCAAAATCTAACCACGACCCCCTGTAAGGAATAACTCTAGCGGCAAATAAAAATTTTCCAGATGCATGAGTTTTGCCCTTATCATGATCAAAAAACACTCCTGGTGATCTATGCATTTGGGACACAATTACTCTTTCAGTTCCATTGACTACAAAAGTTCCGTTAGGTGTCATGAGTGGCATATCACCCATATATACATCCTGTTCTTTCATATCTCGTATTGATTTGGCTCCTGTGTCAGAGTCTAAATCCCAGACTATTAATCTTAAAGTTAATCTCAAAGGTGATGCATATGTTAGTCCCCGTTGATGACATTCATCAACATCGTACTTAGGTTCTTCTAAAGTATATGATACAAATTCCAACATAGATCTACCCACAAAATCCTTAATTGGAAAAACTGAATTAAACACGGCCTGTAATCCAACATCGATTCTCTCTTCGGTCGGAACATACATTTGAAGGAATTGCTCATATGAATTTCTTTGAACTTCAATTAGATTTGGCATCTGAGCAACTTCACTAATTTTGCCAAATGTTTTTCTTATTCTTCTTCTGTTTAATAAAGTACTCTGTTGGACTGACATTTATAATCCCTTTAAAATTTAAATTTAACAAACATATATTAACAATCTAACGAGCTTAAAATTAAGATTGTTAATATATATTAAGATACAAAGAAATTACTTGATTTCAACTGAAGCACCAGCTTCTTCAAGTTTGCCCTTAATCTCGTTAGCTTCAGCTTCAGGTATTCCTTCTTTAACAATAGAAGGAGCAGCTTCTACAAGATCTTTAGCTTCCTTTAAGCCTAAGCCAGTGACAGCTCTAACTTCTTTGATTACGTTAATTTTTTTATCACCAACTGCAGTTAATGAAACTGTAAACTCTGTTTTTGCTTCAGTTGAAGTACCTGCTTCAGTTCCTCCTGCTGTTGTGGCAACAGCTACTGGTGCAGCTGCAGATACACCCCATTTTTCTTCTAAAAGCTTGGCTAAGTCCGCAGCTTCTAAAACTGTTAATGAACTTAAATCTTCTGCAATTTTTTCCAAATCTGCCATTTATTTTCTCCTAAATATAAAATTATTGTTGTTTTGATTTTTCTGAAAGAGTTCTTAAAACCTTAGTCGCTGGTTCATTTATTAACCTTGCAATCTTTGAAGCTGGTGCTTGAACAAGACCAACAATTTTGCCTCTTAAATCATTTAAACTAGGAAGTTTTGCCAAAGCTTCAACATCAGTTTTTGAAAGAGATTTTTCATCTAAACCCCCTCCAATAATTACTAATTTTTCATTTTCTTTAGCAAAATCAACCAAAACTTTTGCAGCTACTACAGGATCCTTTGATGAACCGATAGCAGTGGGCCCATTGAACATGTCAGTTAAGTGTTCATATTTAGTGTCTTTTAATGCCAAACGAGTGATTTTATTTTTGGTAACTTTAAAAGCACAATTATCATTTCTCATTTTAGTTCGCAGATCAGTGCTTTCTGCCACAGTAAGACCCATACAATGAACAACAACGACTGATGCCGAATCTTCAAATGTACTACGTAAAGTTTTGACCAAATCGGTTTTTTGATTTCTGTTCACCGATATGCCTCCACATTTTAGTTTGAACAAATTTGATCAAACAATTGTTGCATTTAAGGTAATAAATTACCCACGGCCCGTCCTTTCAAATAGGCATGAACATGCCTTGATTGTCTATGTAGGATATTAAGAAAAACTCACCTACAGTCTTGGACAGGTTCAGTCTTTGTCAGACTGATAGAGAGAAATAAATTCATAAAACTCTCTAATAAATATATAATCTAAGTTATATATCTATATTAATACCAACTCCCATTGTTGAGCTGATAGAAATTTTTTTAATAAATGTACCCTTAGCACCTGACGGCCTTGCTTTTTGAATCGCATCAATAAAAGAGTTAACATTTTCAATTAACTTGTTGGAACCAAAACTAATTTTTCCAACCCCAGCTTGCACTATACCAGTTTTTTCTGCTCTATATTGAACTTGACCAGACTTTGCAGCCTCTACGGCTAATTTTACATCTGCTGTAACAGTTCCTAGTTTTGGATTTGGCATCAAGCCTTTTGGTCCAAGAATTTTACCAATTCTACCTACTACACCCATCATATCTGGAGTAGCTATAACTCTATCATAATTTAAGTTTCCAGACTGCATTTCTTCTGCTAATTCTTCTGCACCAACAATGTCAGCTCCCGCATCTTTAGCTTCTTCAGCTTTTTTATCCTTTGCAAAAACGGCAACTTTCATTGTTTTACCATTGCCATTTGGTAGAGAAACAACACCTCTAACCATCTGATCTGCGTGTCGAGGGTCAATGCCTAAGTTCATGGAAACTTCAACTGTTTCATCAAATTTATCTCTTTTCTTATCGACAATAAATTTTATGGCTTGTTCTACATTGAAAGTATTTTTTTCTATTTCCCTATATAAATCTGTAATATATTTTCCTTTTTTCATAAATTACTCCAAAACTTCTAAACCCATAGATCTAGCTGAACCCTTGATCATCTCGATAGCACCATCAATGCTGGATGCATTCAAGTCCTTCATTTTATTTTCAGCAATCTCTCGAACTTGGTCTATTTTAATGGTGCCTCCAATAACTCTACCAGGTTCACTAGAACCTTTTTCCTTGCCTATTGCTTTTTTAAGAAAAAATGAAACAGGTGGAGTTTTTGTTATAAATGTAAAGCTTTTATCAGAAAATACAGTTATTTCAACTGGTATAGGCATATTTTTTTCTAAAGATTCTGTAGAAGCATTAAAAGCTTTACAAAACTCCATTATATTAACTCCTCTTTGACCTAAGGCTGGACCAACTGGTGGTGATGGATTTGCTGCACCAGCAGGTATATTTAATTTAATATATCCTTCTATTTTTTTTGCCATGTTTTATCTCCACAACCAATTATGTTGTAACCAACTAAATTTTTTCAACTTGACTATACTCAAGATCTACAGGAGTTGATCTTCCAAATATTGAAACTGCTACTTTTAATCTTGATTTGTCTTCATCAATTTCTTCAACTAAACCATTAAAACTTTGAAACGGCCCATCAGATACCCTAACTTCTTCACCCACTTCATAAATTACACTTGATCTTGGTCGTTCAATTCCTTCACTTATTTGGTTAATTAATCTCTTAGCCTCAACGTCACTTATCGCAACTGGTCTACCTTTAGCACCTAAGAAACCGGTAACTTTTGATTGTCCTTTTATTAAATGCCATGATGCATCCGTCATTTCCATTTTTATTAAGATATAACCTGGAAAGAATTTTTTTTCAGTTTGAACTTTAGCCCCTCTCCTTATTTCAACAACCTCTTCAGTCGGGACTAAAACCTCTTCAATATAATTTTGCATGTTTTTTGAAATTATTTGTTCTTCAATACTCTGACAAACCTTCTTTTCAGAACCAGAAAAAACATGAACTACATACCATTTTTTGGCCATTAAAGTTTTCCAATATTATAATTTATTATCACATAAAAATACATTAATTTATTAACTACCTAGACCTAGTAAAAATTGGACTACATTAGAGAGCAATAAGTCGACTAATAGAAAAAATAAAGACGCAATTATAGCCATAACAAGTACACTTAATGATGCATACATCGTTTCCCGCCTAGTAGCCCAAGTTATCCTATTAATTTCTTGTCTTACCTGCCTTACAAATTGTGCAGGGTTTGTTTTTGCCATTAGTAGCATTCCTTGTAAAAAGAAAATAACTATTTACATTTTTTTTTTTTATAAGTCAAAGTTAATAGTTATTTTTATTAATTTTTCTGGCAGGAGTGGAGGGACTCGAACCCCCAGCCCCCGGTTTTGGAGACCGGTGCTCTACCAGTTGAGCTACACTCCTTAATAGTAATTCATAAAAATTTTAAATCATTCATATAATTAAGCCTCAATACTTGAAACAACTCCAGCACCCACAGTTCTTCCACCCTCTCGTATTGCAAATCTTAAACCTTCATCCATTGCAATTGGGGTAATTAACTCCACAGATATTGCTATATTATCGCCTGGCATTACCATTTCTGTACCCGATGGCAACTCAACTGCCCCAGTCACATCAGTTGTTCTAAAATAGAATTGTGGACGATAATTAGTAAAAAATGGTGTATGTCTTCCACCTTCATCTTTAGTTAATATATAGGCCTCACCTTTAAATTTAGAATAAGGTTTTATTGAACCAGGTGCAGATAACACTTGACCACGTTCAACTTCTTCTCTTTTTGTGCCTCTTAGTAGAACACCAACATTATCGCCAGCTTCACCAGAATCTAATAATTTACGAAACATTTCAACTCCAGTACATGTTGTCTTAGCTGTTTCTTTAATTCCAACTATCTCTATTTCTTCACCAACTTTTATAACACCTCGTTCAACACGGCCTGTAACCACCGTACCTCTTCCTGATATGGAAAAAACGTCTTCAATAGGCATTAAGAAAGGTTTATCCTTATCACGCTCAGGTTGAGGAATGTAAGAATCTACAGCAGCCATTAACTCTGTAATTGAATTCACACCGATGGCTTCATCACGACCTTCAAGTGCAGCTAAGGCACTACCTTTAATTATTGGAATATCATCACCAGGAAACTCATAACTACTTAATAATTCACGAACTTCTAATTCAACTAATTCTAACAGCTCTTCATCATCAACTTGGTCAACTTTATTCATGTAAACAACTAAGGAAGGAACACCAACCTGACGAGCTAATAGAATATGCTCCTTAGTTTGTGGCATTGGACCATCAGCAGCATTAACAACTAATATTGCACCATCCATTTGAGCCGCACCAGTAATCATGTTTTTAACATAGTCTGCGTGACCAGGACAATCAACATGAGCGTAATGACGGTTCTCAGTTTCATACTCTACATGAGCAGTGGAGATAGTTATACCTCTTTCTCTTTCTTCAGGAGCCTTGTCAATTTGGTCATAAGCAGAAAAATCTGCACGACCAGCATCCGCCATGACTTTTGTAATTGCTGCAGTTAGAGTAGTCTTACCATGGTCAACATGACCAATCGTTCCTATATTTACATGTGGTTTACTACGATCGAATTTTTCTTTAGACATCTTGAATGACCTTTCTTTAATTCTTTAATCAAAATTATTTTATTTTAATTTCTTTGGTGGTGGGGGTAGGATTCGAACCTACGTACGCTATGCGGGCAGATTTACAGTCTGCTGCCTTTAACCACTCGGCCACCCCACCAAAGTTAAGTTTATTTTTTTATATAGTCCCTTACTTAAATTTATAAATTTGCTATGTTATATACACAAGGCTTTGTAAATATGGAAGCATTTATTAAAAGTAAATAAAAAAATAATTTGCATCAAATTAGTTATATGAAAAGAAAATCAAAAAAACATAAAAATTATTTTGCTCATCTTGAAACAAATCAAGAGACAAAAGAACAAAAAATTTTTCAAATTAAAAAAAATTTATTAAAAACTAACCAAATACTATTGGCAGGTAAACATTCTATTTTGTCAGCATTATACAATAAAAAAAGAAAGCATCATTATATTATCACAACTAATGAGAACTTATCAAAATGGCAAGAAAAAATTAATAAACTAAAATTGAACCTTGATATTTCTATCAAAACTAAAGAAGATATTGATAAACTTAATAATTACAAACCGCATCAAAATGCGATTTTAGTTACAGAACCCCTTGAACGATTGTCCATGGATGAATTTTTATCTAATCAAAAATTTGATAGTAAAATACAAATCAGGCTTGTTCTACTTGATGAAGTTACTGACCCTCAAAATGTTGGTGCTATTATTAGGTCTGCGCTAGCATTTAAAATGGATGGTTTAGCATTATCTCAAAGAAATAGCCCAAAAGAAACTTCTGCATTAATTAAAGCGTCTTCAGGTGCTATTGAGAAACTACCAATTATCTCATTGTCAAATATGTCAAGAGAAATAAAAAAACTTCAAAAATATGACTTTAACATTTTTGGGCTCGCCGGTGAAAGTACAAAGGATTTTTACGAACTTGAAAATGAAACTGGTAATATTGCATTAATACTTGGCTCTGAAGGGAAAGGTCTCCGAAAATTAACAAGAGAAAGTGTCGATAGTTTGATTAAAATACCAATTAACGCAGAATCTGATTCATTAAATGTTTCAAATGCAGCTTCAATAGCTATGTTTCAATTACAAAAAAATATTTTAAAAAATTAAATAATCTCTTGTTAATGAATTAAATATCTATTATTTATTTGACCAGTGCCGGCTTAGCTCAGCTGGTAGAGCAGTTGATTTGTAATCATCAGGTCGGGAGTTCGAGTCCCCCAGCCGGCACCATACTTTTTAGTAAGTTTTCATCATTTTTGCCATTGAATTTGATTTATATATGTACTTCTCAATTTTTAAATTTTGTAGATAATCGTTTGCACTATTATATAAATCTTTACCACTTAAATAATGCTGTAGAATATGACGTTGGCATTTAAAAACACTATCTCCAGCAAAACCCTTATTATCCCATTTATAATTTATCTTAACCTCTTTGTTACTACCGAACTTTCTTTTATATAATTCACCATCCCCATTCAATCTTAATGCACCATTAGAGCCTTCTATCAACATTTCTCCAATCGTTAGCCGTCTATCTTGTGCAATATGATCAGACAACCTATTACCATCAAGAAACCCTTTTATCCCATTTTTAAAATTAAAAAGCACATAACCCGCATCTTCCCCGTTGATATATTTATTAAGTTTAAATAAATTAGCAAAAACAGAGTCAATTTCACCAAAAAGGAACCTAAATACATCTATAATGTGAATAGCTGTTTCATGTATTAAAAATCTTTCCATTTTTTGAAAGTATGGTTGTCTGTATACATAAGCGTGTTTACCTTGACCATCACCAGGCCGCATACGAAAATTTACTTGGTATAATTCACCTAATAATTTTTTATCTAAAAATGTTTTAATTTTTTGATACCATGGCTGAAATCTAAAATTTTCGTGAACAACTAAAAGTACATTATTTTTATTTGCAATATTTACTGCATCTACTGCTTCAGAATATGAATTTGTAAAAGGTTTTTGACAAATGATATTCACATTTTTATTGGCTGCAATTTTTATTAATTTTAAATGATCTTTTGGTTGAATAATGATATCTACAAAATCTAAATCTATTTCATCTATCATTTTTTTAAAATTAGAATAGATTGGACAATTATTAAACTTTTTAGAAAAGTAGATTGCTTCATTTTTGTTTAATGAACATATAGCAACTACTTTAACTTTGAGTCTTTTCCAAGCATCAAAATGAAATTTACTAAAATATCCAGTACCAACAATTGCAATCCTAACTTTATTTTTCATAAAAAATATCCATAGAGAATTTTAACTTTTTTTCATATATTTCATAGCTATGTGGGGGATACCATCTTCAAAAAAATCATTACCATATGAGATAAAATTTAAACTTTTATAAAAATCTGCAACAGCAACTTGGCTATGTAAAACAATAGATTTGTTGTCACCCAATTTCATGTAATGTTTAATAATGTTTTTAATTAAAATTGATCCAACTTTTAATCTTCTAAACTCAAATAAAACAGCAACTCTTTCAATCTTAAGAAGGTTATTTTCTTTTTGACGCACTCTAGCTGTTCCAATTGCTTTTTTATGATCAAAAATTAAAAAATGATCACAAAGGTGATCTAAATTGTCAAATTCAATTTCTTTAGATATTTTTTGTTCTTCACAAAAAACTTTTGTTCTGATGGCATAAGATTTATCCATTTCTTTTGAACTTACTTTTTTAAAGATAAAATTATGCATAATCTTTTATTTACCAAAAATTAAGTTTTAAACAAACTTCTACAATGGAAGTAGCTTTCCATCATAATTAAAAAATTTTCCAGAATCAGATTGTTGTAAGTTTAAAAAGTGATTTATTAACCCAGTTGCACTTTCTTCCGTCGATATATCAGCATTAACTCCACCCATGTCAGTCCTTACCCAACCTGGATGGTATGATGAAACAATAATATTTTCATTTAGAAAATGATTCGATATTGTTCTCATTAAATTATTAGCTGCTGCTTTAGATGCTCTGTAGATAGGAGCGTTTTTTGAGAGATGAGTTTGAGTTCCCATTAAAGAAGAAATGATAACAATTTTAGATGTAGATTTTTTGTTGAGGTTTTTATAGAGATTTTGAATTGTTAAGAATGGCCCGCCAACATTAACCATCATTACTTCCATAATAGCATTTTCATCATGCTCTTCACTAAAAATATCACCTTTACCATTATTAACACCTGCATTACAAACCATAATGTCAATTTCATTTTTAAAATTTTCTGAGGCACTTAAAATACTTTTTGTACTAGTAACATCCATTTTAGTTATATTTAGGTTTGAATTATCATTTAATAAACTCATCAGATCATTAGAATTATCAGGATTTCTACAACATGCTTCAACATAAAGATTTTTACTAAGACATTTTTTTGTTAGCGCCAAACCAATGCCTCTATTTGCACCAGTAATTAAAATAGTTTTATTCATAAAATCTCCTGTATTTACTAATCATTTAATAAAAAACTAAAATTTTAATTGTTTTTGTTTTTTATATGTGTTCTCCATGCTGCAAATATACCGCTTGCAACAACTATACTACCCCCAAGAAGAATTGACATGGTTATTTCATCATTGAATATTAATATTCCAATAATAGACGCAAAGAACAACTGGAAATACGTAAAAGGCTGAAGGACACTGGCTTCTGCATTTTCATAAGCCTTAATTAAAAGAAAATGACCAGCAGTACTCAAAACACATAATAGTGCCATCCATCCCCAATCTTGAAATTTAATGGGCTCCCAGTAAAATGGACCAACTATTGTCATGACTATGCAACCAACAATAGCTACCCAGAAAAAACTTGTTTCTGATGTATCCGTTTCTGCAACCTTTCTTGTAAGAATAGAATAAAAACCTAGAACAAAAGCACCTACTACAGGTAAAATTGCGTCAAAGCTAATAATATAATTTGTAGGATCCAATATTATTAAAACACCTGCAAAACCAAAAATCACTGCTAACCATCGCTGAATACCAATTTTTTCTTTTAATATTGGTCCTGAAAAAGCAACTACAATCAGTGGGAATGAGGAAAGTATCGAATGGGTTTGGACCAGACCAAGTTTAGTAAATGAATAAACCCCAATTAAAATAGCACTTATAAGTAATAAGCCTCTAATAAACTGTATATAAGGTTGCTTTGTTTTTAAAACTTTAACAATACCGTTTTTATTTCTGAGACTTAAAGAAACAACTAACAAAGCTAAAACCCAACTTCTTATCATATTAATAACAAAGACGTTATAAGTATCAGCTAAATATCTTGATACACCATCCATAGTAGCAAAAAACAGTGTTGAGAGGATTATTATGAATATACCCAGTTTAACATCATTAGTCATGCCAGTTTTTATTCCAAGAAAATTTGCCTTAAAGTTTTAACATATAATTTTAAAATAAATTTTTACCAGTTGATGACATTAATATGTATGTTTAAGTTTTATATATGTAAATAAATTTTAACTTTTATGAACTAAAAATGAATAATTTAAGTTTAGGGTTTGTAGGCGTAGGATTGATGGGATTGTCTTACTTGGATTATAAAATAGAAGCTTATGATAAAAATTTAGAAAAACTTAAACCATTAAAAAAAATAACAAATGTCAGATTGAATCAAAATATTTCTAAAATATCCAAAAATAATAACATTATAATTTTATGCCTTGATAAAACAGAGAGTGTAAAAGAAGTAGTTTTTGGGAAAGATGGTATAGTTAACAATGCTCATGAAGATACCGTTGTTTTGGATTTATCAACTACATTGGCAAATGAAACCATTAACTTTGCTAATCAACTAAATAAAAAAACAGGAGGTTCATGGATTGATGCACCAGTCTCAGGTGGCCCCGATAAAGCATTAAAGGGCAACCTTGCTATTATGGTAGGTGGAGATGAAAAAGTTGTAGAAAATATTAAACCTATTTTAGAAGCGATATCTTCAAAATATACATATTTTGGGGTATCTGGATCTGGTCAAATAGTAAAAATGATTAATCAAATAATAGTTTTAAATAATTACACAATTTTAGCAGAAGCCGTAACCTTTGCTAAAGCTTGGAATGTTGATGCGAGCAAAATCCCAGAAGCACTCTCTGATGGTCATGCAGGTTCTAATTTGTTAAATGATCTATTTCCTAGAATAGTAAATAGAGACTTTGAACCTACGGGGTATGCTTCACAGATTTTAAAAGATTTACAAATGGTGTCGAAATTAGCTAATTCTAAAAACATTCCAACTCCTATGTCTTCTCTAACAAAAGAATTATTCACGATTTTGGTAAATAGATCAAAAGAAAAATTAGATGGCACATCTATCGTTAAATTATTTGATTTAAAAGAAAATATTTAAGAATTTTGTAATGAAAGATATACCTATAATCGATGCACATCATCACTTTTGGGATTTAAGTTTAAAGAAAAACCCTTGGTTAAACCCAAATAAGCAAATATCATTTAGATATGGTGATTATAAATCTATTTGTAAAAATTTTTTAATATCAGATTATCTTAAAGTCAGTAAAAATCATAATATTGTAAAGACTATCCACATGGAAGCTGAATGGGATCCAAACGACCCTATTGGTGAAACTGAATGGCTTCATAAGTTATATGAAAAGACTGGTTTTCCAAATGCTTTAGTTGCACAAGCATGGTTTGATAGAGATGATATAGAAAAAGTACTAAAAAATCAGTCCAAGTTTGATCTTACAAGAAGTATTAGGCACAAGCCTAAATCAAGCAATTGTCCCAACACTAAACTTGATAATATAAAGGGGTCATTAAATGATCCTATTTTTAGAAAAGGGTATTCTTTATTAAAAAAATACAAACTACATTTCGATCTTCAAACGCCATGGTGGCATCTTAATGATGCAACACAGTTAGCAAAAGATTTTCCTGACACAATCATTATATTAAACCATACAGGGCTTCCTTCAGATAGATCATTCAATGGATTAAATGAATGGAGAATGTATTTAGAAGAATTTGCCGAACAACCAAATACAGCTATTAAAATTTCTGGTATATGTGTTCCTGGTAAAAAATGGACCGTTGAATTAAATGAAGATATTATATTAAATACTATCAATATTTTTGGATATAAAAAATGCATGTTCGCATCTAATTTTCCTGTTGATAGTCTATGGGCTAGTTTTGATGAAATTTATGATGGCTTTAAAAATATCACAGCAAAAATGTCACAAGATGAAATTAAATGTTTATTTCACGACAATGCTATCAAATATTATGATCCTATATAAAAATTATAACCCTTTAAAATTTGGTATCCTTTTTTCCATAAATGCTTTTCTTCCCTCTTTATAATCTTCGCTATCAAAACAAGCGGACGCTAATTGATCACATAATGACAAATCCCTTTCTAAAGGATTTTTTAAAATTTCAATACCTATCTGTTTCATTGCCTTTATAGTTAAAGGAGCATTTTTAGAAATTGTAAAAGCATAATCATTCACAAAGGATTCTAAATTTTCTTCGGTGACAAGCTTTTGAACTAAACCACACGAAACGGCCTCGTTTGCTGAAATTTTTTCAGCAGTAAACATAAAGTGCTTGGCCATTCCAGGTCCCATTATATCAAACAATCGTTTTATTGATGAAAAGGGATAGCCAAGAGATAATTTTGCTGCAGGCATTGCAAATTTTGACTTTTCAGAGCAAATTCTTATGTCACAACACACAGCTAAGTTTAGTCCACCACCAATACAGTAACCATTAATTTTAGCGATTGTTGGTTTTGGAAATGTCTCAAGAAGTTCATAAACTTTATGTGTTCGCTTATTATAACTTAATATAGCTTCTTTTGTACTCCTTTCTTTATCAAATTTTGAAATGTCAGCTCCAGAAACAAATGACTTACCTCCAGCACCTTCAAGAACAACAACTCTGATATTTTTGTCCCGTCTGAACTGATTAAGAAATTTTTCAAGAGCATCCCACATTTCCACAGAAACTGCATTATGTTTTTCTGGATTATTAAAAATAATATATCCTACACTATCTTGTGTTCGAAATAACATTTTTTTTTCAGTCATAATCTATCCTCTAAATTAAATAATTTTTTGATTTTTTAAATTATTGAGTTCTTTGTCACTGAAACCTAACTCATTTAGCACATCGCTGTTTTGTTCACCTTTTTCCGGTGGACGTTGCTTTAAACTACTGGGAGTACGGGATAAATTAAAGGGTTGTCCCACTAATTCAGTTTCACCAAAAGGAATTGTATCAACAGATTGAGCCATACCAAGATGTTTTACCTGAGGATCATCAAATACCTTGTCTATTGAATTGATTGGACCACAGGGAACACCAACCTTTTCTAATTTTTCAACCCAATCATTAGAAGATTTAGTAATAGTTAGTTCTTCAATTAAGCTATTCAGATAATCTCTGTTTTTTAATCGATTTTTTGCATCTTTAAATTCTTCCATTTCCAGCCAATCTTTTTTGTCAACTGCGTCAGCAAAACGTCTCCAAATTGTTTCACCAGCAACTGCTAAGTTAATTGAACCATCTGAAGTTTTAAAAACTCCAGTGGGAACACTGGTAGGATGATTATTACCAGCCTGTCCTGCTACATTATTATCACAAAGCCACCTTGAGGCTTGAAAATCTAACATAAAGATTTGAGCTTGTAATAATGATGTGTTGACCCATTGACCAAGACCAGATTTTTCTCTTTCAATAAGGGCAGTCTGAATTCCCATTGCACAGAATAATCCAGCTGTTAAGTCAGCTACTGGAATACCTACCCTCATTGGTCCTTTGCCTGGTTCCCCAGTTATACTCATCAATCCACCCATGCCTTGAGCAATTTGATCAAAGCCTGGTCTCTTCGCATATGGGCCATCCTGACCAAATCCTGATATGCTAGCAAGAATAATTCTAGGATTTCTTTTTTTTAAGATCTCGTAATCAATGCCAAGTCTTTTTTTTACATCCGGTCGAAAATTCTCAACTACCACGTCTGACTTTTCTACCAATTTCATTAAAATTTCTATAGCCTCAGATTTTTTTAAGTTAAGAGTGATGCTTCTTTTGTTACGATGTAAATTTTGAAAATCAGATGTGTGCCTTGATGCACCTAAAGCGCCGTCTGGTTCTACACTTTCTGGTGCTTCTACTTTTATAACGTCTGCTCCCCAATCAGCAAGTTGTCTAACCGCTGTTGGACCAGATCTAACTCTAGTAAGATCAATAACTCTTATATGTGACAATGCATCAGATGCAGGTAAATGTGGCATTTGGTATTCTCCATTACCAAGTATTTTTTTATTTACTCATTTTATATTATTAACTGTTAAGAGATCAATAAAATGCTTGTTAATATATAAAAAAAAAATTATTAGTCTTTGAATATAATGTTGAGGTAATTAATGAAAAGGAATAATTTTAATTTTAACAAATATACTAAATATTTATCTGAAATTGAAAAAAACTCGCAAAAAAAATTATTAGATTCTAATGGTGTTAAAGTGTGTTGGAGATCTTGGGGTAAAGGGACACCTCTAGTTCTGTTGCATGGTGGTTATGGAAGTTGGAGACATTGGATAAAACAAGCAATACCATTTTCTAAAAATTTCAATGTTTTAATCCCTGATATGCCAGGTTTTGGAGAATCAGATGATTTGCCACTTCCTCACACACCAGAAAAAATTGCATCTAATTTAGCTGATACCTTAATAAAATTAATCTCTGCAAATAATAATCCTTTGGTATGCGGTTTTTCATTCGGAGGTTTAATTGCAGGACACTTATCTTACGAATTGATAAAAAGAAAATTATCACCCAGAAAATTAATTTTGGTAGGGCCTGGAGGTTTAGGAGCCAAAAGAGGCGAGATGAGGACTATGATACCTAGACACTCAAAGATGACTGAGCAAGAAGTTTATAATGCTCATAAAACAAATCTTGAAATACTAATGTTTCATGATCCAAAAAAGGTTGATGAAATAGCGGTCCATATCCAAAAACAAAATACAGATTCTCACCGCATTAAAAGCCGACCAATTTCAGCAACTGATACTTTAGCTCAAATTTTAAAAAAGCAAGAAGTACCTCTATACTTAATTTGGGGAGAAAAAGATGCCAGTGTAGGAGTTTATCTAGAGGATAGGATGACAAGACTTAGATCTATTAATCCTGAGGTAAGATTTCATGTGGAATTCAACATAGGTCACTGGATAATGTATGAAAACGAAGTACTGTTCAACAACATATTGGATAACATTATTCAAGATTAAATCCATTTTCATTTAGCCATGTTTTGAAATTACTTCTTTCTGGAACTGATAATTGTCTGCTGATGTTTTCAGACCATGTTCCCTTTTTTGCAACTCCATAAAGGTCAACATGACGTTGCTTATCTTCTGGAATTGGATCTTTTTTAAAAACCCTTTCATCATATTTATTTATTTTTTGAATTAAATCTTTTTCGTCATATTCATCGAAGTGTATTACAATGTCTTGAGATAATCTTATAGACACATTCGATTTTTGATCAGGCCAACCCACAGCGAGACCTGCAATAGGGAAAACTCCTTTAGGTAATTTACAAATAACTTTTACCTCTTCAATTATATTTCTTATCACACTAATTGGGCATGTTCCCAAACCTAAAGACTCTGATGCGCATATAGTTGATTGCATAGATAAAGCAGCATCAATTACACCATTCATGAAGGTGTCAACATTGTTATTTCTGTGCTCATATCCTCTATCATTTGTTATTTTTATATTTCTTCTTATATCTGCAAGGTATAAAAAAAATATCGGCGCCGTTAATGCCCATTTAGTTTTTCCTATTAAGTTGGATATTTCATTTTTAATATTTTGATCTTGGATTATTAAAATTGAATATTGTTGAAGGTTTGATTTCGACGGAGCAGATTGTGCGGCAGCTAAAATTAAAGATAAAAGTTCTTTTGATATTGGTTTGTTTAAAAATTTTCTAATACTTCTTCTTGACAAAATAGATTTAAGAGTTTCTGTTTCTTGGATTTTTGAGAAATCTAGATCAATATCCTCAGCATATCTATCTGCAACTAATTTTGAGAATTTCATTACGATTTATACTTTCTTGTAAATTAAATACCTTATGTTAATACTATAATATAAAAGTGTAAGAGGTTTTTCTAATGCTAAATCTACAAAATAAAATTGCAGTTGTTTCTGGATGTGGCTCTATTGGAAGTGGTTTTGGCAATGGCCGCGCAATTTCAACACTTCTAGCTCGTCAGGGTGCAAAAGTTTTTGGTACAGATGTAAATAAAGAAGCAGGGCAGAATACTTCTAATTTCATAAAAAAAGAAGGGAATGATTTTACATTTCATAATGTAAATATGACTGATGAAGATAATGTAAAAGAGTTTTTTAAAAAAATCGAAAAAAAATATCAAAAAATTGATATTCTAGTCAATGTTGTTGGTCAATCTGAACCAGGAGGTCCAGTTGAAATCGACACTCTTACATGGCAAAAACAATTTACTTTGAATTTAGATACTGCTTATTTTTGTATTAAATTCGTAATCCCAATTATGGAAAAAAATTTAGGTGGATCCATCGTAAATATATCATCTGTAGCAGGTTTAAGGTATGTAGGAAAACCTCAAGTGGGTTATAGTGCTTCAAAAGCGGCTCTTATTCAAATGACTAAAACAACGGCTGTAATTAAAGCAAAAAAAAATATTCGGCTAAATTGTGTGGTTCCAGGTTTAATGCACACACCTTTAGTGGAGCGGTTAGCAAACAAATATGCTGATGGTGATTATGCTGGATTTGTGAAACGAAGACATGAGCAAGTTCCAATGGGTAAAATGGGAGAATCTTGGGATGTAGCTAATGCTGTATTATTTTTATGCTCTGACGAAGCTAAATATATTACTGGAACTGAAATAATAGTTGATGGTGGTCTCACTGCGGCAACTCCATAAATAAATTGCTTTATCAGATATAAATATAAGTTAAGTTTTAATAATTATTTTAAATTGCTAGGCGTAATTATGTATTTAAGAATTCAAAAAAGAACTGGTGAACTATTATCTAAAGGTAATGTTTCTGATAAGCCAAGTCAGTATGTTGATATGATTTTATTCACATTAATACTACTAAATGTTACCGCAGTATGTTTAGAGTCAGTAAAAGATATTGGTGTAACTTATAGAGATACTTTTTATGCATTTGAGATTTTTTCAGTTGTTATTTTTACTATAGAATATCTCTTGAGAGTTTGGTCTGCCCCTACAAGACAAGAACTTGGTAATTCTTCTCGTTTTGTGAAACGTTTAAAATATATTTTTAGTTTTACAGGTCTCGTTGACTTTTTAGCAATTATTCCATCAATCCTTCCCTATTTTTTTGGTGGATTAGATTTAAGATGGCTTAGAGTTTTGAGATTATTAAGATTATTGAAAATATCCAACTACAGTTCAGCCATTGAAGATTTTTTTTCAGCCATAAAGGCAGATTGGAGATCCTTTAGTGCTGCATTATACCTAATGATTATTGCATTATTTTTATCGAGTTCTTTGATGTATATTGCTGAAAACGAGAGCCAACCAGATAAATTTAGTTCAATACCAGAAACGATGTGGTGGGGTTTAATTACTCTAACAACAGTTGGATATGGAGATGTATCACCTGTTACACCTTTGGGTAAAGTTATAGGTGCTTTTACAGCTATAATGGGAGTTTGCACAGTGGCACTTTTAACAGGTATAGTTGCATCTGCTTTTGCAAATCAAAGGGCGCAAAGAGCTGCTATTCTAGAGGCTGAAATAAATGAGGCCTTAAGTGATGGAGTTATAAGTGATGACGAAGCAAAAAAAATTGAAAAGTTAAGAAAAGAACTTAACCTTTCTCCAGAACATTCAAAATCGCTTATTGACATTCTAACTGACAAAAAAAAATAATATTAGTTAAATTCTTCTAGCATATTGGGCAGGAACCTCAATGTCATGATTAAGAACCTTAGCTGCATCCCATACCCACCTTGGGTTAGATAGAAAAGCTCTAGCCATTGCTATCATGTCAGCATCTTGATTAATGATAATATTATTAGCTTCAACTGGATCTGTAATCATTCCAACTGTTCTAACAATCATCTTAGTATTTTTTTTTATTTTATTTGCAAGATGAACTTGATAATGTGGTCCTACAGGTATTTTAGGATTAGATGTATTTCCTCCACTAGAGACACAAACGTAATGACATCCTATTTTTTCTAATTCATTTGCAAAGATCGTAGCTTCATTTTCATCAATCCCGTTATTTTCCCATTCTGTACCTGTAATTCTCATACCTAGTGGAAAATCTTTAGGAAGAACACCTTTAACTGAAGAGAAAATGTCTAGTGGGAATCTCATTCTGTTTTCTAAGTTCCCTCCATATTTATCTTTACGTTTATTTGAAATTGGAGATAAAAACTGATGAAGCAAGTACCCGTGTGTTCCATGAATTTCTATTAAATCAAATCCAACTTCAACAGCCTTTACTGAAGCAGAAATAAAATTTTTTTTAACTCTTTCTATATCAGAAAATTTCATTTCTTGAGGAACGTGCCAAGTTTCTTGGAAGGGTATTGGTGAGGGTGATATAGTTTTCCAAGGTTTTTCTTCTTTTGTAAGAGCACCTCTTCCCTCCCATGGCCTTTGAGTAGAGGCTTTTCTACCAGCATGTGCTAATTGAATTCCAAAATATGAATTAGTAGGAGCAACTGATTTTGCTAAATGAAGATTTCTTTTTAAAGAAACTATGCATTTATCGTCATATATTCCAACACAGTTATGTGTAATTCTTCCAATCTTCTCCACTGCAGTTGCTTCAACCATAATTAAACCTGCTGCTGAATAACCTAATTGCATAAGATGCTGAGTATGCCAATCGGTCATTGCGCCATTAATTGCAGAATATTGACACATAGGAGCGACTACAATCCTATTTGAAACTTCTAAACTTCCTATTTTAATTGGAGAAAAAATCATGCTTGTTTTTACAACTATTTTTAATTAAATGTGCTAATCCAAGTGTCAATTAATCTGCGTGCAATTGAGTCCACTCTTGGTAACTTGAAACCTCCACAAATGGATGGATGTTCCAGGGACTTTAATTCATTAATTGAAAACCAATGAGCATCTTCGATTTCATCATAGTCAATTGTCATTTCATCGTTCACCGCCTCAGCAAAAAAACCAAGCATTAAAGATGCGGGAAAAGGCCAAGGTTGTGAATTAAAATATTTAATATTCTTTACTTTTATTCCTACCTCTTCAAATACCTCTCTTTCAAGAGCCTGCTCAAGACTTTCACAAGGTTCTACGAAACCAGCTAAAGTACTATACATAGAATTAGGGAACCTAGGAGATCTTCCTAATAAAACTTTGTCTTGAAAAGAAATAAGCGTAATTATAGCAGGATCAGTTCTTGGAAAATGATTTTTACCACATTCATCATTAGAACATTTCATTACAAAGCCTCCCTCTGTTGAAAAATTT
>CACJJL010000008.1 GCA_902593735.1 uncultured SAR116 cluster alpha proteobacterium
TTTACAACCACCATCAAAAATTTTTAAAAGATCTAAAACACATAAAACTCTATCATGATCTAACATTAAGACGGTCGATAATTAGGAGCTTCACGAGTAATAGTAACATCGTGTACATGACTTTCTTTAAGTCCTGCATTACTAATTCTTTTAAATACACAATTTTTTTGCATTTGATTTATATCTTTATTACCAGTGTAACCCATTGCTGATTTTAAGCCACCAACTAATTGATGGATTACATTTTCAGCAGGTCCTTTATAAGGCACTTGTCCTTCAATTCCTTCAGGTACAAGTTTAAGATTTTCTATTTCTGCCTGAAAATATCTATCAGCAGAGCCTCTTGCCATTGCGCCTAAACTACCCATACCTCTATATGACTTATAAGATCTACCTTGAAATAAAAATACCTCACCTGGTGTTTCATCTGTTCCTGCGAGAAGAGAGCCTACCATAACAGCACTCGCCCCACCCGCTATAGCTTTAGCAATATCCCCAGAGTACTTAATGCCACCATCTGCTATAATTGGAATTGAAAATTTATTTGCAACATCTACACAATCAGTAATTGCTGTCAATTGGGGAACACCAACTCCTGCAACCATTCTTGTCGTGCAAATTGAACCAGGTCCAATACCTACTTTGATACCATTCACTCCAGCATCTATAAGGGCTCTTGTAGCGTCACCAGTTGCAACATTTCCTCCAATTAGGGATACTTCTTTTGACAATTTTGATATTTTAGTAACAGCATCTAAAACCATTTCACTATGACCATGAGCAGTATCAACAATTAAAACATCAACTCCTGCTTCAATTAAAGCCTCAGCTCTTGATATACCGTCTTTGCCAACACCAGTAGCTGCTGCGACCCTTAGCCTTCCGTGTTTATCTTTACATGAATCTGGGTGGTTTTGTGATTTTTCCATATCTTTAACAGTTATCAATCCAACACAAAATCCATCTTCATCAACAACTACTAATTTCTCAATACGATGCTGATGTAAAAGTTTTCTAGCTTCTTCTTTGTTAACACTTTCTTTAACAGTAATTACATTTTTAGTCATAAGAGCAGAAACTGTTTGATTTAAGTCATTTGCAAATCTAACGTCCCTATTGGTAAGAATGCCAACTAATTTATTTTTATAACCTTCAACTACTGGTATACCACTTATTTTGTTTTGTTCCATAAGCTTAAAAGCATCACCGAGGGATTGATCTGGTTTTATTGTAACTGGATTGACTACCATACCAGCTTCGAATTTTTTTACTTTTTTAACCTCAGATGCCTGCTCTTTAACTGAGAAGTTTTTATGTAAAACACCTATTCCACCTAATTGAGCCATAGTGATCGCTAATCTATGTTCAGTGACAGTGTCCATTGCTGCAGATAATAAAGGTATATTTAACTTAATATCTTTTGTAATAAATGTGTTTACACTAGCATCCGCTGGTCCTATTTTACTATATGCAGGTTGTAGCAAAACATCATCAAAAGTGTAAGATTCTTGAATTATCATTCTTTATGCTCGAAACAGAATTCTAAATTAATATTATAGTTTTTTATAAACTTTGTAATATATTTTTTCAAAGATTAATTCTTAAATTTATTTTCCTTTAAAACCTAAGGCAATAACATACTCTTCTACTGATTCTTTTCGACTTGCATCAGGTTTGACGTGATGTACTTTGGAAAAGTTTTTTTGAATTAAATCTAAAGCTTCCTTTTCTGTTCCTCCTTTGAAACATTTAGCTAAAAAAACACCATTATTATTCAAATTTTCAATTGAAAAGTCTAAAGCTATTTCTAAAAGATAAGTGGTTCTAATATGATCGGTTTGTCTATGTCCCGTTGTGTTTGCTGCCATATCCGACAAAACTATATCTGGCTTCTGACCTAGTAATTTAATTAATTGTTCACCAACATTTTTATCATTAATATCCCCAATTATAGATTTACATCCAGGGATATATTCTGTTTTTAAGATATCTACTCCAAGAACTTTTTCATGACCCGAAATTGACGATACTTTTTCAGATGCTATTTGTAGCCATCCACCTGGAGCACATCCTAGGTCAATCACAGACAGTCCTGGAAGTAAAAAATTATATTTATCGTTTATTTGTAAAAGTTTGAATGCTGCTCTAGATTTATATCCTCTTTTTTTAGTTTCTAAAACATATGGGTCATTGAGCTGTCGACCTAGCCACCTTGTACTAGAAGATTTTCTTTTTTTATCTTTTTTGATCTTTTTTGATAAACCTCTAGAACTTCCAAATGAACCAGGATTGTTTTCATTAATCATGATTAACATCTTTTGCAGTTTTAAAAAAACAGCTTTTTGCTCCAGTATGACAGGCAGAACCTGTTTGTTCTATCAAGGCTAACATAGTGTCATTATCGCAATCTAATCTAAGTTCACAAAGTTTTTGAAAATGACCACTAGTTTCGCCTTTTTGCCAAAGCTTTTGTCTCGAACGGGAATAGTAATACATATCGTTAGTATTAATTGTTTTTTTTACAGCCTCTTTATTCATCCAAGCCATCATCAAAACTTTTCCAGAATGGACGCATTGTGCCACGACCGGTATTAAACCTTTTTCATTAAATTTTATGTCTACTAAGTTAAATTTTTCAGTACTTGAAATGAGGTAATTGTTGTTAACCATGTTATACTCTTTTATTAAAATTTTTTATCAATTTAGAAATGTCATTACTTATTCCCATAATAGATGGGACAATGACTAATACAAGAAAAGCTGTAACTGCCAAACCAAAAACTATAGTAGCTGCCATAGGTATTAAAAATTGAGCCTGAAGTGATTTTTCAAAAAGCAAAGCTGATAACCCTCCAATTGTTGTAAGTGAAGTCAATAATACTGGCCTTAATCTATCAACTACACCATTAATTATGGCCTCATTAAAAGCGCTACTGTGATCGTCATTTTCTGAAATAAGTTCTTCGTGTCTTCTTTCAATTGTAGAAACTAAAATTATTGAGTTGTTAACAACTATGCCTGCTAAAGCTAAAAGAGCAAACATAGACAAAATCGACATTGTTAAACCTAATAAATAATGTCCAAAAACAGCTCCTATAAATGCGAATGGTATCATTATCATGATTGAAAATGGTCTTGACCACGATTTAAAAACCCAAGCCAAGATAAAATAAATTAACAATAGTCCTATAATCGAACCAACCTTCATATCTTCGAATGTTTCTTTTTGTTCTAAATCTCGTCCATCGAACCTGTAATTTAAATCATATTTGTCAGCTATCTCTGGAAGCCCATTTCTTAATAAAAAATCTCTTGCTTGTGAAGTGTTCATTAATGCTGGGAATAAATCACCAGATATAGTTACCTCACGAAAACCATTTGTTCTATTTATCGACGCAAATGGTAGTTTATCTTTTATTTCTACAATTTCATTTAACTTAAAGCTTATTCCTTTTAAAGAAATTACTCTTAAATCGTTTAACATATCATTAGTTTGCTCATTTTTAGGTAACTTTACTCTTACGGAGACTTCCTCATCTCCTTTAGGAAATTGTGAAATTACAACACCATTTATAGCTGATCTAACTTGATCTCCAACTTCAAATATAGAAAAGCCCAAAGACTGGCCTTTATTTGTTAAACTTAAAATCTTTTCTTGAATACCTAATTCTAAATTGTCACTTAATGATGTGATACCTGGAATAGTTCTTGCAATTTTAATAAGTTCATCAGAAGCAAATTTTAATGTTTGAAGATCTTCACCCTGAAATCTTACATCTAAATCTCTACCAGGTGGTCCACCACTTGGTGATCTTATTGTCAACTTGTCTAGACCAGAAACAAACTGAATATTAGATTTCCAGGCTTTAATAAAATCTGATGTTCGAACTTTTCTTTTGTCAGCTGTTTTTAATTCAACTACCATTGAACCTAATAGATCACTTCCCTTTGATCCTAAGCCTGCATCATTCGAAAAAGAAGTTCTATCACCTATTGTTGACATATGAAAATTTACTAAGTTTCTAGATTTTGGAAATTGATTGATTGTTTTGTCCAAACCTAATTCAACATTTTTTAGCATTTGATGTGTCTGTACTTTTTTAGTACCAGAATGCATTTTGAAATTAGCAATTATTATATCAGCCTCAGGTGTAGGGAAAAAACTAAATAAAACTCTACCACCAGCCATCATTCCAATAGAAATACAGAACATACCAACTGCGACCATTAAAGTTACGTATCTAAAGCTAAAAGTTAGGGAAACAAAATTTCTGAAGGAGCTTTCTTGAAACGAACTAAATTTTTTGTCAAACCAAATTCTAAATCTTCCTTTTTCAGTTTCTTTTCTATCGAAATGGGCTAAGTGTGCAGGCAGAACAAGAAAACACTCTATCAAACTAGCAACTAATACAGCGCAAACAACCCAAGGAATAGCAGCAATAATTTCGCCTATTATCCCCTTTACCATAAATAAAGGAACAAATGCGGCCACTGTAGTCAACATAGCTGCTATAACAGGCATAGACATTCTCGTTGCTGCAACTGTTGGAGCTTTAGAACTATCGAGTCCTCTTTTATTTTTCAAATGTGAAGAATGCTCTCCAACAACAATAGCATCATCTACAACAATACCTAACGCCATAATTAAACCAAATAAAGATATCATATTTATTGATTGACCAGATACTAACATAACCCCAAAAGTTGCTAGAAAAGCTATTGGTATACCCAAAGCTACCCAAATAGCTGTATTTCTGCTTAGAAATAAAAACAGAACCGCTAGAACTACACAAAGACCACCTAACCCATTTTTAATTAATAAATTTATTCTTTCTTGAATTAAATTAGCAGCTGTATTGTATGTTTTTATGTTTATGTAATCTTCTAGTGAAGTTTTTGTCTCTGAGATAACGCTTTCTACATTTTTAGAAACCTCTATTGCATCATTAGATTTACTCCTTCTGACCCATAATTCTACAGCAGGATTTCCGTCAATAAACTTTAATTTACTACCTTTTTCGTAGGAAAAGGTAATATCTGCAATATCTTTTAGAAGTATTCTACTTCCTGAACTTGAATTCTTTAATTCTAAATTTTCAAAAGTTTTGACTAGTCTTTTTTCTCCAATTGTTCTTACTCTTAATGAACCATCAGCAAAACTTCCTCCAGAAACATCTTGGGTTTCTAGCTTAATTAAGTCAGCAATTTGGTTAAAAGATAATTTTAGCTTTGCTGTTTCTATTTGGGGTATTTCTATGTGAATTTCTTCTTTAGGTAGACCCTGAATATCTACTTTATCAACACCTGAGTTTAATAACCTTTCTTTCAAGTTCTTAGACAAACGTCTCAACTCTGATAGAGGCACTTTACCTGTTAATACTATTCTGGTAACAGTATCAAAAAATTCACCTAAAACAATTTTGGGCTTTTTTGAATTTTTTGGAAAATTTATTCTTGCTACTGCTGTTTCAACATCTGTCCTACCTTTTTGCATGTCATGACCATAATTAAACTCAACATTGGTTATCCCAACACCTTCTACAGATTTTGAAAAAACTTTTTTAACTCCTGAGATTGGTCGTAACTCCGGTTCTAGTAATTGAATAATATTTTTGTCAATTTCCTGAGCAGTAGCTCCTGGCCATTCAATGGAAACACCAACTAATTCAACTTCAAAGTCAGGGAAAAATTGTTTATTAAGCCTATTAACGGAAAGTAGCCCAATTATGATCATTAAAATCATAATAATGTTAGCAGAAGTTCGATGCTCTACAAAGAATTTTAAAAATCCTGATTGTTGAAACTGTATCAAAATTAAATCCTACAATTTTCAATTAGTTAATATTATTACCTTTTTGTTATCAAAAATTTCTGGCATTTTAGTAGAAACAATTAAGTCATTTTCTTTTATATTTCCAGTTACCAAGATATATCCTGATCCTTTATAAACTAAATTAACTTTCTTTTTTTTAGCTATACCATTTTCAACTATATAAATTTTATCACCATATAAACATGTTTCAGGCAACTTAAATACATGTTTGAAACTCCCTTGTGGATAATTTACGCGAACAAATGTGCCTACTGGTATTTTTTCTAGCTGATTATTAGTATTTATAATTTTGGCAAAAAATTTACCCCCACCATCTTCTTCATTGGTTTTACTATCAGCTCTTAGAATAATAGCATTGATTGATTTTAGAGAAGTAATCCCGCCCTCCCAAATGACATCAATTTTTTTGCCAATCAGATCTTTTCCATTCGAATATACTTTTGCAGGAACTACAAACTCAACTTCTAAATTATCAGTTGAAAATATATTAGCAACTTTTTCGTTTCCTGAAATAAACTGCCCTTTGTTAATATTTACGTTAAATAACCTACCGTTAAACTCGGATTTTAGAATAGTATCTGCCAAATCTTCTTTTGCTTTTGCTAATGAAATTTTAGATCTTACATAATCTGACTTATTTTTTGAAAAAAGAATTAACTCATTATCATATTCATTTTGAGAAATTACATTTTTGGATAACATAGATTTGTATCTTTTAACTTGCCTTTGCCTAATATCTAATTGATTTTGTAATTCTTCTGTTTGAGCTTTTAGTTTTTCTATTTCTAGTAAATAACGTCTCTGATCAAGTTTAGCTAAAATTTGTCCATTTGATACAAATGCACCATTAAGAAAGGAGTCTGAAATATATTTTATTCGTCCTGATACTCCAAATCGAAGATCTCCAGTTCTATTAGATACAACTTTTCCATAAGCATCTTTCGTTGGTGTGTAATTCTGTTTTTTTGTTGTAACAACATTTACGTAGAATGTTTTTTCTTTGACTTCAATAGGTTCAGCTTCTGGTTTTGTTGAAACTAAATATTTATACGTAAATACCGTTAAAGCTATTACAATAAAAAAAAGAAACGTTTTTAGATTAATTATTTTCGATACCATAAAAATTTCCTAGGCATGATTAACTTAATTTATTGTTTAAATAATTCAACGTAAAAAAAAACCGAATTAGATATTATTAGCGAAGTGCTAAATTCTAAATCAATATAATCCTAATTTAATTAATTCTGAATTTACATCATCTGGTATGTCTTCGCTTCCGTCTGCATTTATGTTTAGATCAGGTGGAACATCATCTTTCATGTAATATCTCCAACCCTGAAATGGTCTCATTGGTGTTGGTATTACCCTTATCAATTTAGAGTCTAGTTCTATTTCACAACCTCTGCTTCCATCATTTCTTATAATCGATGTAATGTCCAAAATTTTTTGTCGTACTAATACATTTTTTTGTATGATCCAAAACATCGAACCAGTTTTTACAAGTTCGTCTTTTTGTTTAGGCATATTTCTTGTAGAGTGAAGAATTTTACCGTAACTGTCGATTAAAATTTGTTGTCTGATTTTTAATCTTTCTACTGTTTTGATACCAACTGCTATTTTTTTTAAATTATAAGACATTATAAAAACCTATTTACAAAATGATAATAGCAGACAGACCTAAAAAGGTAAAAAAACCAATGACGTCAGTAGCTGTTGTTAAAAAGACAGAACTTGAAATAGCAGGATCAATTTTAAATTTTTCTAATGTAAGTGGAATTAAAGTTCCTAAAATGCCTGCAAAAAGTAGATTTGCTATCATTGCAAGTCCCATAATTATAGCAATTAATTTATCATCAAACCACAAATAAGCTAGCAAAGCTGATAGAAATGCAAATAAGAAACCATTTAAAAGTCCAACCCAAGTTTCTTTAAGAACAAATTTTTGTAAATTAGTATAGTTCAATTGACGAGTGGCCAAAGCCCTTACAGCTACAGTAACTGTTTGGGTTCCTGCATTTCCACCCATTGAAGCTACTATTGGCATTAAAACAGCTAACGCAACTAACTTTTTAATTTCTTCCTGAAATAATCCAATTACTGAAGAAGCAAGA
The DNA here is from genome assembly GCA_902593735.1 of uncultured SAR116 cluster alpha proteobacterium. Classification (GTDB taxonomy): domain Bacteria; phylum Pseudomonadota; class Alphaproteobacteria; order Puniceispirillales; family Marisalimonadaceae; genus Marisalimonas. The sequence continues at coordinate 7,945 of CACJJL010000008.1, forward strand.
ATTGCTGTAAGCATGTTAAGTATTAACCAAGAAAAACGACCTTTTACAGTTTCAAAAAAGGATGAACTAATTGATAAGTCACTAACTCCTGTTAACCCTTGTAAGTCTTCTTCAGCTTCTTCATTAATAACATCAACAATGTCATCAACAATTATTACACCAAGTAATCTATTGATTTTATCAATAACTGGCATGTCAACTAGTCCATATTGTTGAAACAATAATGCAACTTCTTCTTGATCAGTTTCAACATTTACACTTCTAGGATTTGTTTCCATAAGATCTTTTAATCTTATAGGTCTTTTTGCAGATAATAATTTTGACAGTGATATAACTCCTAATAATCTATGAGCGGGATCAACGATGTAGATTGAATAAAAATTATCTTCTTCTTGAGGTTGCGCTCTCATGTGATCAATAGTTTGACCAACGGTCCAATTATTAGGAAAAGCAAGAAATTCCCTTTGCATTAATCTTCCCGCAGATTCTTCTGGAAATGAAAGAGCTTCTTCAACAAGAATCCTATCAGCTTTAGGAAGCTGTTTAATTACTACGTTTCTTTCCTCTTCCTCAAGTTCCTGAAGTATATCAACTGCATCATCTGAGTGTAATGTAGGTATTGCCTTCGCAAGGGCCCGAGGTCCTATAATGTCAATAACTTTTTCTTGGACATTATGATCTAGATACACCAAAACTTCTGGATCAAGAGATTTACCTAATAGAGATATGACTATGTTTAGTTCTTCAGCAGATAGTCTTTCTAACATATCAGCTTGATCAGCTGGATGAAGAGGAGTAATTAATTTTCTTAATTTTAGTTTATTTTTTTTTCTAATAGTAACTGAAATTGCATTTTCAACTTTAGGAGTCAGACCATATAAGCTTATGAAGTTTGTTTCTAGCTTAGATCCAACCTTTATATCTGAATTGTCTTTACTTTTATCTAGGTCCATGATTTCACCTTGCATAAAGACTTATATAATATAATTAAAGCCTCAAATTAACAAAATTGATGAGTTACTCACCATCTATTTCTTCAAAAACTTCTCTGATTAATCTCAATGATTCTAAACCAGCCGGAGCTCCGCAATAAATAGTGATTTGTAAAACAACATCTCTTATTTGTAATCTTGTTAATCCATTATTTATGGCGCCCCTAACGTGTAGTTTAAATTCATGTGATCTATTTAGAGCTGCAATCATACCTAAGTTTACTAAAGATCTATCCCTATCTGATAAATTTTCCTTATTCCATACTTCTCCCCATGCATACTCAGTGATTAACTTTTGCATATCCGCACCCAACTCGTCGGCTGATGCAAGAGCTTTATCAACATACTTATCACCTAGGACTTTTCTTCTTTTTGCAATACCTTTTTTAAAAATTTCACTTTCCATAATTATACCTCTATAAAGTTTGTTGACCTATTAAATTCAAACCACATATGAAAAGAGCAAAGTGGCTAATGTGATAAAATAATCGGTCAGATAATTTTTTATTTAAAAACCTACCTAAATAAATACCAATTGGTAATATTGGCAAAGTCAAAATACTCAATACTATACTTGTAGAAGTAAATAGTTGAAGATCAAAGAAAAAAGGTAATTTTGCTAAATTTATTATTAAAAAATAAAAACTCATAGTTCCTACAAATATTTGTCTATCAAGCCCAAGTGGTAATAAAAAAATCTGAGCAGGAATACCTCCTGTTAAAGCCACAAAACTTGAAAAACCAGAAAAACCACACCAACTAATAGCTCTTGAAAATGAAGATTTTATATTCACTGTTTTGTTAATTGTCTTATTATGAAAAAAAAATCCTTTAAAATATCTTATTGAAGTAATTAGAGCAAGTATTCCTATTAAAATTAAAATATATTTATCATCTAGATACTCAAAACATACCCATCCTAATACTTGTCCTAGGAGACCTCCAAGCACCATCAATTTTAAAATCTTTAATGCAGGATATTTTCTCCATATGTATGCAACAAAAATATCTGTAGTTAAATATATCGGCAATAAAATTGCAATTGCTAGTTTAGGTGGAAAAGCTAAAACCATTACAGGTAAACCCAAAGATCCTAAAGCACCTCCAAATCCAGACTTTGAAATTGCTACAAGAATAACTGAAAGTATCGTTATAGGTATTAAAATTTCTAATTGATTTATAAGTTTTAAACTATTTAATGTATCTTCTATCAATTTATAATTCCACTTTAATTTATTTTTGATTTATAAGTATTTAAAATAAAAAACAAAGTATTAATTTAATTTATATTTTTAAGAGAAAAATTATGTCTATAAGACCAATTTTAAATGAAACAGTTTCAAAATCTGTTCTTGAAGGTGCAGGCGTCAGATTGGATAGAGCTTTTGGATTTGGAAATACGAGTGAGTTTGATCCATTTTTATTACTTGATGATTTCAGAAATAATGATCCTAGAGATTATCAAATGGGTTTCCCTTGGCACCCTCATAGAGGAATAGAGACTATAACTTATATTTTAAAAGGTTCTGTCGAACATAAAGATTCTTTAGGAAATTCAGGAGAATTATCAGATGGTGATGTCCAATGGATGACAGCTGGTTCAGGAATACTTCACCAAGAAATGCCTAGAGGCAATGTTAAAGGCGAAATGCATGGTTTTCAATTATGGGCAAATTTACCTTCAAGTCTTAAAATGACAAACCCAAATTATCAAGATATCAAATCAGGCGATATTAAAATAATTCATGAGGATGATGGAACAATTATTAAAATTATAATTGGAGATTATAGAGGGTATAAAGGCATTATCAAAGGAATAGCTTCAAACCCAAAATATTTTGACATTTATGTACCCCCAAATAAAATAAAGAGTTTCCCAATTTCAACCTACGATAATTGTTTTGCTTACATTTTTGAGGGTGCCGCAAAGTTTGATTATTCTTCTGATCCTAAAGGAATAAAAATAGAGAAATCAATAAATAACAAAAAGCACACAATTAGGGATATGAGCGGCAATAAGACTTTAATTACTTTTGATAAAGGAAATAATGTTAAACTTCTTTCTGGAAATAAAGGTGTAAGATTTCTGTTAGTTTCTGGAAATCCAATTGAAGAACCTGTCGCATGGTATGGACCTATTGTAATGAATACTGACGAAGAAATTAAACAAGCTATTACCGAATTAAACAATGGAACTTTTATTAGGGAATAAGGGAGAAAAAGAAATGAAAATTGCGATAATTGGGGCAGGTGCAATGGGATCAATATATGCATCCTTTCTTTCCAAAAATAATGAGGTTTTAGTAATTGATCTTTGGGAAGAGCACCTTAAAGTTATAAAAAATGATGGATTAAGAGTTTCAGGTTTTAGTGGCGATAATGTTGTTAAAAATATCAATGTGTCTAGTAATGTTGAAGATGCACTAGGGTGTGAGTTATTTGTAATCGCGACAAAAGCGTCTGGCGTAGGCATAGTAGCATCAAAGTTAAGTAAAATTATAAATGATGACTCATTAATATTGACTATTCAAAATGGTCTTGGTACAGGAGAAAGAATTGCTAGATATATGCCTACAGATAATATCCTTTTAGGTGTTGCTCAGGGTTTTGGAGCCGCAATAAAAGGACCTGGACACGCACATCACAATAATATGAGTATGATTAGAATAGGTGAAATGAATGGAGGAATAACTCCAAGATTAGAAAAATTAGTAAAGCTATGGTGTGATGCTGGCTTTAATGCAAAAGCTTTTGCTGATATAGAACAATTAATATGGGAAAAGTTTATCTGTAATGTGGCATGGAGTGGCTCTTGTTCGATTTTTAGAAAGACTATTGGAGAAGTTATGAATAGTGAACATATGCTTGATATAGCTAAAGGATGTGCATTAGAGGCAAGAAAAATGGGCGATTTGAAAAATGTTAATTTCACATTTGAAAATACAGTTGAGTACATTACAGAGTTTGGTAAAAAACTTTTGGACTCTAAACCTTCTATGCTTCAAGATTTAGAAGCAAAAAAATTATGCGAAATTGATGCAATTAATGGAATGGTAGTTTCCTTAGGAGCAATCTACAATATAAAAACACCATACAATTCTGTTGTAACCTCATTAATTAAGGCACAAGAGTTAGAATATAAAGCAAAAACATACATTAATTGAATCTTGCTATAATTAGAGATTTTAAATATAGTAAAGTATTTATTAAGTTCATGAATGAATATGCCATGTTTTTTAATAAATTTAAATTATAACAAGATATTCTTAGTATTAATTATTAAGAATTAAGAAAAGGAAAAAAAATGGCCACAGGAACAGTTAAATGGTTCAATCCTACTAAGGGTTATGGCTTTATTGAACCAGAAGGGGGAGATAAGGACGTATTTGTTCATATTAGCGCTGTACAAGCTGCAGGAATGACTACCCTTGAACCTGATCAAAAAATTGAGTATGAACTTGAAGACGGCAAAGACGGTAAAGTTTCTGCTGGGAACCTTAAAGCTATCTAAACTTTAAAAAACAAATTTTCTCAGATAAATATTTTAACTAATAATTAATTGTACTAGTACATGAATACAAACTTACTTGCCAAATTACTCGTAACCACAAATGATTTAAATAATATGAAGTTATTACTTAAAGCTATCTTTACAAGTAAAGAATTAAAGGAGTTTGATAATCGTTTAAAAATATTTCAATTGCTAATGCAAGGAAAAAAACATAGAGAAATATCTGAAGATTTAAATGTAGGAATAGCTACGGTTACAAGAGGCTCTTTAGCATTTGAAAAAGAAGAAATTTTTAAAATGAAAACAAACATAATGGATATTTTAAGATCAAAAAAATTCAATGATGACAAGTAAAAAAGAACAAAAGAAAATTAATATTAATGGTAAGCCTAAATATATTAATTTAGGCACCGATTATAATTTTTTTGAATTATTCCAAAAAATCCAATTAAATTTTGTAAATTGTTTCTTATTTGAATCCCTAGGAGAAGAAAGTAACATTTCTCGATATCATATTATCGGTTTTGATCCAAAATATATCATATCTTCTGAAAATGATAATGAACTAAAAATTAATTGTCCCACAAGTGATGAAACTGACACAATTACTTGTGACAATCCATATTACAAATTAAGAGATATTATTCCTCAAAATGTTATTTCAAGAAAATATGCAGGTGGGTTAGTAGGTTATATAAGTTATGACAGTATTAACTACTTTGAGAGTAACTTAAACATAAAAAAACATCCCAAGTTTGAATCTTTCAAGTTCGGAGTGTTTCTTGATGGTCTTATTTATGATCAAATGACTGGTGAAGTATTTTATTATTATTATGAAGAAAATAAAATCGAGAAAATAAAAAAAATCATCAAGGAAAAATGTAAAAAAAGTTTAAGTATTCAATGTAAGTTTTTAAATGATTCTATGACAAAGGATCAACATAAAAAAACTGTTTTAAAAATCAAAGAAGATATTAAAAATGGATTAATTTTTCAATGTGAAGTTGGATTTAAAAGTTATTATGAAATCAAAGGAGATCAAACAGCAATTTACGAAAAACTAAGAAACTTGAACCCTTCCCCACATATGTACTTTATGAAATTTTGTGATCAAGTAATAATTGGTGCATCTCCAGAACTACTTTTTAGACTAAGAAATGGTGAAATGGAAACATTTCCTTTAGCTGGAACAACAAAAAGAGGAAAAGACAAACTTGAAGATCTTAAACTAGCAAGAGAATTATTAAACGATAAAAAAGAAATTGCAGAACACAATATGCTAGTGGATTTGCATAGAAATGATTTAGGAAGAGTAGCTAAATTTGGTACTGTCAAAGTTAGAAACTTAATGGATATTAAAAAATATTCACACGTCCAACATATCTCATCAGAAATTGCTGGTATAATAAGTGAGGAAGAAGATATGTTTTCTGCACTAGCATCAAATTTCCCCGCAGGTACCTTGTCTGGAGCTCCAAAGATTGAAGCAATGAAAATAATTAATGAAATAGAAGAAGAAGGAAGAGGACCTTACGGAGGTGCAATAGGACAATTTGGATTTAATGGTGATTGTACATTTGCAATACCAATTAGATCAATTTTTATAACAGGCGAACAAGCTTATGCTCAGACATGTGGTGGTAATGTATATGACTCTGATCCTGATAAAGAATATTTGGAAATAGAAAGAAAACTAGCTGCAATGAAGACAGTACTAGCTTCATTTGAAGAAAAGGAAATTAAATGAAAGTTGTAATAATTGACAATTATGACTCTTTTACTTTTAACCTTTATCAATATTGTGGTGAAATTTTAAATAAAAGAACATTATCTGGCCAATATGAAATAATTGTTAAAAGAAATGATGAAATAACAGTAAAAAATTTAGAAAATTTTAATCCTGATAAAATAATTATATCGCCGGGCCCAGGTTCTCCAGATAAGAAACAATATTTTGGTAATTGCCAGGATATTATTCTTAAATTAGGAAAATCAATTCCTATTTTAGGAATATGTCTAGGAATGCAAGGGATAGTTCATTCTTTTGGGGGCAAAATAATACATGCAAAAGAACCTATGCATGGAAAAATTTCTTTCTTATTACATGATGAAAAAGGTATATATGAAAAAATCCCTCAAAATATCGAGATTATGCGATATCATTCCTTGGTAGTTGACATTGAAACTTTACCTGATTGTTTTGCCATAAATGGAATTTCACAAGAGGATGATAATGAAAATAATATACTGGAAATAAAACAAATCACTCCTAAATGTGAAATCATGGCAATATCTCACAAAATCTACCCAATTTATGGTATACAATACCACCCAGAGTCATTTGGCAGTGAGGGTGGAATAGAGATATTACAAAATTTTTTATTTAATGATAATGGTACTAAATGAAAACAAAAGTAATCAAGATTTATGAAACTGGTTCAGTGGATGTTCTTAAAATTGAAGAAGTTGAAATTGATAAACCAGGTTTAAATGATGTTTTAATTGAACACTCCTATGCAGGATTAAATTTCATAGATATTAATCAAAGAAGAGGCACCTATCCACTTAAAACTCTTCCTCAAATTATGGGAATGGAAGCCTCCGGCATCATTAAAGAAGTAGGACAAAATGTATCAAAATTCAAAATTGGTGACAAAGTAACTCATTGTATGAATCTTGGATCCTACTCAAAATTAATGATATTGAATCAGGATAGAGTTATTAAACTCAAAATTGACGTTGATTTAAGTATTGCTGCGGCCTCAACTTTACAGGGGCTAACAGCACAATATCTTATAAACCACTCTTACAAACTAAAGCCCAACAATACTGTTTTAATTCACGCTATTGCTGGGGGAGTGGGACAAATACTGAGTCAATGGGCAAAAAATATTGGAGCTTATGTAATTGGTACAGTCAGCAATCCACAAAAAGAGAAAATAGCTAAAATAAACGGATGTGATTTTATAATAAATTATACTGAAAATAATTTTGTTGAGAAAATTATAGAAATCACTAAAAAGAAGGGTGTCGATGTTATTTATGATTCTGTTGGGAAAGATACTTTTTTAAAAGGAATTAAATGTTTAGCACCAAAAGGTAGAATAGTAAGTTTTGGTGTTTCGTCAGGACCGATAGAACCGATTAACATTAATTTATTGAGATCATTTTCTGGTTCAATTGCAACTGGAGGTCTGAATACATACATCAAAGACAGTAATGAAATGCAGAATAATGCTGACGCATTTTTTGACTTGATTTTAAAAAAAGAAATAGATATCGACATTACAAAAGAATTTAATATTGAAGAAATTCAAAAAGCTCAATTGAGTTTAGAAAGCAGACAAACAACTGGATCAGTAATTCTTAAATTTTAAATTTTTTACTTTATAAAGTTACATAATTTATTATCATATAATACTAAAATGGAGTAGAAATATAAATGCTCAATCTTGGATTATTTATGATGCCACTTCATCCAGCTGATAAAGACTTTGGCATTTCCTATGAAGAGGATAGACAACTAGTTCTTTTAGTAGATAAGCTTAATTATAAAGAAGCCTGGATGGGTGAACATTATAGCTCAACTGCTGAACCTGTTACTTCACCATTAATTTTTAATGCTTCATTAATATCAGAGACAAATAACATCAAATTTGGATCTGGAGTTATTTCCTTACCCCAACAACATCCTGCCGTGATTGCAGGACAAGTTAGTTTATTAGATCATCTCTCTAAGGGGAGAGTCATTATGGGTGTAGGTGCTGGTGGATTAGTAAGCGATTGGGAATTGTTTGGCAATGAAGATGGTCGTAAACGTGCAATTACTATGATTGAATCGGTGGAAGCAATCATAGAGTTTTGGAAAGATAACGAAAGTTACAATTATAAGGGTGAGTTTCTAGACATATCATTGAATAAAAATATTGTATCTGAACTTGGGATCGGAAAGTTTGTTAAACCATTTCAAAACCCACATCCAGAAATTGCAGTTTCTTTGAAGAACCCAAATTCTATGACGGCAAAACTTGCGGGTGAAAAAGGATGGATTCCAATTTCAGGAAATTTTATTGATGCAAAAGATATAGCTACTCACTGGCCTGCTTATCTCGAAGGTGCTAAAAAAGCTGGAAGAAAACCATTATATGATAAATGGAGAGTTGGCAGAAGTATTCTAATAACAAATTCAAATGAGGAAGCTAATGAAATTCTTAATAATCCAAACGGTGTTTTTTCAAATTACTTTCTTTACTTAAATACAGTCTCAAAACTTGCATCAGGTACTGCAAGTAAGGACATTAACATTACAAATGAACTTCCTCATGCTATGAAGAAAGCAAAAGATTTAATAATAATTGGCGATCAATCTACTGTTATAGATAAATTAATTGAATTTATAGATATTGTTGGACCTTTTGGAACACTTTTAATTACAGGTCATGATTTTGGTAATTCCAGAAAACTATGGGAAAGTTCATTCACTAAAATGGCAGAAAATGTTCAACCAATATTAAGTAAATATTTAAAACAGAAGTTTGCAGCTTAATAATTATTTTGGCATCATTTTCTGAAATGGAAATCTATAAGTTTTCAAAGTAAATTCGTTATTTCTAGACCTTTTGTCTTGATCTTCTTTTACAATTTCACCCATTTGAGGAACACCAGATCTTTCTGCATTTCTTTTAGCCTGATCTAGTGCTTCTTCGTTTTCTTCTGTGTATGGAAATTTAAACAGCTTATTTATACCATCTTTAATAGCCCATAAAATAATAAATCTATCTCCTTGTTCATATACTACTGAATGATGTTCATAAACAAATTGTTCAGGAGGTCTATCAAACATAGGTCGCCCAATGAACTCATGATTGGTATAAAAACTAAGCCAAATTGCTATAAAAATTATTGGAACAGTAAAAAACCTTTGCCATATATTTTTAGTAAAAAAAGGTAGACAACAAATGGCCCCTGCAAATGACCAAATAAGCATTAACTGACCTGAACTTATTGTGAAATCAATCATTATACCCCACTCTTCTTTCTAATGATCTCACCATCAATTATAAGCTCATTTGTTGGATCTACATGAACTATGCCGTTGTAATCGACTCTAAATTTAAATGCAGGAAGTTCTTGTCCTTCTGCGCTAAAAAATAATTTTTTTGTGTATTCTTCTTTATATGGATTTACCTTAAGTAATTTTACTGTAGCATGCGTAAGTGGAGCAGGAAATTTTCTAGCATTATAAAAATGTATTGTTACAAGATACGATCTTGCTTCAGGTGTCCTGATTGCGACTACTTCCCGATTTTCTTTTAAATAAACAGTTTTACCATTCTGATCTACATAAGTATCATTTACAGTTCCTAAATCATCTCTTTCTAAATGAATTAGAGCATCATCAGGTCTCCTAAAACTAACAATATGTCCCATATTATCTTTTACCCAAATATCAAGATCGAATGGTTTTTCTCCGTCCCATTCAAGCTCTATAAAATACTCCGCTTTTGGTTTTATGGTCTCTTTCTTTGCAACTGGGTTTATTAATAAAAAAGCAAGCATAAAAAGAAAAACAAAGCCAATCAGCATATTAAATAAAAGGTCAATGAACCCAAAAGATGATCTATATCTTGGATCACTCATATTTTGTATTATTCTCTAAAATTACCATTTGAATTTTTGTTAGTACACTTCCAACCAAACCTGAAAGTGTTGTACATAGGGCAGTACTCATACCAAGTGCCATATTTGAAATTACTTTCTGAACATTTTCAACGTTACTTACATCTAAATTATCAAATGCAGAACTCAACATCAGTAAAAAGCCTGCTACTGTTCCAATTAATCCAAGTGTGACCATTGTCTCCGAAGCAAACCAAATGTAGTTACTGAGTTTTATATATTGGGTATCAGATCTAAAACTTAGAAATCCTGTTGCAATAGAAGTCGAAACAAAGATTGTTATTATTATAAAACTAATTTTTGTTTGATCTGCATTCCATAATTCATCAAACCAACCATAAGTAAATATTAAAATAGCTGCAAACGAAACAGTAACTACCTGTATCCACCATAATAAAAAAGCTTTAGACAATTTTTTTTATTACCTCCTACTCAATATTGCTACTATTCAAAAAAAAATGCTAGAATTATATATTAAGTGTGCTTTTATTAATTAAAATTTAATTAAAATAGCTCAATTTATTATCTTATTATTTATATAACCACAAACTTAGCATATTGTTTCCTATATGAGGCCAATTATGTTACAATTATGTTAATTGCTTCTATTTTGGAAAGAATTATATTCCATTTACCTATATTCTCTTATGCATTTTTTTATCTTATATATATTAATATGAAGGAATAAACCTTCTCTAATATGAAAGAAAAAGAAAAGACAATGAAAAATGCATTTTTAGCAAGATTAAATAATTATATTACGACCGCTTTTGAAAATATTGCTTTAACTAGAACAAGACAAGCATTAATTAGCTTAGACGATCGTACATTGGCTGATATTGGATACACAAGACAGCAAGTATTAAACGGAGAGTTCTTTAACGTAACAGACGTAGTTGACTTCCCAGCAGGTAAGTTAGGTGTAGAAAAGTCAACACAAGATAATAAGGCTAATGAAAAGGAAGCTGCGTAAGGAATTTAAGAATTAGTATCCTATCCTCCTCCCCTGGATATTAATGAAAGATGGTGACATAACATAGAACTCAAATCCTCCCCCAAGGAAGTCATTATGTCATCTGAATAAGCAAGGACGAAGGTCACATCCTTCGTCCTTTTTCGTTTGGGAATAAAATTTCAATGACTAATTAAAGAAAATTTAATATGTTAAGTAATGCCTAAATTTTACCTTCACTACTTTAACCAAAGATTATCAAATACATTAATTGGGACTATTTTACTCATTTTAACTTATTTATTTTTCTCCGTTATGGAATTAACAGCAAAAGAATTAGTATTAAGATTTAATCCTTTTTTAATTGTATTTGCTCGTTATTTATCTCAATTAATTTTATTACTTATAATATTCAATAAACAATTTAAAACACACCTTAAAAGTAATTATAAACCATTACAAATTCTTAGGGGCGCATTATTAATGATAACAACCTGTTTTATGTTCACTGGTTTAGCATACCTACAATTTGCAGAAAATATTTCAATTTACATGATTGGTCCTGTAATAACTACTATATTAGCCATTTTAATCTTAAAAGAAAAAATATCATTTACGCAAATATTAGTAGTGATTATTGGTCTAATTGGTGCATTAATTATAGCTTCTCCCAATAAAGGTGAATTTAATTATGCCGTTATTTTCCCATTTTTAGCAGCTTTGTGTTTTGCTTTTTTTACTATTTCAACAAAATTTCTAAATACATCTGATAGCAATCAAACTACTCTTTTATTTACAGCTATAACTGGTACTATTTTGTCATTACCGTTTATAATATATTTTTGGAAATGGCCAAACTTAAGCGACAGTATTTTAATGTTTTGTTTAGGTTTTTTAGCCACAGCAGGTCATTTCTTATTTATTGAAGCTCTAAAATTAATTAATGCTTCTTTTGCTGCTCCATTTGTATATTTAACAGTACTTCTAGCGGCTTTTTGGGGGTATCTCTTATATGATGAGACACCAAGTCAGAATACATTTATTGGTGCATTCTTAATTATTACTTCTGGATTTATAATTACACGATTAAAAAAGAAAAATTTCAAATAAAGGGCTTACCCAATTTAATGAGAAAATTAATTGATTAACTTACTTATAAACTCATTTGCACCAGTTGCAATATTAATTTTAATAGGCTATATTTCAGCAAAAAAATCAATATTTAGTAACGAAAATTCCATCGCAATTATTAAATATGTCGGTGTAATTGCAGTACCAGCATTAACTTTAAAAATTATTTTATCTATAAATATTTCTAATGTTAATTGGACTCTTATTTTTAGCTATGTTTTTTCTGAATTAATTATTTATGTAACCGCATTATTAATTGGGAAATACATATTTAATCTTAAATGGAATGAAGCCATTTTAATTGGTATGGCCTCATCATTTGCTAATCACCTTTTATTTGTGTACCCTATTGCGTTAAATGAATATGAAGCAGATTTAATTCATCCAATAGTAGCAATAATAGGCTTTGATGTAATCTTTTTAGTTATAAATCTAATGATATTAGATCTTATAAAATTTAAAAATCTAAAATTAAAAAATATATTTATAAAACAATTCTCTAATCTACCGCTTTTAGCACTTCTCTTAGGTTTAACTATAATTTTTCTTGATATTGAGATACCTATCAGTATTGATAGGGCACTCGATTTTATTGCAAATTCTGCGGCACCATGTGCTCTATTTGCAGCTGGTATTATACTTTCCCAAAAATTAGAAAAAACTGAAATGAAAATTTCAAATTTAATTATCTTGTTCAAAATAATTCTTCATCCAGTTTTATTAATATTGATTATATGGAATTTAGATAATATTGATTTCTCATTAGCTGAAACAACCATCATGGTTGCATCTGCGCCAGTAGGATTAATGGCATTAATTTTCTCTACTCAATACGGTGTAAATCCAAATGCAATTACAAGAGCATTGATGATTACAACTTTATTTTCTATAGTAACGGTACCTTTAGCAAGTATGTTTGGATAATAAAACTAAATCCCAGCGTAAAATTTAAACCCAATATACTCAAATTTTTTTGACAATTTGGTTCTATTTTTTCCATTTAACTAGCTGCAAAAGGTATAAATGAAATATCATTTATATAATGTACACCTGCAGAAATTATAACTTATTAAAGGCCTTCTTCTTTCACAATTTTTGTAAAAGATCTACATACACGAGGTGGTATAGAGTTTGTATCATGTTTTTTTCAAACTAACTCTTCTGATCCATCATTATTCCACTTGATAAGAAATTCTCCCTCTAAAACTGTAAAAGTGTCTAAAGTTGCTTGATGTTTGTGAAGGACTGGGCCTTTACCAACAGGACAATTAGCTAAAGACATTGTAATTCTTCAGCTCCATCTATAGGTGCATCTGTGTTGTTAGGGGTTTTACCTTCTGAGGGATCAAGCCCGGTTACAGAAAGTAATTCACATGCATAAACAATATTTTATCTACTTGAGGAATATCTTTGTCAATTCGAATAGGTAGTGGCTTTAATTTAGCAAATCTAGAAATATTTTTTCGATTGTTGGTTTTTGTTATTTTTAAAGTTTTAATAATATCCTCATCAATAATTATTAATTATAATAATTAAAATAATATAAATTAAAAGAAACTTTAAAAATCTCTAAAAATAAAGTAGGGCGAAAAGCTTTTTTATAAAAAATAAAAATATCAACTATAATGGTTGAATATTAACAGCTGCTTCTTTACCATTTTTACCAGTTTCAAGATCAAAACTAATTTTTGCACCATCGTTCAATGTATTCATTCCAGCAGCCTCTACAGCAGAAATATGAACAAAAACATCTTTCGATCCACCTATAGGTTCTATAAAACCATAACCTTTGTTTGCATTAAACCATTTAACTGTACCATTTGGCATAATAAACTCCTTGTTGTTAGCTTAAATGTTAAGCTTTATTGTTCAATCAAAACACGCTTGACTATATTGAACATTACATGACCAAGGAAGTCGATCGTATTAGTCAGACTTACTGACTGCCTTCTTAGGCTTAGATAAATATATCATTATTCTATAATTTTAAATTTAGCAAATAAAATAAATTTAATTTATTATTAAAATCTCTAAAGAATTTAAAAATTTACCTTTGTCTGCTTTAGTGAAATTTTTATTTTTCCCTTGTAAAAAAGGATCTGATGACCTTAAGTCAGACATTAAATCTCTAGTGGCTAGTAAATTTCCAATATTCTTTAAATTTAAAATTAAACCATCGTGTTTTAAAACAGATGCGCCTTTATCAATGCACTTTGATGCCAATGAAATATCAGAGGTTACAACAATATCTTTTGGATTTATATTTTCAAATATCCATTTATCTGCTTCATCTGATCCTTGAGGAACTATAATTAAATTTATTAAATTATTTCTAAACGGCCTTATACCTCCATTACAAACCATAAAAACCTCAATTTTATGGCGTGTAGCAACTTTCATTATTTCGTCTTTAACTGGACATGCATCAGCGTCAACGTAAATTTTTTTCATAATCTTATGATTTTGTCTTCTAATTCTAATTGAGGAATTAATCCTTTTAACCTTTTAAAAGACTCATTTTCGGACAAAGCTGGCACTATTGCGATACCTTTCATATTTTCTATTTCTATTGCAATATCAGAATTATTTTCATTTCTAAAAAGAACACACTCTTCAGGCAAGGAAAATATTAGTTTCCAAACAGGCACTTTTCTTGGATAACTTAAATATCTATTAACTCTTGAAGCATCAATAGTTAATTTTTCAATTGTTTTAATTCTCTCACCAGTATTCAATTTATATCCCTAGAATTATAAAGTTTAATAATCCTTTAAAATTATATATAAAAAATGTTAATAATTTATTTATTTTAATTTTTGAAGGAAAAATTTATGCTTTTGGATGTTAGAACCTATAGATGCAAACCTGGTACAATTAATACTCATCTTAAACTTTATAGTGAAAAGGGTAAGCCAGCACAATCAAAGCATTTAGGACAACCACTACTTTTTGCAACCACAGAGACTGGTAATCCAAATGAATATACTCATATATGGGTATATAAAAATGCTGACGACAGAGAAATGAAGAGAGCAGCTATGTGGTCTGATCAAGATTGGATTAATTACACTCAAGAAAGCGCAAAACTAGGTGCATTAGAGTCCCAAGAAAACAAGTTGCTTAAACCTGTAGATTTTTATGATTTGAAAATTTAATTAGATACTTACGCAGGTTTTGCTGTTCTATCTAAGAATTCGTCTCTTCGAGATAAATAAAAAGAATAACTATCTGGAAGATAATCCTTTGCATTTTCTAAATTAAAGTGTGTAGCAGCTTTGTAAACCCATTGTGTATCTGCAAGTAACTCTCTACCCATAGCCACTAAATCAGCTCTATTATTTACAATAATATTATTAGCTTGTTCTCCGTTAATTATAGCGCCAACAGCCATTGTGCTAATATCGGCATCCTTCTTAATTTTTTCAGAGTACGGAACTTGGAATCCTGGAATAATTTTTGATTTAGTGAGGACAGGTGATCCTGTAATACCACCTGATGAACAATCTATTACATCTACACCAGCTTGCTTTAACACTTTTGCTAATGAAACGTTATCTTCTAAAGTAGCACCTTCACCTGGTGCATCAATTGAAGACAATCTATAAAAAATTGGCTTTCTATTAGGCCAAACTGATTTAATGTCAGCAATAATTTCTTTAGCAAATCTTATTCTGTTCTCAAATGATCCTCCATATTGATCACTTCTATGGTTAGATATTGGAGAGAAAAAAGAATGTAATAAATAGCCATGTGCTCCATGAATTTCAATTAGATCAAAACCAGCCTTATCTGCTCTTTGTGCTGCTACTTTAAAAGCTTGTTTAACACTATTTATATCTTCTACAGTCATTTCTCTTGGCACTGGCAAATTTTCATTGATTGGAATAGCACTAGGACCAATAGTTTGCCATGCAGGTTCTCTTTTATCATCTTTAGTGATTGGAGAAGCTCCATCCCATGGTCTTAAAAAACTAGCTTTTCTTCCAGCATGAGCAAGTTGTATTCCACTTACACAATTATATTCTTTAAAGGTTTTAGCAATTTTCGATAAACCTTCTATGTGATCGTCACTCCAAATTCCAGTACACCCATGACCAATTCTACCTTCAGGCGAAACGCCAGTTGCTTCAATAAAAGCAGCCCCTAATCCAGAAAAAGCAAATCTTGAATAATGTTGTAAGTGCCAGTCACTTATAATACCGTTTTTAGCTTTATATTGACACATAGGAGATAAAACCACCCTATTTCTAAGGGTTATGGATTTTATACTTAAAGGGGAAAACAAAGGTACTTCATTCATTTATAATTCCTCAAAATGCTAATTTTGTAATTTAAAATAAGATCTGAGTTTATTAGATCTTTGAAAAGCTGATTGCATCATAAACGAAAGATCGGAACCGGACAATATGAATCGCATTCCCATTTTAATATACTCAGACATAAGCTCTTCATTATAAACACCTCCCATTCCAGGTGTTTTTCCATATTTTAAACACGCTTCTATCACTTTGATATAAGCATCTTTCACTTTTAGATTAGAGTAATCACCTGGAATACCCATCTCCATGCATAAATCATTGGTGCCTATCAATACAACATCAACGCCATCAATTGCAGCTATGCTATCAACATTATCTATAGCTTCTGGACTTTCTAACATTATAACTATCAGCATATTTTTATTAATTGTATTTGCTACATCTGCTATTGGCTGTTGTTTAAAATCTAATTGTGGCAAAACTCCTGTCATTGATCTTTGACCTTTGGGTGGATAAAGACAATATGAAACTAATTTTTTGGCAATATCTGCATTTTCAACGTGTGGGAATACTACTCCCATCGCTCCACAATCAAGAACTCTTGTAGCGTGATGATGAGCAAAGTCTGGTACCCTTACAATTGGAGTTATTCCTGCATCTTGAGCGGCAACTGAAATTTGCGATGCAACATCAATATCCATACTATTATGTTCCATATCAATGAACAACCAATCATAACCACTTGTGGCCATTATTTTGCCTACATCAACAGTTCTGCTTTGCCTTAATCCAACTCCTAAACATAACTCATTTTTTAATATTTTCTCTTTCGCAATATTCTTCATAAATCTTATCCACACTTTTTTACAATTAAGCAATAACTATAAAATAAAATTAACATCTTAAATATTTTTTTAAACAAAAATATATTTTTTGATTTAAATAAATCTACATGTTGTTATATTATTCGATAATTTTTATCTTAATGGGGGTATAGAAAAATCAAAGAATTAAACCCAATTCCTTTTCCAGAAACAAGCAAAGCTCTGCCAATAGCAATGCTCAGAGCAAGAGAAGCTCTAATGTTATCCTTCAGACCAATCCTAGCAAAACACGGTTTCACAGAACAACAATGGAGAGTATTAAGAGTACTTGGTGAAAAAGGTCCTTCTGATGCCGGTCAAGTAGCATTTGATGCTTGCATATTAGCTCCAAGTCTTTCAAGAATTATTGGAAAACTTGAAAATGAAAAATTTATTTCTCGGTTTGTTGATCGAAAAGATGGAAGAAGGGTAAATTTAGTCCTTACAAATCTAGGAGAAGAAATTTTGAATAAAATTGTTCCTGACATGGATGTAGTTTATAAAGCAATTCAAAAACGTTATGGTGAAGAAAAACTTGCAAAATTACTTGAATTACTTGGAAGTGTAAGCGAATGGAGAGGAAGATAAACTTATAAAAAAACTAAATCAAATTTTCTAGAGATATCATCTAAAGTCATTAAAGTTTGTTTACTAAATTTAATACCATTTTGAATGGCCTCTTTCCTGTTCAATAGTGCTTTTTGTCCAGGCATTCTTACTTTACTATTTTTATTAATAGGAGGATTATTAACACATTCATTATAAAGAAAACTCATTTCATTTTTAAAAGCTTTCAAACCAGCAAAAGCTTCAGGATCAATCACTTGAATGTAAATAGATAGATTCATAGATTTAAGTTTTCTACTTCTTCCAGATCCTGATAGACCTTGGGATAATGCTTCAATTCCTAAGGCAAGTCCAAATCCTTTATGCCCATACTCCAGACCTCCTAGAGGCATCACTGTTCCATCATTTTCAAAAACTTCTTTAGGGTCATTTGTAGGAATTCCATCCCTAGTAAGCAAACAATTAAAATCAAACATCTCTTTTTTGACTATTTTATCTGCAATCATATTATTGGTTGTGATTGAAGCACTTATATCTATTAGTACAGGTTCATAATTTGTTGGAAATGCTAAAGCCATTGGATCTGGAGTAAGTAAAGCTTTAGTTCCACCAAATGGGGCAACTGTTGCAGAGGAAGGTACTGAACATTTAATCATTGGTACTAAACCTTGTTCAACTATTGGTAATAGATAAGCTACTAATGCGCCATTATGATGACTATTCTTAATTAAAACAGTTGAAACGCCGTGGATTTTTGCACGTTCAGATGATAATTTTAATCCACGTTTAGTTAACCATATACCAGGAAGTTTTTCACCATCTATTGTTATACAACTTCCAGTATCATTAATTATGGTTTGATTGCCAGTAATATTCATATTACCTGCTTCAATATCTTTAATATAAAGTGGTAAAAGTCTAACACCATGAGTTGAGTGTCCCATCATGTCTGCTTCAACTAAAACTTCTGAAGTGTCTTTTGCCTTTTCATAATCCATTCCTAATTTTTTAAAGATTGAAGTACAAAATTTTTTTAATTTAGATTGGATTATTATTCTAGACATTAGTTAGCTCATCAAGTTAGTAATTATAATCACTTAATTTCATTACATAAATATCTTGTAATGGAAGCATTTGCCGCCAAAATAAAAGATAAAACATTATTATCTAGAAAAAATATATCTTGTATATGTGTCCAAGGTTCATTTCTATCAAAAGCATATGCCTTACCAGTTCCTAAATCCAATATTTCATATTTTGATTTATTAACAATAAAATATCCAGATTCAGTTCCTTTACCATCTTTTATGGTAATTTCCACAGGCTTTTCTTTACCACTTATTTTAAAAACTTGTATTCCATTTGATCTAACAGCAGCAGCATTTTTAGGTTTACAACTATACTTTGTTTCTTTTGCATAAGAGTTGAAAGAAAACAAAATAATTGAGAGTGAGATAATTATATATTTAGTAATTAACATTTTTTTCCTTTAAATTAAACTGATCTATTTATTATAATATTTCATTAAACTGTTTTGAGCATTTTTTGAAATATTAATTTTTTTTTCTAATATAAATGTTTCATGGTTTTGCTCTACTACTTCAAGATCATATAAATAATTTACCATTAATCCCCCAGATAAATCTATTCCGTTTGATGAGACATCTCCTAAAAAGTTTATTTGTTCCAAAGAAGCACCATTTCCTAGATGAAATCTTGCAACTGTATCATTTGGCATTTGATCAGATCTTTCAGATTTGAAGAAATATTCACCTAGACAATTAAGTAAATCATCTTTTATTTTTGACAACTGATCTGGTTTTTTAACTTTTTCTATTTTTAAATCTAATTTAGGATATTTATTTTTCATCCATTTTCTGAAACCAGGAATCGGTGATAGTGTTACAAATTTTTTCAAATTTTTTAATTCGAAACTTAAATCAGTAGCAACTTGTTTAATTAAAAAATTACCAAACGATATACCAGTTAATCCTTTTTGACAGTTTGAAATAGAATAAAAAACAGCAACTTTAGCCTCTTCAGGATCAACAAAGACACGTTCTTTCTGAAGTACATTTTGTATATTTGATGGTATTTCCCTGGTTAAGGCAACCTCCACAAATATTATTGGTTCATCTTGCATTGCAGGATGAAAAAAAGCGAAACACCTACGATCTTTTGGAGCTAATCGCGCTCTTAATTCATCCCATGAATTTATTTCGTGAACTGCTTCGTAGGCTATAATTTTTTCTAATATATGAGCAGGAGTTTCCCAATTAATTGGTCTTAAAATCAAAAAGCCTCTATTGAACCAATTTTTGAATAAATAAACTAAATCAAAATCAACAGCTCTTAATTCTGGTTTTTTTATAGTAAATTCTAATAATCTTTGTCTCAAATTTACTAATCTTACCGTACCTCTTGAAATAGCATTACATCTTCTAAATATATCTCTTCTTAAAGGTTCAGACAGTTTCATTAATTTAACTAAATTTTCAGATGTTTTTTTTATTTCATAATTTTGCATAGCTAATAATAAATCATCTGTATTAACTTCATAATTTTTTCTTAATAACTCAAAAAACTTAATTAATTCACTGTCGTTAAGATGCTCACAATGAGTAATCAACAGTTCTGCATGGCCAAGTGCAGAAACTTCACCTTTTGCAGTGGCAACATTCTCAACATATTCTTCCGTTGTAAGAGGTTTCTTTTTATCAAATAAGAAATTTAAAGATTTATTAATCTTTGGTTTTTCAAATAAAGAATTTATCAATTCTTGAAAGAACTTTATTTTTGTCACAATACTTCACCCATAATATGATTAGGTAACCAAGTGGCAATTTCAGGAAAAAAACACAATAAAATAATTGCTATAACCATACATAAAACAAAAGGTAGTGAACCTCTTAAAATTTTGTTTAATGGAATTTCAGGTGCTATTCCATTTATTACATAAAGATTTAACCCTACAGGTGGAGAAATGAGTCCAATCTCCATGTTTATTGTTAAAATTACAGCAAACCAATATGGGTCGAAACCTGCATTTACAATTATGGGTAATAAAATTGGGGCTGCCATTACAATAACAGCAACTGGTGGGAGAAAAAATCCTGCTATGAGAAGGAATATGTTAATTGTAAACATCAAAATCCATCTATTTACTTCAAGTGTACCTATCCACTCAGCAATACTTTGGGTTATAAACAAACTAGATAACATGTAAGAAAAGACACCAGCCGCACCAATTATAAAAAGAATCATAATGGACTCTCGGGTGGAGTCCCTTAAGACTATCCATAATGACTTTGGTGCCCAGAGTTTATATATTATTATTGCTACCAGTAGACATAATATTGCTCCCACTGCAGCAGTTTCTGATGGAGTTGCAACCCCACCGTATAAAGAATAAAGTACTCCAAGAATAATTGCAAAGAAAGGTATAACTCTAGGTAATATCTCAACTCTTTCTCTCCAACTAAAAATCTTTCTATTCAATGCTTCTACATTTCCAGATTTCCAAGTGGAAAATATTGACCAAAGCATAAAAAGTAATACTAACAAAAGTCCCGGAAGCGCACCTGCTAAGAAAAGTCTCCCAATAGAGGTTTCAGTTGAGATACCATACACAATCATTGTTACTGAAGGTGGTATTAATATGCCTAAAGTGCCGCCAGCTGCAATTGATCCAGATGCAACTTCGTCAGAATACCCTCTTTTTTTCATTTCAGGTATGCCCATTTTACCTATAGCAGCACAAGTGGCAGGACTTGATCCTGACATCGCTGCAAAAAGTGCACATGCACCTAAGTTTGAAATTACCAAACCTCCAGGAACCCTAGTGAGCCATCTATCAAGTGCTTCATATAAATCTGCACCAGCTCTTGTGGAAGATATTGCAGCTCCCATAATAATAAACATTGGAATTGACAAAAGAGCAAAATTATCTAAATGACCATAAAAGATTTCTGGCATTAATTCTAATGATCTAAATCCATCAAATATAAATAAGAAAAGACACGATACTATTAATAATCCATTAGCAACTGATACGCCTGAAAATAATATAAATACTGTTGTGAATGCAACTAACAAACCTAAAGATAATGGATCCATCTAATGTTCACCTTTTTCGAAAGGAGCTTCTTTTCCTGTTATCATTAATAAAAAGTCAGATATTAATTGATTTAAAAATAACCCAAATCCAATTGGTAAAGCTGCATATGGATATTTTAATGGAACTGCAGTGACTGTGTCAGAAGTCCAATTTCTTTCATATGCAACAAACCAGTAATCAAATCCATAAATAAACATTATTGTTACTATAATTATACTTGTAAAACCTGTCACAATTGCCAGAGGTTTTTTATATATTGGCTTAATAAAAGTTGGTAACAAATCAACATTTACGTGTCCACGTAAAAGTTGTATATAAGACAATCCAATTAATGTTGCCCCTACCATCATATAAATAACAGTTTCAGTTTGCCAAGCAGTTGAGAGATTTAACACAAATCTTACCCAGATCATTTGTACTGTGATTAAAACTGCTATTAAGATCATAAAAGCAGCGATTACCCCGGCTAATCTAGAAATATTTTTTGTAAAATTGACGTAATTATCTAACATAAATTTTTCTAAATTTACAAAAAGTGGCAGGTATTACCTGCCACTTTAGAGTTTTAATCAACTGCTAAAGCTAAATCTAATAGTCTTTGTCCATCTTTATAACCGGAAACAAACTTTTTATAAGAAGTTTCTTTTGCTATTTCACGCCATGCATTAAATTCTTCTGTAGACATTTCTTTTATCTCAACACCATTTTTCTTAAAAACATTTACAGATGCCTGATCTTCTTTTTTAGCTTCGGCAAGATAATAAGCCTCAGCTTTTTTTGCACCATCCATAATAGCTTTTTGCTGATTTTTATTTAATTTTTCAAATACTGTTTTGTTCATTAGGAGAGGTTGATACATAAACCATAAAGCAGTTTTACCAGCAGGAGTATAGCATTTCACTTGCTCATAAATTCTATATGATACAAAAGATGAAGAAGAAGTATTTGCAGCTTGCAAAACGCCAGTTTGCATAGCATTATATATAGCTGAAGAAGGCATTGAAGCTATTGAGGCACCGGCGCCAACTAACATAGTTTCGAATGCTTTTCCCGCCGCCCTCGTCTGTAAACCTTTAACGTCATTTGGGCTAGTAATACACTTATTTTTACCAGCAAATCCCCCTGCAAGATATCCATGAACAACCACCATTACGTCGTCACCTGCCATTATCTTTTGGATTTCTTTCATAAATGGGGAATAATTCAATCTAGCAGCATGATCATGATTTTTTACTAAACCAGGCATTAAAGTTAAATTATAAGCTGGTTGTTGGCCACCTGCATAAGACAATGGAAATACTGTCATATCTAATTGACCTCTAGTAAGAGGTTTGTATTGCTCTTTTGGCTTGAACAGTGATTTAGAAGGGAAAATTTTTATTTTCAAACCAACATTTGATGATTCCACATGATCAGCAAGAATTTGCGCAAATTTATGTCTGACATCTTTTGTAGACCATTGATGAGACAACCTTAATTCTTTGGCAGAAACTGACACTGAGAGCAGTATTGATCCTATTGTCGCAATTGATAAACTTTTAAAATTCATTATCGAATTCCTCTCTTTAATATTGTTAAATTTAATTTTTATTAATACACATATATGATAACTATAAAACTTAAATATTTGAAAGTTATTTATTAAGCAAGATCTCTTTTGCTTTAGAAATCCCGCCTTTTTGATAAGGAATACCAGCCATTTCAAAACCTATTTCAATTCCATTTAAAGTACCCATCAACATTAAATCATTGAAATCACCAAGATGGCCTATTCTAAAAACCCTTCCTGCAAGTTTTGACAATCCTCCACCTAGAGACATATTTAAATTTTCTAAAATTATTTTTCGAAAATTATCAGCATTATGTTTTTCTGGTAACATAACAGCTGTTAACACATTTGAAAAATCCTTTTTTTCTTTACATACATTTTCAAAACCCCATGCTTGGACAGCAGCCCTTGTTGCTAGTGCATGTTTTTCATGCCTCTTAAAAACATTATCAAGTCCTTCTTCGTGAAGCATATTAATAGCTTCTTTTAATCCATATAATAGATTAGTTGCAGGTGTATACGGAAAAGAACCAGATTTGTTCGCTTCAATTTGCTCTTCCCAATCCCAATATGATCTTCGCATCCCTGAAATTTTGGCTATTCTTAGTGCCTTATCTGATATTGCATTGAAAGATAACCCAGGTGGTAACATAAGCCCTTTTTGAGATCCAGAAACTGTAATGTCAACACCCCATTCATCATGTTTATAATCCATGGATGCTAAACCTGAAATAGAATCAACCATTAGCAAGGCGTCATGGTTAGCCGAATTCAATGCCTTCCTTACTTCTTCAATCCTTGAAGTACAACCAGTTGATGTCTCATTATGAACTACACACACTGCTTTAATTTGATTTTTAATATCTTTTTGCAATCTATCAAAAAGTTTTTCTGGTATGACGCCACTTCTCCAGTCTGTCTTCAAAAACTCAGTTTTAATACCAAGTCTTAGCGCCATTTTATTCCATAAAGATGCAAAATGTCCAGTTTCAACCATAAGAACTAATTCGTTTTCTCTAATTGTATTAACGAGTGCAGCTTCCCATGCACCAGTTCCTGAAGCAGGATAGATAATTACATTAGATTTAGTTTTAAAAATTGTCTTTATTCCTTCAAGACAATCATTAGCTAAATCAGAAAACTGAGGTCCTCTATGATCTATAGTAGGATAATCCATTGCACGCAAAATTCTGTCTGGAACGTTAGAGGGACCTGGTAACTGAAGAAAATGTTTTCCTGGCATATATTTTTTACTCATTAATAAATCCTAATTAAAAATTATCTTTATTTGAATATTTTGAGAATATGTTTTATTAGTTATACACTTAATTACATTAATTTCTATTTTATTTCTCATTGAAGGTTATTTTAATGCCAGATGGTCATATCGATCGATTACTTAATACCTTAGAAAGAAAAACTTCTGCCGAAGTTTACTATGATAACTTTAATAAAGGAAGATATGCTACTGATGCATCGATATATCAAATGATGCCATACGGGGTTTTAATACCTAAATCAAAAGCAGATCTAGTTGAAACAATAAATTTTGCCAGGGAAAGTAAGGTTCCGGTACTGGCCCGTGGTGGTGGTACTTCTCAATGTGGTCAAACTGTTAACAATGCCATAGTTATTGACAATTCGAAATATCTTAACAAAGTTTTGGAATTTAATAAAGAAAGTATGACGTGTGTTGTTCAGCCTGGAATTGTGTTGGATGAGCTTAATCGTTTTTTAAAACCATATGGTTTGTGGTTTCCAGTTGATGTTTCAACTTCAAGTAGGGCAACAATTGGTGGCATGACGGGTAATAATAGTTGCGGTGGTAGATCAATTAGATATGGAATGATGAGAGACAACGTTATTGATATTGAAGCTATTTTATATGATGGATCATCTTACAACTTTGGAAAAATAGAAAATAATAGTCTTGCAATTAGCAACGGTGTTGCACCTGAAATTATAAATAACCTTCTAAATCTAGCTAATGATAATAAAATAGAAATTCTAAATAAATTTCCTAAGGTTCTTAGAAGAGTTGGCGGTTACAATATTGATGCATTACTTCCTGATGCAATGGCAAGCAGACCCCATGGCAAAATTGGTGACGGAATTAATTTGTCTCATTTGTTAGTTGGATCCGAAGGAACACTTGCTTATTCGTCTGCGATTACCCTTAAATTGTCTCCACTTCCTTCAAAAAAAATAATGGGTGTATGTCATTTTCCATCCTTTTACGAAGCAATGGATGCTGCACAACATATAGTTACATTAAATCCAGTTGCAGTCGAATTAGTTGATGACACTATGATAAGACTAGCTCACAAAATTGATATGTTCAAACCTACGGTAGAAGCTGTAGTAAAAGGTAATCCAAAATCTCTACTTTTAGTTGAATTTGCAGAAGAACAGATGGATGAAAATCATTGGAGGTTAAAAAAACTCCATCAGCTAATGGGTGACCTTGGATATTCTTGGAATAAAACCAAGAAAATTGGTGGTGTTGTTGATGTCATTGATGACAAACTTCAGTCTAAAGTTAGTGAAATGAGAAAATCTGGTTTGAATATTATGATGTCCATGAAAGAAGATGCAAAACCAGTTTCATTTATTGAGGATTGTGCAGTTCAATTAAAAGATTTAGCAGAATATACCGACGGATTAAACAAAATTTTTGATAAATATAACGTTAAAGGTACTTGGTATGCTCACGCTTCAGTTGGTTGCTTACACGTCAGACCTGTTTTAAATATGAAAATTCAAGATGACATTAAAAAAATGAGAAATATTGCTAATGAAACAAGTACCTTAGTAAAAAAATTTAATGGTTCATATTCAGGTGAGCACGGTGACGGTATTGCCCGATCTGAATTTAATGAGGTAATGTTTGGGAAAAAAATGATAAAAATTTTTAAATTCATTAAAGACTCATTTGATCCATTTAATATTTTTAATCCAGGAAAAATTGTGGATGCTCCAAAATTAGATAGTAGAAATCTTTTCAGATATGCACCTTCTTATAACGCTCAGAATATTAATACTATTTTAGATTGGTCAGCTTGGACAGGTGCCAGTGGTGGTCTTCAAGGTGCTATTGAAATGTGCAACAATAATGGCTCGTGTAGAAAATTAGACGGCGGTGTAATGTGTCCGTCTTTTAGAGTAACTAAAGATGAAAAAGACTCTACAAGAGGAAGAGCTAATTCTCTTAGATTGGCAATTTCAGGACAGCTTGGGAAAGATGCTTTAATTAGTGATAAAATGAATGACACCATGAAACTTTGTGTTTCTTGCAAGGCATGTAAACGTGAATGCCCAACGGGAGTTGATATGTCAAAAATGAAAATTGAAATATCATCCCTAAGAGCAAAAAAATTTGGTTTAGACTTAAACAGTAAACTTGTGGCTTTTCTACCTTACTATGCACCAATAGCTTCAAAGTTTCCTTTAATCATGAATCTCAGAGATGATTTGCCTGGATTAGCAAAACTTAGTGAAATATTTCTTGGGTTTACATCTAAAAGACCTCTTCCAAAATGGAGAAGAAACTATTTTAAAAATAATGAATTACCAAATGATTTAAATAGAAATAAAAATACTACTCCTGTTATTTTGTTTGTCGATACTTTCAATCGGTATTACGAACCAGAAAATGTTAGATCAGCGATTAATGTTTTAAAAAAAGCAGGATATTATCCATTTATCCCTACATTATCAAATTCAAATAAAATATTATGTTGCGGTAGAACTTATCTCAGCAACGGTTTGATAGATAATGCAAAAAAAGAAATGTTGAATATCTTAAATGCCTTCAGGCCATATATTAAGCAAGGAATTTCTGTTGTTGGATTGGAACCATCATGCATACTTTCTTTTAGAGATGAAATTCCAAATTTGATTAAAAATGAAGATACTGAATACTTAAAAAATAATTCTTATACATTTGAAGAATTACTAATAAAGAAAAGTAAAAAAATAAAATTTAGAAGCATAAACAAAAAAGTTCTAATACATGGTCATTGTCATCAAAAGGCTTTTGATGCAGTAAAACCAATTGAAAGTTTATTAAATAAAATTGAAGGATTAGAAGTAGAAAATATTCAGACGAGTTGTTGTGGCATGGCAGGCTCGTTTGGTTATGGAAAAGATACTTATGAAATATCAATGAAAATGGCTAATGAAAGACTCTTTCCAACGATTAAAGACAATTCTAATGAGGTCATTGTTATAGCTGATGGAACATCATGTAGATGTCAGATTAAAGACGGACTTAATAGAAAAGCAATTCATCTAGCAAAATTTCTTGATGAAAATATAATTTACTAAAAACAATTTAAGATCTAATCTATTGTTTTAAGAGGTAGATATGCCAAGCAAAATAAAAAAACCAACGTCATTTCATTGGGGTAGTTACTACGCTGAAATTGAAAATGAAAAGATTGTTAGCATGCGTCCTTATGAAAATGATAAAGACCCATCAAAGATTGCGAATGGTATAATAAACAGCATTGATGATGAATTACGAATAAGAGTTCCTCATATTCGAAAAGGTTACTTGAGAGAAATCCGTAAAGAATTAGCAAATAGTAAAATGGCATTGACTGGAAAACGAAGTAGGGAAAAAAGAGGTTCAGATAATTTTGTGACTGTTACCTGGGAAGAAGCAATTGATATTGTTGCTTTTGAGCTGAATAGAGTTAAAAAAAGATATAAGAATAAAGCCTTCTTTGCTGGCTCATACGGTTGGGGTTCTGCTGGAAGGTTTCATCATGCCCAAAGTCAACTTCATAGATTTTTTAACTGCTATGGTGGATATACTAAGTCTGTAAATACCTATTCTTATGCAGCTAGTGAAACAATCATACCTCATGTAATTGGTATGAAGTATCGGCAATTTCTTGATACTCATACCGATTGGAATAATATCAAAGATAATTCTGAATTAATTGTAATGTTTGGTGGTTTACCTCTTAAAAATGCCCAAGTAAACTCAGGTGGAGTTGGAAAACATACAACCAAAGAATATATAAAAAAATGTGCACAAAAAGGCATAAAATTTATTAATATCAGCCCAATGGAAATGGAAGCTGATATAATATGTAAAGCTGAATGGGTTAAAATAAGACCGGGTACTGATACAGCATTGATGCTTGGTATTGCATTTATTTTAGAAACAGAAAGCCTTGCTGATAGAGAATTTCTTAATAAATATTGTGTTGGATATGAAAAATTTCTTCAATATCTAAAGGGTATAACTGATGGTAAAGCCAAAACGCACTTTTGGGCATCTAAAATCACAGGTATTCCAAGTAATACAATATATAATATAGCAAAAAAAATGTATTCAAACAGAACGATGATTACTGGAGCTTGGGCATTGCAACGTCAGCAGTATGGAGAACAACCACACTGGATGATAATAGTCCTTGCCTGTATGTTAGGGCAAATAGGATTACCAGGTGGAGGTTTTGGACTAGGATATAGTGCAGAAAACGGTATTGGGAATCCAGTTCAACATTTTAAGTGGCCTTCTTTTGAACAATTTAAAAATCCTATACCCGAATTTATTCCAGTGGCTAGAATTTCAGACATGTTATTACAGCCTGGAAAAGTTTTTTCTTATAATGGAAACGAAATTAAATACCCTGACATAAAATTAGTATATTGGGCAGGTGGTAATCCATTTCATCATCAGATGAACTTAAAAAAGTTAATTAAAGCTTTTAAGCAACCAGACACTATAATTGTAAATGAAATCTGGTGGAATAGTCTTTCACGACACTCAGACATAATATTACCAGCAACAACTTCTTTAGAAAGAAATGATATTAGTGTAAAACATTGGGATCAAACAATTTCACCAATGTATAAAGCAATTGAACCCATAGGCGAGTCAAAATCAGACTATGAGATTTTTTCTGAAATTTCTTCAAAATTAAATTTCAAAGATAAATTTACTGAAGGTAAGGATGAAGATAAATGGTTGAAATTTATTTGGGAAGAAGCAAAAAACAAAGCAAAAGAAGAGGGATTTACTTTACCTGAATTTGAAAAATTTTGGAAAAATGGCTTTCAAGAAGTCTTATCACCTAAAAAACAAACGATTTTGTTAGAAGAATTTAGAATGGATCCAGAAAATCATCCCATTTCTACTCCCTCAGGAAAAATAGAAATTTTTTCTGAAACAATAGATAGCTTTAACTATAAAGACTGTCCAGGTCATCCCACTTGGTTGGAACAAGAAGAGTGGTTAGGCTCAAATTTAACAAAACAATTCCCACTTCAACTTATATCAGGACAACCTCACAATAGATTGCACAGTCAACTTGATAATGGTTCTGAAAGCCAAAATGAAAAAATACGAGGAAGAGAACCAATTAAAATTCATCCTCAAGACGCTCAAACTAGAAAATTAGAAAATGGTGATATTGTTGAAGTCTTTAACAAAAGAGGTAAATGCCTTGCAGGAGTTATTATCAGTGAAGAAGTCATGAAAGGTGTGGTTTTTCTTCCCGTAGGTGCTTGGTATGACCCTATTGACGACGGTGCTTACTGTATACACGGAAATCCAAATGTTTTGACAGAAGATATTGGTACATCCTCCCTAGCCCAAGGTCCGTCTGCTCATTCTACTTTAGTTGAAATTAAAAAATATACCAAAGAATTACCAGAAATTACCGTTTTTGATAAACCTAAAATCGTGAATAAATAGAGAACTTAAACTTGAGCATTGAAATTTGTATAATTAATCCGTATTCATCTGCTATATCGAACGAAAAAATTAAGAATTGTGCTTTAAAAGTAAGTTGCAAAGATTCTAGTTTATTCATTAACAAAAAAAACTCTCAAGAAAACTATTTTGACTTACATAGTGAATCAATAAATATTTCAAAATTACTTAAAGTAGTTGAAATAAATAATTCGTCGGACGCTTTTATAATTGTTTCTTTTGAAGATATTGGCGTCGATACAATTAGAAAAATTACCTCTAAACCAATTATTGGTCTTGGTGAAGCTTCTTTTTATACTGCAAATATGATTGCAAATAAGTTTTCAATAATTACAAATTTATCTAATTCACATGAAGCATTAAAAAATAACTTAATAAAATATGACATGGATCATAAATGCGTCTCTATAAAATCAATTGAAGTTCCAGTTTTAGATATGGAAACAATGTCTAAATCTAACCTAACAAAATTGGATAACGAAATTCAAAGAACAATCACAGAAGATAATCCAGAGGCTATAATTATAACAAGCCCAAGCATTTATAATTTATCAAAAAACTTAAGTAAAAAGTTCAACATTCAAATTATTGAAGGTATAACAGCTGCCACAGCTTTAATAGAAAATTTTGCTAAATTAGATTTACAAATAAAAAAATTTGCGACTAAACCTAATAGAAATTTTGGAATACCAATTTAAACTAATCATAAAAATTCATTTTCTAAATCTTTATTTAATAGAGACTGTTCTCTTTCAGAGTAATCACCTAGACCGGCGCCTCCAGGTGTGTAAATCTGAAGGATATCACCTGCTTTAATAAGTTGTGTACCCTTACCATTTAGTCTACCTTTACCTTTAATTGACACTTGTCCAGGTTTACCATTGCTTCCATCCAAGCGTCCTCTTGCTGGAAATTTAATTCTATCAAAAGAAGCTAAAAGGTCCATATCCTCATCTATTGCTGATTTAATTTCTATTACTTGACCCAGGCCTCCATTATACTTTCCCTTACCACCACTTCCTGGATTATATTCTTTTTTTAGAAATAATAATGGAGCAACTGCTTCATTAATTTCAACTGGAGTTCCTTTTACACCTGAAGGGTAGGCAGTAGCAGATAATCCATCCTTATTTGGTCTTGCTCCTGTTCCACCATTAACTACAGCAGTAACTGCAAACAACGAGTTTTTATTAGCTCCCCTATCAGTCTTTCCACGAAATGTAATGTTCCATAAACAGGAAGCTCCTTCTGCAGGCACTTTTTCCGGTATGGCTTTTTCTAAACAACCAAAAACTACATCCGGAAGCATTTGACCAATAATATGTCTTGCGCATACTGCAGCAGGATAAGGCGCATTTAAAATCGAACCCAATGGCGCATCAATTTCAAAAGGTTTAAGAGATCCTGCATTATTTGGAACTTCTGCGCTTACAAGACAACTCAATCCAAAACAAGTGTAAGCCTTGGTATATGATAATGGTACATTAATACCAAATTTTGATTTATCAGAAGTACCTGTATAATCTACTGTTATTGAATTATTTGAAACTGTTAGTTTAGCTTCTAAATTAATATCTTTTTCAAATCCATCTATCATCATAGAATTTTTATATTCACCATTTGGGATTTTCTTAATTTCATTTTCTACAGCAGATAATGACTTGTCGTATATAAAATCAGATAATTTTTTTAAATCATCAATTTCAAATTCTTTCATCATTTCAACTAATCTAGTGCAACCTATATCATTACATGCAGCCAATGAATAAACATCACCTTCAGTTTCTACAGGTTGTCTTGTGTTTTGGCTAACTAGTTTTAACAATGTTTTATTCATTACACCTCTATCAGCTAATTTCAACATAGGTATGTAAAGTCCTTCCATGTGAATATCAGTAGCATCGGGACCTACTCCTAATCCTCCGATATCTGTCAAATGAGATGTACAAGAAAAAAGACCAACTATTTTGTTATCTTTGAAACAAGGGGTTGTTAGTACAAAATCGTTCAAATGCCCAGTACCCATCCATGGATCATTTGTAATAAATATGTCTCCTTCATTCATTGTGTTTATTGGAAAATGATAGATAAAATGCTTTACCGACTCTGCCATAGAATTAACATGGCCAGGAGTACCTGTAACTGCTTGAGCCATCATTCTACCTTCTAAATCAAATACACCAGCAGAAATATCTCCACATTCACGAACAATTGGACTAAATGCAGTTCTGACTAGTGTTTGACCTTGCTCTTCAACAACAGACAGAAGTCTATTCCACATTACTTGATTTTTAATATTATTTTTGTCATCAATTAAATTATTCTTATTCATCATTTCTATGTTCCATTTGCAAAAAATTATTACTTAAAACTTTTGTATTAAAATTATTAGAAACAACTATTGTAGTTTGGTCTTCTGTAATTACACATTGACCCTGTATCATATCTCCAGGATTTAACATTGCCCTTTCATAATTTGGTATTTTAATTTTTTTTCCACTTTCATAATCACAAAAATCAATTAGGGTATCTACTTTTATATTATTATAAGCATCTCGTTCTATATATTCACTGGAGGTCGCATCTATAATAGATAATGACAAAGACCAAGTTAAAATTTCTACGTCAGCGTTTGGCAATATTCGAGAATATAGTTTTTCGTAATTTGTTTCAAAAGAGTCTTTGATTTTGTTTTCATCTCTAGTTGACAATACTTCATTTTCTATAGGCACTTTGATTTCATGCCCTTGTCCAGCATATCGCATAAATGCGAAACGCTCTTCGATATATTCTGTTTTTTCAGAGTTGATTTGTATAATTTTTTTTGCTTCATCCCTCATGGAACTTAGTAAATTATTAACTTTTTCAAAGTTAAATTTATTTAATAACATTCTAAGACTTTTAACTACTTCATATCCAACAGGTGCTTTCAAAAAACCGACTGCTGAACCTACACTTGCATTTGTAGGGATGATAATTTTTTTTACTCTTAATTTTTCTGCAACTCTTGAGATATGAAGAGGGGCAGCCCCTCCAAATCCAATGAGAGTTCTGTTTGATGTTTCGTGACCTTGTTCAACAGTGTGAACTCTAGCTGCATTTGACATGGTTTCATCTACTATTTCAGATATTGCTAATGCAGCTGTTTCAGTCTTAATGTTAAGCTTTTCGCTTATATTTTTTGTAATTGCATTTTTAGCAAATTCTTTGGATAGGTTTATTTTGCCCCCAGCAAATTTATCAGCATCAATCTTTCCTATTACTAAATCAGCATCCGTTATTGTTGGATTATTACCCCCGTTTGAGTAACATGCTGGGCCTGGATTTGAACCAGCACTGTCTGGCCCAGTTATTATTTGTTCTAACTTATTTACCCGTGCTATGGATCCACCTCCAGCACCAATTTCAACCATTTCAATTACGGGGATTCTTAATGGTAAACCACTTCCTTTTTTGAACCTTGCTTTTCTGTCAACTTCAAACTCTCGAGCTTTAATTGCTTTCTGGTTTTCAATTATGGTTATCTTAGCCGTTGTTCCACCCATATCGAATGATATCACTTTATCTAATTTCAAATCTTCAGCAATAGATGTTGCCAAAATAGCACCACCAGCAGGACCAGACTCAACTAATCTAACTGGATTGTTACATGCACTTAAAACATTAGTTAAAGTTCCACCAGAGGTCATTAATAAGAGCGGACAATTGAAACCTTTTTGCTTTAATTCAGTATCTAATTTTTTTAAATAAGAAGATATTAAAGGTTTTATATATGAGTTTACTACAGTAGTGGTAAAACGTTCATATTCTCTTATTTCTGGGCAGACATCAGAAGAAATACTTACTTCTACATCTGGTAAGTATTTTAATAAAAATTCTTTTAGTTCATTTTCATTTTTAGAATTTGCATAAGAATGAAGAAAGCCAATTCCAACACTTTCAAATTTTTCATTTTTTATTGTATCAACTAAACTGTGAAATTTTTTCGTATTTATAGGCTTAATAATATTTCCATTAATATCCGTTCTTTCTTCTATTACATATCTATGCTTCCTTGGAACAAGTGACATTGTTTTTTCAATAAGTATGTCATACTGATCAAATCTACTTTCATAACCAATATCTAAAACATCCCTAAAACCCTCGGTTGTTATAAAACAAGTTTTGGCACCCTTTCTTTCAATGACTGAATTTGTAGCCAAAGTCGTACCATGAATAATCATCTTTATATCTGAAGAATTTATTTTATTTTCATGTAATAGTTCAACTACGCCTTGAATTACCGCAACTTCAGGTTGAGAGGAGGAAGTAAGCACTTTTTTAGTGAAAAGTTCTTTTTTGTTTTCTAAAACTATGTCTGTAAAAGTTCCACCAATATCAATAGCAAGTCTCATTAATTGAAATCCTTTAAAACATTATCATTGGATCATAAAATTGACGGGTGCTGTAACAATTTGAGGAAAAATTACAATTATAACTATGCTTAATAACATTAAAAAGAAAAAGGGCAAGGCTGCTTTTGTAACTTTTAATATATCTCTACCTGTCATTCCTTGAAGAACAAATAAATTAAATCCTACTG
The DNA here is from genome assembly GCA_902593735.1 of uncultured SAR116 cluster alpha proteobacterium. Lineage (GTDB taxonomy): Bacteria > Pseudomonadota > Alphaproteobacteria > Puniceispirillales > Marisalimonadaceae > Marisalimonas. Next base: position 42,877 of record CACJJL010000008.1, read on the forward strand.
GAGGAGTAATCTGGGCCATTTCAACAACTATTACAGTAAAAATTCCAAACCAAATTAAGTCTATGCCAGCTGTCTGGACCATTGGTAAAACCACAGATGCTGTCAAAACCATCATGGATGTTCCCTCAAGGAAACAACCAAGGAAAATGTATAATATTGTTAAAATTGCTAAAAGTGAAAGTTGTGATAATTCAAAGTCATTAACTATTTGTCCTAATTGTTTTGGGATACCAGTATAACCCATTGCAACTGAAAGAAAGGCAGCTCCCACAATTATAAAATTGATCATGCAGGAGGTCTTTACAGCTCCCATTAAGCTAGCCATAAAACTTTTAAAATTAAGTGATTTTGAAGACCATGCAAGAATAAGCGCTCCAATCACACCAATAGTTGCAGCCTCTGTTGGGGTAGCATAACCACCATAAATTGATCCAAGAACAAAAAATATTAATGCAACTACTGGAAGCAAGTTTCTTGCTGCTTTTATTTTTTCAAAAAAAGTATAACTTACATTTTGTTTTGGTGCTAAAGAAGGATTAAGTTTAGATCTAATTGCTATATATGACATAAAAATTAAAATAATCATTATACCTGGCAGAACACCAGCTATGAAAAGTCTTGAAATAGACACTTGAGCTAAAACACCATAAACAATAAGCATAATTGAAGGTGGAATTAACAATCCTAATGTGCCGGAACCTGCTAAAGAACCTATGCTGAGGGTCTCGTCATAATTTCTTTTCTTTAATTCAGGTATACTCATTCTACCTATAGTGGCACAAGTGACTGCGCTAGAGCCTGCAACAGCAGCCATTATACCACAACCAACTACATTTACATGCAACAAACCTCCAGGTAAATTAGATAACATTGGTGAAAGACCTTTAAACATTTCTGAAGAAAGTCTTGTTCTAAAAAGTATTTCGCCCATCCAAATAAATAAAGGTAAGGCTGTTAATGCCCAATTCCAACTTGCATCCCATAATGTGCTTGCAAGGAGTGATCCTACGGGTGCTGGTGTGAAAAATTCTAGTAATATATAACCCAAGGTAATTAATGCTGGAGCTACCCAGATACCTAACGATAAAAGAAACAATAATAAGATAAATAAAATTAATGATAATCCAGTAGCCATATATTTTCTCTTTTAAGTATTATCCTTTAATATTGGATCAGCATTTTTTACATAAGACGGCTGTTCCTTTTTCCAAACTGTAAAAAAATCGTCAATAAGAGCAATTAGAAATATAGTTACGCCTATAGACATACTTATCCTCGGTATCCAAAAAGGAATAGCTAATAGACCAGGGCTGATGTCGTCGAAAATAAATGAAAAGTAGACAAAGTCCCAGCTCCAATATGTTAAATAACTAGTGATTATAATACAAAAAGACAATGAGAAGAGTTCTTGGTATCTTCTAACTTTTTTTCCTAATAATCTTGTGAATAAAGTTACTCTTATGTGTTCACCACTGTTAAAAGTATATGAAAGCCCAAAAAAAGTTAAAGCTGCCAGACTAAAGCCAGCAGTTTCAGTAGAATCTACTGTGATATTTACAAATCTTCCTAAAATTTGAGCGACTATGGTCATAGCGATCAAGACCATAAAAAAAGCAGAAAGATAGCCACTGTATAAATATAATTTGTTCAATTTATTTCTCATGACTATCTCTCTAAGATTTTAACGCATAGATAAATATCTATCTAATACCGCATTAGCTTCTGGGCTAGCTTTTGACCTCCAATTTTTCATCATTTCGAGACCAATGCTTTTCATTTTGCTAATCACCTCGTCAGGAGCATTTTTGGAAGACATTCCATTTTTCTTTAGAATATCAATTTGCTTTTTAGTAGTTTCAGCACTCATTTCCCAACCTCTAAGCTCAGCTTTTTTTGCAGCAGCTAACATGTTACTCTGATCACCTTTAGATAGAGCATTGAATGCTTTTTTAGTTACAACTACGGCATTTTTACTAAATATAGCTCCAGCATATGTAAAATGTTTTGTATTGTCCCATGCTTGAATATCTATACCTGTTTGCGGACTAGTAAATAAAGCTTCAATAAGACCTGTAGAAAATGCCTGAGGAATTTCTGCGAAAGGTAGAATTGTTGCATTAAATCCTAGCATAGATCCCATTTGTTGTGTGGCTGTAGAATATATTCTAAGTTTTTTACCACTAAAGTCAGAAACACTATTCACAGGAAACTTAGTATAAAAACCTTGTCCTGGCCATGGGGCAGTATATAAAATCATAAGTCCTTTTTTATCGAATTTTTCTTGAAGATATTCCATCTGCACATCTTTTAGTAACCAAGCACTTGAATAGTCTGGTGCAATAAAAGGTAATCCAGCTAAAATATACATTGGGTCTTCATTACCATAAATACCTAACCTAATTTCACCAATTGGAATTTGACCTCTTTGAAGAGAAGTTTTTATAGCATCTAATTTAATTAGAGTGTCATTGGGATTTAAATTGATATTGACTGAAGTATTAGTCTTAACATCATCTATAAATTTAATTATATTTTGTGTATGAAAGTTACTTTTTGGATAACCTGAAGCCATTGTCCAATCTGCTGCATGCAAATTGAAACTAAAAATAGATACGGCTACAAAAAGAAACATTCTCTTAAAAATTATTGTAAACATTTTAAATTCCTTTCATAGTATTTGTACAATAATTAAGCATTCAGAATAATAAAGAGTCAAATTGAATTAAAGGTGAGCAAAAATTTAATTAGATAACTTGATATAAATGTAAAAAAATTAATCAGAAAAAATTGAATAAATTTTTTTCTAAGCAGTATTTTGCTATTTCTATCCTCTTTGGTATCCATACATTTTGATAAGTTTTTATATGTTTGATAAAATCTTCAAGTCCCTTAATTCTTCCTGGTCTTCCGATAATTCTGGGATGTAGTCCAATAGACATCATTCTTAGGGAACCATCATCTGTTTCTGAGAGAAGTTGATTGAATGATTCTTTACAATAAATATTAAAATCATCACCTTTTACAAAACCATTGTTCCCATCAAATCTCATGTCATTAGTATCAAATGAATATGGAATAATCACAAATTTCCGATTATTTTTTTTTATTACATAAGGTATATCATCGTTATACGCATTAGAATCATAAATAAAACCTCCATGTTCTATTAAAAGATCTCTTGTTAATGGTGACGTACTTGATTTTGTATGCCAACCTTGTGGAGGATAACCAGAAAGTTTTAGAATTGACGAGTAACAATCATCAATTATTTTTTTTTCTTCTTCTCTACTTAGATAAGCATGAGAAATCCATTTAACGCCATGAGCGGATATTTCATGTTTTCTATTTAAAATTTCTTCTATCAACCAAGGAGAATTTTCTAGAGCTGAAGAACAACAACTAAATGTTGCTTTGATATTATATTTATCAAAAACGTCAAAAATGCGCCAAATTCCTGATCTTAAACCATATTCAAAATGAGATTCCATACAAAGATCTGGGATGTCTAATATTTTAATTTTATTATTTTCGTATACATGCTCATTTTGACTATCGCCTGATGAAATTGAAAGCTCTGCACCCTCTTCAATGTTTACAACAAATGATATTGCAAGTTTATTTTCTTGAGGCCAAAGAATTTTTGGCTTTTCTTTCCCATAACCAATAAAATTTCTTTTCATTTATGAACCATCATCAACTTTGTGAGCAATCAATTCCGATAAATTTTTATCAACCCCAATAGATGATTTAGGAGGTAATTTATGTTTATTTATAGTATTTTGATTCATAACGACAGCTAATTCTGCTTGCTTTACAGCTGCTTCAGCACAATCAATCACAGGGACACTAATTTCTTTTTGAACAACTTTTTTAAATCCAGACAATGGAGCCCCTGCAAATATAACCACCTCACCACCATCAATATTGATAGCATTTTTAGCAGATTCAACTAAAGATTTCTTCTGAAGCGATTGGATTTTATCTATAGTCAAATTGACACCATCTATAGCTCTAAATCCTGCATATCTAGACTGTAATCCTAGTAATTCAACACTTTCTTCATACCAAGACGCCATTGCATTAGTAAATGAGATAATTGAGAATTTTTTACCAAATAGGCAAGCACTTAACATAGCGGCCTCCCCTAGTCCAATTATCGGCAAGTTAAACAAATTTTTTGCTGGTATCAGACCTGGATCACCAAAGGCGGCTATAATTATAGCATCATATTGTGAGTGTATTTCTGCTATTTTTTCTAGAACTAAAGTGCCAGTGATTTGGGCCTCAACTTTAGTTGATATGTATGGAAAACCCTTTTCTGCTGTTTTAGGAATTAAGGTTGTTTCACTATTTACTACCAACTTGGCAGTTTCATAAAGTTTTTCTGTTATAGATTCAGAAGTATTTGGGTTATACAGTAATATTTTCATGCTTCTAATTAATTCCTTTTGGAATTGGAAGACCTTTTTCAGTTAATTTTAAGTGTAATCTTTTTAATAAATAATTGATCTCTCCAATATCATCATCAGTAAGAACTGGACCAGGAGATCTCACATTTAACGATTTAATAATACCCCTTTTTTGCAAAACAAATTTTCTTAAACCTAAACCTATTCCAAATTGCTGTTCATGCCTAATGAGTGGTAAATATATATCAAATAAGTCTTCTGCTTTTTCTTTATCATGATTAGAAAACAAATTATGTAAATTTACCAACATTTCAGTGAATGCAAAACCAGTCATAATTCCGTCAGCACCTCTTTCAAGTTCTTGGGGAACATATAATCCTCCATTTCCTACAAAGACACTATATTTTCTGTTTAAATGATTGTCTCTATATCTAAGAAGTCTTGATAATTTATTATGTCCTGGGCAATCTTCATGCTTAAACATCTCAATTGAAGGATGATTTTCCATTATAGTGTTTATAACACTTTCAGAAAAATAAACATTAGTAGTGGGTGGATAATCCTGCAAACAAATTGGAATATCTTGAGTGCGATCTACAACTTGATTGAAGTATGATTTGATTTGATCGTCATTTTTTAGACCATTATTACCAGATACCATAACTCCAGAGGCACCAGTATCCATTGAAAATTTTGAAAGTAATTCTAAGTTATCAAGACCAGCATTAGAGACCCCTACAATTACTGGAACAATATTAATTAAGTTATTTACGTATCTTTTTATTAATGTTTTTTGTTCTTCAATATTAAGTTTGTGAGCCTCTCCCATAACCCCAAGGATTGTAACCCCTGAAACTTTACTTTCTATGTAATAATTTGAAAGTCTATCGACTGATTCAAAATCAATTAAGTTTTCATTGTTAAAAGGTGTTGTTGCAATGGCAATAACACCTTTCATATCCTTAAATTCTTTTGTCATTTAACTTCCTAAAATTTATTTGTAATAAAAATTAAATTAGCTACTTAATAAGTCAAATCTTTAATTCTTAGTTCAGCAATTTTGTGAATTTCACTAATAGCAGTTTCAAATTCTTTAGTTTTGCTGTTATTAATTCTCTTTTGCATATTATCTATGATCTGATTTTTATTTAAACCTTTTACTGCAATTATAAATGGAAATTTAAATTTTAATCTATATTCATTGTTGAGATTAGTTAAAATTTTAAATTCTTCATCAGAGCATTGATCTAAACCAGCAGACTTTTGTTCATCTTCCGAAAACTTTGTTAATTTTTCTTTTTTTTGAAGTTTTTTTCCAAGTTCAGGATGAGCATTAATCAAATTTAATTTCTGTGTTTCTGAAGAATCATCAACTATTTTTCTCATCATCAATTGTAATTCTTCTTTTGTTTGAATCTCACTAATATTCTCATTTAACAATCTTTCTGGTACCCATTTAGAATGCTCATAAACACTTTTTAGTAGATCTATTATTTCTTCTCTTTCCATTTTTTTAGAAAGAAATTTGAAAGTTTTATTGTACATTATTTTACCTGACATTATTATATCAGTTAATTTAAGTACATTTTATACAAATTTAAATAGAGAAATATATGGCAGGTCTTTCAACTCATGTTTTAGATACTAGCAAGGGTAAACCCGCAGTAGAATTGAAAATTGAATTGTACAAAATATTGGATATTGAGAAAATTTTGATTAAAACTGTTTTGACTAATGAGGATGGTAGAATTGACGAACCATTGTTATCTGCAAAAAGCTTAGAGGAAATTAATTACGAATTATTATTTTTTGCTGGTGATTATCTGAAAAAACAAAATAGTGAACTTAAACATGTTTTTCTTGATAAAATACCCATTAGATTTTTTGTAAATAATAAATCTGAACATTACCATGTACCACTATTACTATCTCCTTTTGGCTATAGTACTTATAGAGGGAGCTAATTTTTGATATTTTTATTAGAAGAATGGACTGAACTAATTTTGAGATGGTTCCATGTCATTGCAGGTATTGCATGGATTGGCTCAAGCTTTTATTTTATTGCTTTAGATTTAAGTTTAAAACAAAATAAGAATCTTCCAGATAAATCTCATGGAGAAGCTTGGCAAGTTCATGGAGGTGGATTTTATCACTTAGTTAAATATCTTGTTGCACCGTCAAAAATGCCTTCAGAATTAACCTGGTTTAAATGGGAAGCCTATGCAACTTGGGTATCAGGTTTTGCTTTGTTAGCTCTTATATATTACGCAGGTGCTGAATTATACATGATCGATATTGTCAAATATGATTTAGAAAAATATGAAGCAGTAATAATTTCATTACTAGGCGTCGTCTTTGGTTGGGTAATTTATGATTTCGTGTGCAGATTATCATTAAAAACAAATGTCTATGTATTAATCAGTTCTATATTTATTTTAATCACTGTCATGTCGTGGGCTTATTCTGAAATATTTAGTTATAGAGGCGCATTTATGCAGATAGGAACAGTTTTAGGTACTATTATGGTTGCTAATGTTCTTATGATTATAATTCCTGGTCAGAAAAAAGTTGTAGCTAGTTTGCTAGCAAATGAGACCCCTAACCCAATTCATGGTGCTATTGCAAAACAACGATCTCTTCATAACAATTACTTAACATTACCTGTGATTTTTATTATGATTTCAAATCATTATCCTTTAATTTATGCTACAAAATATTCTTGGATGATCATTTCAATTATTCTAATAATTGGAGCGCTCATTAGACATTTTTTTAATATTAAACATACTGGAGCCAAACCACCTTACTGGGTATGTGTTCCAATAATTATTCTAGGTTCAATAATTTTTTATATTTCAGACTTGGGCAAACCAAAACTAAATAACCTTAAAAACACAGCTACATTGATTGAATTAATCCCAGAAAAAACTATGGTGAGTGCTCAAGAAATCATTGTGTCTAAATGTTCTATGTGTCACGCGAAAGAGCCTTTATGGGAAAATATGAAAAATGCACCAAAATTAGTCAATTTAGAAACACCTACAGATATAATTAATAACATTGATAATATATATAAACAGTCTGTGTTATCCTACGCAATGCCACCTGGAAATATTTCTTTTCTTGAAGATAATGAACGAAGTTTGATTAATCAACTTTATATGAGCGTGCATAATATAAAAAATAAATAGTCATTGGAGAATAGTTCATGAAAAATATTGACATAATTTTTAAAAACGGAAAAACAGTAACTGAAAATGGTATAGAAGATTGTGACATTGCTGTTACTGATGGAAAAATTTGTGAAATAGGCAAGATTAATGCAACAGCAAAAATTGTAGAGGATGTTTCTAATCTATTAGTTTTGCCTGGCGGTATAGATTCTCATGTCCACATAGATCAGCCATCAGGACCAGATGTTGAGATGGCTGACAACTTTCAAAGCGCAACAAAATCTGCCGCAGCTGGAGGCAATACCACAGTTTTACCCTTTGCTATGCAAGAAAAAGGACAATCCCTTAGAGAATGTGTAAAAAATTATCATGAAAAGGCTAATGGCAATTTGTATGTAGACACTTCATTTCACTTGATTATAAGTGATCCCTCACCACAAGTTTTAGGACAAGAGCTCCCTGCACTAGCAAGAGATGGTTATACATCTTTCAAAGTGTTTATGACATATGATGATCTAGTTTTAAATGATGAAGAACTCCTGAAAGTTTTCGAAGTTGCTAAAAATGAGAAAACGTTAGTTATGGTTCATGCTGAAGGATATGATGCTATTAGATTTTTAACTAAAAAGTTAGAGAATGAAGGAAAATTAGCTCCATATTATCATGGCTTGTCTAGGCCTCAAATTGTGGAAAGAGAAGCAACACACAGAGCCATAAGTCACGCCCAAATTGTTGATATTCCAATTGTAATTGTTCATGTTTCGGGAGAAGAAGCACTATCTCAAATTAAATGGGCAAAAGATAGAGGAATTAAGATTTTTTCTGAAACTTGCCCTCAATATATTTGTTTAACTGAAGATGATATGAAGGGACTAAATATGGATTTTGAAGGAGCAAAATACGTATGTTCTCCTCCACCAAGAGATTTGGAAAGTCAACAGGCTATTTGGGATGGATTAATTGACGGAACTTTCGATATCTTTTCATCAGATCATTGTCCATTTCGTTTTAAAGATAGTAAAGGTAAAGATAGGCCTGGAGCAAGAACATCATTTAAATGGGTTCCAAATGGTATTCCTGGAGTAGAAACAAGGCTGCCAATTTTATTTTCTGAAGGAGTAAGCAAAAATAGAATTAGTTTGGAAAGATTTGTTGAGCTAACTTCTACAAATCCAGCCAAAATGTATGGCCTTTATCCTCAAAAAGGATCAATTAAAGTTGGATCTGATGCTGATATAACAATTTGGGATCCTAATAAAAAAAATAAAATTCAACAAATTAATCTAAGCCATGGCTCTGATTATACACCCTATGAAGGTTTAGATATTACTGGATGGCCTATACAAACTTGGTTAAGAGGGAATAAAATCTACGATCAGAATGAATTCATAGTTAACAAAAATTTAGGAAAATATATTTCTAGAGATTTTTGTATGCTTTAAGATAAATAGGAAAAAAATGAGTGCAAACAATAAAAATCAAAATTTAACTAATCTAGCTTCTCCAAAAATTGGTACAAAAATAATTGAAGTTTCTGATGATTTCTTCGGTGAAGCTTCACGTATGCTAGATGATAAAGAACCAGTTTTCATTGAAGATAAGTATGATAAACATGGAAAGTGGATGGATGGATGGGAGAGTAAAAGAAGAAGAGATGGTGGCAATGATTGGGCTATAATAGAGTTAGGATCTCCAGGAATTATTTCTGAGGTAGATATTGATACAAGTTTTTTCACTGGAAATTTTCCTCCTTTTGCTTCAATTGAAGGTTTATACAGCGATCAAAAACCTAATAAAGACTCTGACTGGATTGAGATAATATCTAAAACATCTTTAAAGGGAGACTCCAGTAATAAATTTAATATTCAATCAAAATCAAAAGTAAATTACATAAAATTACAAATTTTTCCTGATGGAGGGGTTGCAAGATTAAGATTGTTTGGTGCAGTAAAACTTGATTGGGATATTTATAATAATAAAAAAGATCTAATTGAATTATCATCCTTAAAATTAGGTGGTTCTATTATTGCTTATAATAATGCTCACTATGGTGACGTATCAGCTCTTCTATCCGATGGAAGAGGAAAAACAATGGGTGATGGTTGGGAAACAAGAAGGAGAAGAGAACCCGGTTATGACTGGATTATAGTTAAATTAGCAACTAAAGGTTTAATAAAAAAAATTGAAGTAGATACCGCTCATTTTAAAGGAAATTATCCAGATCAAGCATCAGTGCAGGCATCAAACTTGGACGAAAATAAAAGTTTAGAAGAAGTTATTAATGACTCACAGAACTGGAAATACATATTGGATAAATCTAAATTACAAGCAGACAATATACATAATTACGAAGTTGATGATACGTCTACTGAAGGTGCAACTTATGTTAAATTGAATATTTATCCGGATGGAGGGGTATCAAGATTAAGAATTTTTGGTTTAAAATTTTAAAATGAAAAAAATTTCAATCGAGCAAATAGATATTAAAAATTTTTCTAGATTTGGAAATATTATAGAAAAGAAAAATGCATCAGAATTACGTTCTATCAATCAAGGAACCACTACTAGGTATCATAATATTTCTGAGTTAGATTTAGAAAGTAAAAATGGAAATTCAAGTATTTCTATCTTTTCTGGTTTACCAAGAGAGCTTCCTGTAGAAATAAAGATTTTGGAGAAACATCCTGTTGCTTCTCAAAGTTTTCTTCCTATTCAAAATTATGATTGGTTAATAGTTGTTTGCGAAGAAAAAAATAAAGTACCAGATTTGAGTACTTTAAGATGTTTCCATATAAATGGGGATACTGGTATCACATACAATAAAAATGTTTGGCACCACCCTCTTTTAGTTAAAAAGAAACAAGATTTTTGGGTAATTGACAGAATAAATGACCAAGAAGATTCTTTTATTAATTTAAAAGAATATCATTTCACAAATAATGAAACTAGATTCATAAATCTATAAATCCAGTAATCTTTTTGATGCAACCTTATGTTTTTCTAAAGATAAATTATGATCAAAATTATTTAAATGACCATTTTGAGAGATTATCTTTCCATTGCAAATAGTGTAAGCAGTTTCAGCAGGGGTACATAATACCAAAGCAGCCAAAGGATCACTCCAAGCTCCAGACATAGCAATTTTATTCAAATCATATATTGCAAAATCTGCCGCTTTACCAAAAGAAATCTGACCAATATCATTTCTGTTCAATACTTCTGCACCACCCCTTGTTGCAGTAAATAATGCTTCTCTTGGTGAAAATTTATTAGCACCTAAGTTTACTCTCTGTAATAACATTGCTTGGCGAGCTTCATTCAAAAGATGCCCACTATCATTTGAGCTTGAACCATCTACGCCTAAACCTACTTTCACACCTTCATCTATCCACATTCTCAAAGGGGCTATCCCACTTGCAAGTCTCATATTTGAACAAGGACAATGCGCAATACCAGTACCCGTTCTAGAAAATAATTCAATTTCATCTTTATTTAGTTTTACACAATGAGCATGCCAAACATCATCTCCAACCCAGCCTAGATCTTTAATATACTCACCTGGGGTCATACCAAAATTTTCTTTGGTATAAACAATATCTTCATCATTTTCTGCCAGATGTGTATGCATACTAACCGAGTAATTTCGAGCTAACCTAGCAGTCTCCTTCATCAAATCTGGACTAACACTAAATGGGGAACAAGGTGCTAATGCAATTTTTAACATTGAAAATTCTGATGAATCGTGAAAATCTTCAATCACCCTTTGGCAATCTTTTATAATTGAATTTTCATTTTCAGTGAGTGTGTCTGGCGGAAGCCCTCCTTTACTTACACCTATACTCATAGAACCTCTTGTTGCGTGAAACCTACAACCAACCTCACTTGCTGCTTCAATTTGATTTTCAAGCTTTGATCCATTTGGAAAGAGGTATAAATGATCACTAGATGTAGTACACCCACTAATAACCATTTCAGATAATCCAATTAAAGTTGAAATATAAATATCAGATGGTAAAATTTTATTCCAAATAGGGTATAAATTTGTAAGCCATCCAAATAATGATTCATTTTGGGAGCCAGGATAACAGCGTGTCAAATTTTGAAATAAATGATGATGAGTGTTTACTAAACCAGGAATAACAACCATTTCATGTGCATCAATAATTAATCCTGGATTATAATTAAAATTTTCAAGATCTCCAATATCAATAATTTTGCCATTTTCACAATAAATAGATTTGTTAGATATTTCTTTTCTATCATCATCCATTGTTGCAATAATGTGAGCATTTTTAATTAATAAATTTGCCATTTTCATACTAAAGCTCGAAACTTTTTTTGTATTGTAATGTAACAATATTAATCAAACTTTTAAATGCATAATTATTGTAAAGATGAAGATTGAAATTTTCACGAATTCCAAAAATAGCAGTTGTTAGAGAAGATATTGTTGATAACTAAACTTTTAAGACTCTCAAAATTTCTGATGGTGTGGCTGGAGAATTAAGAAGCTCAGGTTTTGAATTTGTTGAAGAAGCCCTAATTGCTTCTTTCAGCGCCAGAAAATGAGAAATTGCAAGTAGTAGAGGCGGCTCACCCACAGCTTTTGATCTAAAGATGGTTTTTTCTTCATTATCTGCTTTTTCTAGTAATTTAACATTGAAGATTTGAGGAATATCTCTACTCCCTGGTAATTTATATGTAGACGGACCAGTTGTAAGTAATTTTCCTTCTTTGGAAAAACATAGTTCTTCACATGTCAACCACCCTAAACCTTGAATAAAACCTCCTTCAATTTGACCAATATCAATATTTTCATTAAGAGAATTTCCACAATCTTGAACAATATCAGCTCTTAGTATTCTACTCTCTCCGGTGTTAATATCTAATAAGGCCTCAGAAATTGCAGCTCCCCATGTAAAATAAAAATAAGGATGGCCTCTCAACTTATCTTGATCCCATGAAATTTTGGGAGTTTTATAGTAACCTGTAGAAGATAAAGAAATTCGATTTTCCCAACAGGAAAATGCTAACTCTGAAAAAGATAAACTTCTGTTACCGCAAATAATTCTGCCTTCACTGAGAACAACGTCTTTTTTATTTTTTTTTAATAATTTTGCAGCATGGTTGATCATTCTGTTTTTTATGACATTTGATGCATTCCATGCAGCCATACCATTTAAATCTGAACCAGAAGAAGCTGCTGTAGCTGAGGTGTTTGGTACTTCTGCAGTATTGGTTGAAGTAATGTGAATTTGTTCAAGAGGAACCTTAAAACATTCAGCAACTACTTGGGCAACTTTAATCAATAACCCTTGGCCCATCTCAGTCCCGCCATGATTTAATCTAATTGATCCATCAGAGTAGACATGGACTAAAGCTCCTCCTTGATTTAAGGATGGTTTATTAAATGAAATGCCAAACTTTGCTGGCATCAGGGCAATACCTTTTCTAAAAGGCAAATTATTAGCTTTTTGATTTAAATTAAACTTATTAATATTTCTAAGTCTGTTTTTATAATCACTTAACTTATAGACCTCATCTAAAATCCTATCAATCCTAAGGTTTTTTACAATTTGACCGTATGGTGTTTTAAGACCATTTAATCTTGAGTAATAGTTGATTTGGCGAATTTCATCTATTGGCTTTTGTAAATATTGACTAACTGAATAAAGTATATTTTCAATAGTCAACATTCCTTGTGGACCTCCAAAACCTCTAAAGGCTGTATTTGAAACTGTATTAGTTTTACACACATACCCAATAGCTTTTAGTGATTTTATAAAGTAACAATTATCAAGATGAGTTAAAGCTCTTGTCATAACAGGCCCTGAAAGATCTAAAACATTACCACCATTACTTAGAAGTTTTATATCCAAAGCCAGAATCTTGCCAGTAACTGTAAATCCTACTGTGTAATATATTTTAAAGTCATGTCTTTTCCCTGAGGCTGTCATATCATTATGTCTGTTAAGACGTATCTTTACAGGCTTTTGTGTTAAATAGGTTCCCAAAGCAGACATTGCTGCAAAAATAGTTGCTTGGCTCTCTTTTCCGCCAAATCCACCTCCTAACCTTCTAACTTTACTATCAATTTTAGCTGATGGTATATTTAACACCTTTCCAACACCGTGTTGAACCTCAGTAGGATGCTGAGTACTTGACCAGACAACGTATTCGTCATTTTCTCCCGGAAAAGTTATGGCAACATGAGTTTCTAAATAAAAGTGATCTTGTCCACCAATTTCAAAATCACCAGATAAAGTATAATTTGATTTAGACATATCTTTTTTTATGTTGCCTTTTTCTAAAATCATTGGATCTTCTAAAAAAGATTTTTGTTTATAAGCGTCATCTAAATTAAGAATAGGTTTAGTTATAAACTCCAGTTCAATTTCAACTAAGCTACTCGCATAAATGGCTTCTTGATGTGTTTTTGCCAATACAATTGCGACTGGTTGGCCTAAATATGAAAAAAATTCATCTGCCAAAACTGGTTCACCAGTTTTGATAGGACCAATTTCATTTTCGCCAGGGATATCTTTTGCAGTTATGATTTTTGTAAAAAATGGTAGATCGTTTAGTTTGTCAGAATTGATACTTTTTATTTTTCCACATGCAAATTTTGATAAAACAGGCGCCCCATGTAATAAATTTTCTTGTTCAGGCATATCATCGATATAAATTGCCTGACCCGTGGAATGCCTTAACGAGGAATCATGAATTGGAATTTTATTTAAATTATTCATTTTACAAATCCATAATTGAAAAACTTTTTTTATCTTGATTTAGGCAAATTTGTAATCTTTTAAATAATCCTTTAATTGACTCTAATCTATAATTACTTGAACCTCTGAAATCCGAAATTGGTTGGATATGTTTTTCTAAATTTTTAGTTGCAAAATCTATTGCATCATCTAATTTTTTTTGAATCATTGATTTACATAATTTATCAAGACACTTTGGTGTTAGTGCGACTCCTCCTGCAGCCATTTGTATTTCTTTTATTATATTCTTTTGAGTTTGTACATTTATTGCTAGAGAAACAGTCGATATATCCTGATCATATCGTTTAGAAAGCTTCCAAGAAAAAATTTTATTTTTTTTGTTTGGATAAGGTATTTCGATGGACAAAATTATCTCGTCATTTTTCAAAATGTTTTTTCGGTAGCCCTTGAAAAAGTTTTTTATGTTTATTTTTTTAATACCATTCTTTCCAAAAACATTTATATCAGAATTCAAAACCATTAATAATGGGGCCATGTCTCCAATTGGACTTGATGTACACAAATTTCCTCCAATAGTTCCTTGATTTCTAATTTGAGGTGATCCAAACCTCTGAAGAATCTCTTTTAATTCAGGCATTTTTGATCTAACTGAATCAAGAAAATTTTCAATTGTGACTGCTCCTCCAAGAACCATTTTTTCTTTAAATTTTTTGATGAAGTTCAACTCTTTGATGGAACTTAAACATATAATATTATTTTCTTTTCTATTGATAATAGGTCTTTGAAGATTTAGATCAGTACCACCTGCAATAAATTGAAGATTCTTTACTTCTAAATATTTTTTGAGCTCTTTTAAATTATTGGGTTTTAAATATGTTATGTTTCCAAGTCGAATTTTTTTTTGTTTATTAATAATTTGAACTTTTTTTAATATTGTTTTTCTATCTGATACAGATTTAATTGCCTTTATTATTGGAGAGTAACCGGTGCATCTACATAAATTTCCTGAAATTGCGTCATTTATTGTATCATTATTAATTACTTTGCCAGAATTTATTAAGCTAACACCTGATATAATAAATCCTGGCGTACAATATCCACATTGAGAAGCATACTCATTCGAAAAGGCCGTTTGCAAAGGATGAGGATTTTTATCACAACCTAAACCCTCTATGGTTGTAATGTTACTACCTATGACTTGGCCTAATCTAACTAAGCACGAGTTTATGGGTTTTGAATTCTTTTTATTTTTTTCATCTATTATAACTGAACATGCTCCGCAATCTCCTTCTGCACAACCTTCTTTTGTTCCAGTTATTTTATAATAATTTCTCAACCAATCTAATAAAGTAATATCGTGATAGACATTTTTCACCTCTACTTTTTTATTATTTATATAGATAAAATATGTTGAACTAGTCAAAGACCATTACCTTAGATGTATCAATTATATTAAGATTATAACTTCTTAATTTTAAAAAAATCAATAAAGATAAATAAGATTATACCAATGAATTTTCTTTTGTTTTATCCCAACTTATAAAAATTTCGTCATCAACATCAAATTTATTTTTCAAAAAAATCTCATCACCTAGAGATACACTTAAACGTCCAAAATCTTTAGATATTCCTGTAACTTTTACAATTTGACCTTGATATTCAATTTCATTCACTATCATTGGATAGGAATTTTTTGATTTTTTATTATTGATTATTTGTATGTGATCCATTCTGATTGAATAAAATTTTTTGTTTTTTGATATTACATTGTGTCCACCAACAAAATTTGCAATGAACTCGTTTTTAGGCTTATTAAAAACTTCATAGGGGTTGCCAACTTGTTCAATTTTCCCGTTATTCATTACAACAATCATATCAGCTAAAGCCATTGCTTCATCTTGAGAATGAGTTACATGAATGAATGATATGCCTAGCTTTTTTTGTAATGTTTTTAATTCACTTCTCATTTTTATTCTCAAAAAAGGGTCTAAGGCTGATAAAGGTTCATCTAAAAGCAATATAGAAGGATTAGTAATCAAAGCTCTTGCTAAAGCTACTCGTTGTTGTTGTCCTCCCGAAAGTTGGTTAGGATATCTATCAGAATAATTTTCCATTTGAACTAATTTGAGAATTTCTAGAGATTTATTATACCTTTCGTTTTTTTTTATGCCACGCATCTTTAAAGCAAATGCAACATTGTCCAGACATGATAAATGAGGAAAAAGAGCATAATTTTGAAACATCATTGCAGTCCCACGTTTTGCTGGGGGCAAATCATTTATGATATTTGAACCTAAAAGAATGTCACCACCTGAAATTTCTTCGTGTCCAGCTATCATTCTCAGTGTCGAGGTTTTACCACAACCTGAAGGACCAAGAAAACAACAATATGTTCCTGCTGGAATTTTTAGATTTATACTGTTAACAGCTATAGTTTCACCATATTTTTTAGTGAGAATCGCAAATTCTAAATTTTCTGGATTATTCATTTTTTTGCCTAAATATTATTTATTATCTTAATCCATAAATTAAAATTGACTAGACTTTAATCAATTTAAAAAAAAAACATTTGATTGCATAAAATATATGCAACATATATTTTAAAATTATTATATTTTTAATACACAAATATCTAATTTACAACTTTAACATTAACAAATTTGGAGGTTAATATGAAGAAAAGTTTAACAAGACGTAATATGCTCAAGACCTCGACTGCAGCAATTGGTGCGGTCGCCGGTGCAGGGTTGCTTAAAGGTTTTCCAGCAATACACGCTGCTGATGCCCCAGTTATTAGATATCTAGGAACAGCTGTTAATATGGGTGATGCAGTTCAAAAAAGATTATTTGATGATACAGGAATTAAAGTTAAATTTATTGTTAAAACAACTGATGAGGTTGTTAAAACAATTTTTACACAACCAAATAGTTTCGATATAGTTGATTCTGAATATTTTAGTATGCCTAAATTGGTACCTTCTGGAAATTTATTGGGTATGGATACCAAAAGAATTAAAGAATGGGACAACGTAACTTCTGCTTTTACTAAAGGTGAAGTTGCAGGAAAGAAAATTGGAGATCAAGGAACCGCCCCAAAAAAGGTTATGTACCTTAAAGGTGCCAAATCCAAAGAATTTGCCTCAGAGCCAACTCAATACGTAACATTAATACCTACCGTTTATAACGCTGATACTTTAGGTATAAGACCTGATTTAATTAAAAGACCAATTAATACTTGGGCAGAATTGTTAAATCCAGAATTCAAAGGTAAAGCTTCAATTTTAAATATACCATCAATTGGTATAATGGATGCTGCCATGGTGGTAGAAGCCATGGGTGAGTATAAGTATCCTGATAAAGGAAACATGACTAAAGAAGAAATTGATTTAACAATGAAAATTTTCACAGAAGCAAAGAAAGCAGGTCAATTTAGAGCTTTCTGGAGTGATTTTAACGAAAGTGTAAATTTAATGGCCTCTGGTGAAGTGGTAATACAATCAATGTGGTCACCAGCAATCACTGCAGTTAGAACAAAAGGTATTCCATGTGTCTATCAACCTCTTAAAGAGGGTTACAGAGCCTGGGCAGCAGGTTTTGGATTACCTTCTACTACAAAAGGAAGACAGGCTGATATTTGCTACGAATTTATAAATTGGTATTTATCTGGTTGGGTAGGTGCTTATTTAAATCGTCAAGGTTACTATTCAGCTGTTATTCCAACTGCAAAGAAGTATATGAAAGCTTATGAGTGGGATTATTGGATGATGGGTAAACCTGCAACGGCTGACATTATGAGTCCAGAAGGTAAAAAATTAGCTTCTAAAGGTGAAGTAAGAGATGGCGGATCTTACGAAGCAAGAATGGGCGGTGTTGCATGCTGGAATGCTACCATGGACGAAAATAAATACATGGTAAGAAAATGGAATGAGATGATCGCATCCTAAATAAATATTCAAAAATAGGGTAACTAATGTTACCCTATTTTTTTATAATTGATTAAATATAAGTATGATGAAATTCTTAAAGCTAAAACCCACCGTTGGTTTACTATCAATACCTTATAGTTTAATATTTATATTTTTCTTCTTCATCCCTCTAACATTAACCTTCATTATAAGTTTTTGGGATTATAATGAATACTCAATAATACCTGATTTTATTTTTGAAAATTACTCATATATTTTTAAAGATTGCTTCAACTTTGAAAAAGATATGTGTGTTACTTTTAAAACATATTTATCAACATTTATATTTTGTTTTGTTACATGGTTTTTCACATTAATTATTGGTTTTTTTGTAGCTTATTTTCTTGCTTTTTACGTTAATTCAATTACTTGGCAGATTGTATTATTTTTGCTTTGTACAATTCCGTTTTGGACCTCTAATGTCATTAGAATGATTTCATGGATACCTCTTTTAGGTAGGAATGGACTTGTAAATGATTTCTTACTTTCAACTGGTTTGGCTGATGCACCACAAGAGTGGCTTTTATATTCTGGCTTTTCAATTGTTTTAGCATTTGTACATTTATATACGTTATTTATGATAGTCCCAATTTTTAATTCTATGATGAGAATTGATAAATCAATTATTGAAGCAGCATATGACAATGGCGCAAATGGGTTTCAAATATTATGGAATATCATTATACCATTATGTAAACCTGGAATTGTAATTGGATCTATTTTTGTCATCACAGTAGTTATGGGTGATTTCATTACTATAGGTATAATGGGCGGACAACAAATTCCATCTATCGGTAAAATAATTTATGTAGAAATGAGTTATCTTCAATTACCTGCTGCAGCAGCAAATGCAGTAATTTTACTAGCATTAACACTTTTGATTATATGGATAATGACTAAAATGATTGACATTCGAAAAGAGCTTTAAAATGTTGAATAAAAAAAATAAAACTTATTATGTTTGTGTTTTCTTTTTTTGTTTATTTGTTTTATTTCTATATGGCCCAACATTCACAATTATTCTTTTAAGCTTTCAGGGACCTGATGGAGGTTTAACCTTCCCGCTCAACGGAGTTTCAACATATTGGTTCGAAGAATTATGGCGAGGTGGTTCTGTTGTAGATATTGGTTCAGCATTTAAAAGATCAATTATTTTAGGTGTAATAGTTATGGTATTAACAGTTCTTTTATCTGTTAGTGCAGGCCTGGCGTTTAGAAAAAAATTTTGGGGATCTGATACACTTTTCTTTGCAACAGTAGCAAGCTTAATTGTACCATCGATAGTATTGTCACTTGGGGTTGCTCTTCAATTTAGATTACTTGATGATTTTACTAAATGGCTTGGTTCAACTTTTGATATAAATTATATTAATGAATTTTTTCAAACTACTTTAGGAATGTTTACAAGTGGATTAGGCGCACAATTGACATGGACACTTCCTTTTGGATTATTAATTATGTTTGCAGTTTTTAATAGATTTGACAAATCTTATGAGGAAGCAGCTAGAGATCTTGGCGCAACTCCTTGGAAAACTTTTAAAGAAGTTGTTTTTCCACTAATTGCTCCTAGCATAATTGGAATTGCGTTGTTTGGATTTACATTATCATATGATGAGTTAGCAAGATCATCTCAAGTTATGGGAGCTGGTAACACACTACCACTAGAGTTAAAAGGACTTACTACAACAGTTACAACTCCAGTAATATACGCACTAGGTACAGTCACTACCTTCGTATCTTTTAGCGTAATTGGCATTTCTATAGCTTGTTATATTTGGCTTAAAAGAAAAAAAGGATAATTATTTTGAAGAGAAAAATTTGTATAATTAATCCTAATACCACTAAATCTATGACGCATAAAATAGATTTAACTGCAAAGAAATTTGCAAATGAAGATACCGAGATTATTTCAGTTGAACCAAATATTGGTCCAGAGAGCATTGAAGGTTTTTATGATGAAGCTTTTTGTATTCCTGGGTTAGTTGAAGAAGTTAAAAAGAATAGTGACGCTCAAGCATATATCATTGCATGTTTTGATGATACAGGTTTAGAAGTAGTTAGATCAATTACGGAAAAACCTGTAATAGGTATTGGAGAAGCAGCATATCATGTTGCGTCCATGGTAGCTGGTAATTTTACAGTGATAACAACTTTATCCCGATCTATTAGACCTTTAACTCATAACTTGAAAAAATATGGTCTTTTTGAAAATTGTGTCAAAGTTACTGCCATTGACGTTCCAGTTTTAGATTTAGAAAATATTTCTGAAAAAAACTTAGATAAATTAAATACATGTATTAATGATACCATACAAAACGATAATGCAGAAGCTATCATTTTAGGATGTGCTGGCATGGCTGATTTGGCCAAAAACTTAGAAATAAAACATAAATTACCAGTTATCGAGGGGATGTCATCTGCAGTTGTATTAGCCGAAAGTTTAGTAAAATTAAAAATCAAAACCAGTAAGGTTGGATCTTATGCATTACCCAGAAATAAAAGATATATTGGTTATTTGAATAAATTCAAACCTTAGGGAAAGATATAATGAAAGTAAAAGTCCTAAATCACCCGCTAATTAATGTTTACATGACTATATTAAGGTCAAAAGATACACAAAGTAATAAGTTTAGATTTTTAGCACGAAAAATATCTTCGCTCATGGCTTTTGAAATTTTTGAGGATTTAAGAGTTTTACCCAAAACTATCGAAACGCCACTAGAAAAATATAATGGTGTAACATTAAGTGATCCAAAACCATGTGTCATATCCATTTTAAGGGCCGGATTAATAATGAGCGATGGTATTACAGATATATTTGACTTAGTATCAATTGGTCATATAGGTATGTATAGGGACGAAAAAACACTTAAACCAATAAATTATGTAAGAAAACTTCCGTCTGATTTAAATAATAGACAGTGTTATCTATGTGATCCAATGCTTGCAACTGGTGGGAGTGCAGTATCTGCTATAAAAACACTAAAAGATCACTTTGCTTCAGATATTAAATTAATTTGTCTTCTAGCATCTGATCCAGGCATAAAAAAGGTTAAGGACAACTTTCCTGACGTTGAAATTATTTGCGCTCAAAAAGACAATAAACTCGATGAAGATGGTTTTATCTTACCAGGTCTTGGTGATGCTGGAGACAGAATTTTTGAAACTTAAGTTTTATTAATTGCTGAATTAAATCTATCTAAATTTGGAATATTTAAATCCTTAGCTGTTTGTTTTATATTTTGCCAAACAATCGGTGCTACCGGCAACCCTTTAGCTAATCGATCTTTGTAAGTGCTTATTTCTTTATCACCTGGTATTAAAACTTTTTCATTTTTATTTGCCGGTGGAGATGATCTTACAAAGTCAGCATAGGATCTAACTTCATTTAAAAAATATTCAAAATTTACCATATTATCAACTTTTACATAAAGTGATAACATTCCATTAGCAAATTTTCTCTTTTCTTTATCATCAATACCTGCAGATACGCCAGATCCGGTAAGAGCTCCTCCTAAAATTTCCATCATAAAATTAATACCAGAACCTTTATGTAAACCAAATGCAGTTATTGCACCAGTTCCATTTTCGGAATTAGGAACTTCATTTTCACTTATTTTACCGTACATTACTTCAGGATTAATAGTTAAATTACCGTTACTATCAATTAAAGCACCTGCAGGCAAAGGTTTACCACCTTTTTGTGCAACCATAACTTTACCCTCTGCAACAGTAGATGTTGCCATATCCAATATAATGTGATTTGTGTCTTTAGATGGAACACCAATCGATAAAGGAGAGGTGCTTCCTCTTCTATCGCTTCCACCAAAAGGTGCTACGAGTAAACTTCCTCTAACATTTACAAAATGAAGAGATACCAAACCTTCATCTGCAGCTCTCTCAGACCAGTCACCTATTCTACCTAGATGACCAGAATTTTTTAATCCTACTACTGAAACCCCATGTAATTTAGCTCTCTTTATTCCTTCATCAACTGCAAATTCACCAGCAACTTGACCAAAGCCTTGTTTGGCATCAATTAAAGCTAAGGCACCTGAGTCAACAATTAAGTCTGGTTTTATGTTAGGAAAAACCCATCCCCATTCCATCCATAACACGTATCTTGGTACTCGTACAATTCCGTGACTATCGTGACCCTTTAGGTTAGAACCACATAACCTCTCAGCAATTGTCTTGGCTTCATTATTATTACAAGATTTAGCTTTAAAAATATCAGTTATTAGTTCGATTGCATAATTTACATCTATACGAATTTCTGAAATATTTTTTTCAAACACTTTATTTCCTCCGTACACTAAACATAAAGTATTAGCTGTATATTTATTTAATATATTAATTAATATAAAATTACTATTTATTTAACTCTAATCAGTATTTTGCCTTTAAGATATGATCATAAAAAATACTTCCACCATTATCAAAACTTTACTAATTGGAATTATAGGTGGTATTATTTTTAATGTTTTATTATTACCATTACCATGGGTTTTGGGACCGGCGTTCTCAATTGCAATTTTTACATTTTTTGGTAATAAAGTTATAATACCTCAAAATTTAAGAGATCCTTTTGTTGGAATAGTTGGTGTCTGGCTTGGAAAGTCATTTACTGTATCAATTTTTTTTGAATTGAGTGATTGGCTACTTTCTATTGCCTTCTTATTTATTTATGTTCCATTTTCTTATTTCATAACTTTTTTATTCTTAATTAAAATTAAAAAATTGCCAAAAGCTGAGGCTTTTTTTATTTCATCACCAGGTGGATTATTAGATATGGCCTTAGCTGCAGAAGAATTTGGAGCTAATGGTAAACAAGTTGGACTAATTCACATCATAAGAATTTTTGTTACAGTTTTTACTATCCCAAATATAATTCTGTTTTTATTTCCAGGATCATTCGAGCGATTAACTTTATGGCCAACTTTTAATGGAAATTTAGTAGATTTTTTTTTAATCATTATTATTATTCCGATTGGTCTTTATTTTGGTAAAATTATTAATCTTCCTGGTAGAAGACTTTTTGGACCTCTAATTATAAGTGCTTTTCTTCATATTACTGAAATTATAAATCTTAATGCTCCACTGGCAATTTTTATATTAGCCCAAATTATAGTTGGTAGTTTTTTTGGTAGCAATATGAATGGTATTAATTGGAAAATAGCAAAGAAATATATTGGGCACGCTATAACTATTGTAGTTTTACACAGTATTTGCATGATTCCATTTATTTTATTATTAGACGCTTTAATTGATAGCAGACCAGAGGCAATTATGTTAGCATTTTCTCCCGGTGGTATTAATGAAATGGGTTTAGTAGCAGCATCTCTTAATATTCAACCAGCATTTGTAATTACTCATCACTTCTTTAGACTATTGATTGTACTTTTCATCTTAGCCATAGCGCAAAAATATATTTACTCAAAATTAAAATTATAAGTTAAAAGTACAAATCATTTTCATCATCACATAAACTTAATTTTTAATAACACTTTGAAAAATTAACAAAACAACATATCAATTAAATTTTATTGTAGGTTTAAATTGAAATTTATTTATGTAAAAAATTAAAGTAATATAAGCTTTTAAATATTCTTTATGGAGATAAAATTGATTAAAGGTTTAATTGCACCAATCTTAACACCCTTTGACAACGAACTTAAACTAGATCAGGAAATGTATAATGATCTTGCAAAGTATCTTATGGAAAATGGTTGCTCAGGCCTTGCCCCATTTGGAACTACTGGAGAAGCTTTATCAGTTGGTAATAAAGAAAGGATGTTGGCAATTGAAGGCTTAGTTAAGTCTGGTATTGATCCAAAAACCTTAATACCAGGAACAGGTTTATGTAATTTACCAGATACTATTGAAATTACTAAACATGCAATAGATTTAGGATGTCTTGGAGAAATGACATTACCACCATTTTATTTTAAAGGAATGAGCGACGAAGGGCTATACGAATATTTTGAAAAATTAATTAATGGGGTGAATGACAATAGACTGAATATATATTTATATCATATTCCACAGGTAAGTGGTGTTGGTTTATCTATAAAACTTGTAAAAAAATTGAAAGAGGCTTACCCAGAATTCATAATAGGAATTAAAGATAGTTCTGGCGTTTGGGAGAATACAGAGGCCCTATTGAATATCAAAGATTTGGTTGTTTATCCAGGAGCAGAACTTCCTGTAATTGATGCAATTAAATTAGGTGCACCTGGTTGTATATCAGCAACTGCAAATTTAAATAGCAAAGATATTTCAAAGGTAATAGATTTTTGTCATGCAGGAAAATGGGATGAAGCCCAAGAACTTCAGAAAAAGGTTAAGTCATTAAGATTATTATTTCAGGATTATGCACCAATACCCGCCCAAAAATCTTTACTAGCCATACAAACCAAAAACTCTTTATGGAACAATTTAAGGCCACCTTTCAAACCTATCTCTGAAAATAAAACAAGCGAGTTAGCAAATAAATTAAGAGATAATTATGGATTCACATTTTAAGAAACAAGATGAAAGTTAAAGATTTAAAATTACCCCTTAAAGGGAGTTGTCATTGTGGTGTAACTAAATTTCAAGCGAACATAAGTTTAAAAGATCTTCGTAGATGTAATTGTTCTATTTGTTCAAGAAAGGGTCTTGTAATGGGTTCTGCTCCTGTTGATGTGCTTACGATCATCTCTGGTAAAAAAAATTTATCAACTTACAAATGGAATACCATTGTAGCTGAACATTATTTTTGTAAAATCTGTGGAATAAATACTCATCAAAAAAACGATCAAATCCTAGTGAAAATGGATATAATATAGCTTACATTGAAGGTTTTGAGATGTCTTGAATTGAAAATGCTCCTTTTGTAGATAATACAAAAATGAGCTTGGTAGACACAAACAAGTCTAAGATTAAAAAATAAAATTAAAGATTTTGTTTTATAATTTTATGTAAAAGTCCAGCAAAAATTATTACCATAAAAACTCTCAACATATGATGTGGACTTATAAATGACATATCTGCTCCTACAGAAAGAGCCAAGATGTTCATTTCGGATTGTCCTCCTGGCGAAAATGCTAGTAAAATTGATAATGGATCATATCCAATATTTATTAAAATAAAATAAATAATAAATAGAGGAATAATTGCTATTAAAGTTGTTATCAAACCAGCAAGAACAGGTCCAGACATTTCCTTTAAGGTAATATTTTTAAACAGACATCCAAGAGCTGAACCTAATAAAATTTGGACGGCAATAACAATTATATACATTGGCATTGCCTCGACAATTTCAAAAATATGGATAAGTGCTGAAAATATCATTGGACCAATTATTGTTGGACCAGGGATTTTTAACTTAACTGCCAAAAACCAGCCTAAATAAGAAATTATAAAGACAAATGGGAGTTGCTCCCAATTATAAAATAAATCTGGGTTTGGTAACATATCAACACTTAGCTTAGGAACAAACAAAATTAGTAAAGAAGATAAAAAAACAACAACTACAATTCTAGTAGCATGTATTAGTACTAAAGTTCTTGGGTTAGATCCAATCTCTTGACCGAGAATGACCATTTCATTCAAACCACCAGGAAAAGAGCCATAAATTGAGGTTAGCTTGTCCATTTTCACAATTTTGTTTAAATAGAAATAAGTTGTAGAAGCCATTAAGACTACAAAAAATGGAACAAATAATAATGAAATTCCAATTTCATCAACTCTGTCAATTATTTCTGGTCCAAAATTAGCTCCAATTGTACATCCAAGTAATGCTCTACAAACAGGTCTTGGTTTTTTCCCAATAATTACTCCTTTACCTATTGCCGCAAAAAATCCGCAACCTATCAATGGTCCTAACATCCATGGTAGAGGAAGGCCTATATAATAAGCAAAAAGTCCACTTGCTATTGCTAAAAATAAACTCCAACTATATCGCCATTTCTCAGGCCACCACCCAAAGAAAAATTCAACAAGTTTTGATCTGTCAGTGATCATTAAAATTTCCTGGAATATAAATGTTTCCATCCATTATTTTTCTAGATGTCCGATAGATACCACAAGAAACTATAAAATCATTTTTATTATCTTTAGTAGATAAGCTTGTTTCAACAAAACAATCTATTGAACCCAAAGGATGCTCTAAAGAAACTTTATTTACTTTTTTCACCTCAATTTGAGAAATTTGAGAGGCAATTGTGTTAGAGATGAGACAAGCAGATGCAATGCAATTAGTACCAGTAGCAGCATGTGTCTCATGACAGGTATTTGGAGTAAAATATCTAGACGTAATAGTTCCGCCATTTAGTGGCTTTGATAAAAGAGCAAATTTTGGTATTACCTTTCCACTTACATCCCCTAATCCCATTTGCGCACCCGCAATCACTCTAATCTCTTCAATCTTGTTAAGTAATTCCAAATTGTTGTTTAGCTCGTTGCTTGTTTCATTTCCAATTATGCCAAAGTCAGAGGCTTTAGCCATAACTATAGGCATTGAGATATCAAGACATGTAACTTCTACACCATTAACTGTTATTAAAGGTGTACCTGTAGGTAACATTTTTCCTGTAGCTCCACCTACTATATTTTTAAATTTTAATAAAATTGGAGCACCCTTCCCTGGAACTCCATCAATTTCAAAATCTCCCATATATTTTAATTTTTTATTAGGTGTAGGCACGACAGCTTCAATTATAGAACCTGTATTTACTGATCTAATTTTAATTTTAGTTTCAGTTTCTTCAGCATCAATTAAGCCTTTTTCGATTGAAAAAGGGCCTACTGCTGAGAGCATGTTACCGCAGGTAGGTCCATAGTCTACTGTTGCTTTGTCTACTATTACTTGAGCAAATAAGTAATCTATATCAACATTCTCTTGTTTACTTTTTGAAATTATACAAACTTTACTTGTCACTGATGTTGCTCCACCAATTCCATTTATTTGTCTGAGGTCTGGTGACCCCATGGCTGCAAGTAGATATTTATCCAATTTAAACTTATCTTTGGGTAGATCATTGTGATTAAAAAGCAAACCTTTTGAGGTTCCACCTCTCATATAAACTGCTGGTATGGATATTTGATCAGACATGTTTTTAAATCAAGTTGTTTAATATATTTATCAAGTTATCTGTAGTTTTGGTAGTTGAAGCTTTACCACCGAGGTCTCTAGTCAAGTTTTCTTTATGTTTCAGTAATTCCAATACAGATTTATTTATTAAATTAGAAGCTAAAATAAGTTTGTCGAGTTTTCTTTTCTTTCCAAGCCAATCAAATAACATGGCTGAAGATAAAATTAGTGAAATTGGATTTGCAATATTTTTTTTTGCAATATCAGGGGCTGCTCCATGTTGTGCTTGAGCCATAGCATATTTCTTACCAGCATTTAATGACCCAGCAAGACCTAAAGAACCAGATAATTCAGTTGCTAAATCTGATAAGATATCTCCAAACATATTAGTTGTTAAAATAACATCAAACTGCTCAGGTTTCCTTACAAGATGAGCAGCACATGCATCTACCAGCATCTCTTCGTAATCAACATCATTATAGTTCGATGATATATGCCTACAAGCATCAAGGAAAATGCCATCAGTAATTTTCATAACATTTGCTTTATGAATAACGTGAACTTTTGATATATTTTTATTAACAGATCTTGATTGGGCTATTTCAAATGCTGACTCTGCGATTTTTAAAGATGCTTCTTTTGTAATTTTTCGTAATGATAATCCTATACCTGGAACAGGACTAAACTCCCCATTACCATCATACATATTTCTATCTGCATAAAATCCTTCTGTATTCTCACGTACGATTACTAAATCCATATTTTGTGATAAGGATTTAACATTAATGTAGTTTTTTGCTGGTCTAATATTAGAATATAAGTCTAATTCAATTCTAAATTTAGCTGAAGGATTAATCCCACCACGAGAAACTGAAGGATAATCATTATGATCAACAGGGCCTAGTATTATACCATCTGCTTCTTTTGATTTTAGTAATAAATCATCAGTAAAAGTTACGCCCTTTTGGTTTAAAAGTTCAAAACCTAAAATTTCTTTTTTTAAATTTATATTTAACTTTAATTTTGTATTTAAAAGTTCAATAATCGCTATGTTTGAACTCATTATTTCTGGTCCAATACCATCCCCATCAAAAACCAAAATATCAACAGACATAAAAAACCTTTTATTGACCTTTAAATATTACTGATTTTTTATTTACAAACGCTTCTATACCATTAATACCATCTTTAGTTTTAGCTGATTCAGCAATCATTCTCGATTCATATTCCATTTGACCTTCAAGTGAATCTAAAAAGCTGTTATTAACTAAATTTTTTAATTTTCCAAATGCTAAAGATGGCCCTGAAGCTAATGTTTTGGCTAGATTATTTGCTTCATCCCTTAAGTCCTTTAAATCAACAACCTTATTAATCAATCCCCACTCAAGAGCCTCATTTGCACTTAAAACCCTATTTGTTAATATAAGTTCTGTATATCTTCTAGTACCAATAATTCTTGGAAGAAAATAGGTTGAAGATCCATCTGGAGTTAATCCTATTTTTGAATAAGCTGAAACAAATGTTGCATTTGTTGAAGCAATTGCAATATCTGCAAATCCAACAAAAGAAAAACCTGCACCAGCAGCAACACCATTAACTGCAACGATTAATGGTGCATTCATTCTCGAAAGTCTTGAAATTGCTCCATGAAGGGTTGTTGTTACCTCTTTCAAATGACTTGAGGTCTTATTACCATGTTTATGAAAAGAGTTAACGTCTCCACCTGCACAAAAAGCATCTTCTCCTGATCCAGTCATTAAAACAGACCTTATTTTAGGATTATCGTCACATTCTAATGAGACTTTAAATAATTCATCAGCCATAGTCTGATTTAAAGAATTATACTGTTTTGGCCTATTTAATTCAATGTATGCTATTTCATTTTCAATTTTAAAATTAATTGTCTCTAAATCCATAATAACTAATTCTCCATATTATTTTTTAATTGTCTTCAAAATTTCCTTTGTATGTTCACCTAATAAAGGTGGGGATCTATAGAGTTGAGATGGTGTGTCAGATAATTTTACCGGAAACCCTGTCATCTTAATTTGTCTTCCCTCTGGCCCATTAGAATTAATAACCATTTCATTATCTTGAATTAACTTACTATTCAAAGCCTCTGGAAGTGAAACTATTTTTGCTGCAGGACACCCAGCTTTATTTAATTTTTCAATCCAATAATCGGAAGTTTCAGAAATCATTCTCTCATTCAGAATTTTGTTAAGGCTTTCTCTATTTTTCATTCTATTAGAGTTATTTTTATATAATTCATTTTCTAATAAATTTGTTAAATCAATACATTCAAGAAATATACTACAAAACTTATCACTTGCTGGTGCTACCGCAATTTCTCCATCAGATGTTTTAAAAATTCCATAAGGAGCTAAAATAGGATGATTATTACCAGATTTGTTTGGTGCTTTTCCTGTAACAAAGCTTTCTGATGATAAGTATGCCATCATTGAAATTAAACCAGAAGTAAGACTTGCCTCTACCTTTTGTCCATTACCTGTTTTTACACGTGATTGTAAAGCGCATACAATACCAAATGCGCAGTATAATCCTGCAACTAAATCTGATATGGGTATTGCAGCTCTCATTGGACCACTTTCTTCTGTTCCATTTAATGACATAAAACCTGATAATGCTTGTGCTATAAAATCAAAAGCAGGTTTGTCGCTCATTTCTCCTTTACTACCAAATCCGTTAACTGAAGCACTTATTAATTTTGGATTAATTGATTTTAAAGTATTATAATCAAATCCCATTTTATCAAACACACCAGATTTAAAATTTTCTACAACGACATCTGCATCTGAAAGTAAAGATCTTAAAATATCTTTTTCTGACTCGACATATAGATCAAGGATTACAGACTTTTTATTTCTATTAAACTGTGCGAAATATGAACTATAACCCTCTACCATATCTCCTTGATTTCTGACGTTGTCACCTTTTGGTGGTTCAATTTTAATAACTTCCGCTCCCATATCAGCAAGTAACATAGTGCAAAAAGGGCCAGACAATACTCTTGTTAGGTCGATAACCTTTATCCCTGAAAGAGCTCCAATTTCTTTCACTGATGTCATTTAAGCTCCAACTGCTGTAGGAACATCATTCATTGAATAAGAAAGTAACCTTGGGCCAGCTTTCATTACTTGACCAGGTAATTTATGACCTACTAATTTTTCAACTTTTTTTGCAATAGTAATTAATTTATCTAAATTAATACCTGTCTCAATTCCCATTTCATGGAGCAAATATATCAGATCCTCGGAACAAATGTTTCCTGTTGCGTTAGGTGCAAAAGGACAGCCACCCATGCCTCCAAAACAACTTTCATAATTTATAATACCTAAATTTAAACCTGTCATTACATTTGCCAAGCCTATTCCTCTTGTGTTGTGAAAATGTAGTGTTATTTCAAAATCTGGAACCATGTCTCTAATACTATTTACTGCTTCAGTTACAACCGTAGGAGTTGCCATACCTGTAGTATCTCCTAAAGTTACACCTTTAAAGCCCATTATCTTATATTCCTTAGAGATTTCGCCTAACCTTTTTGGTGAAACATTTCCTTCAAAAGGACAACCAAATGCAGTAGCAATATCACCTTGTATAGGTATATTATTATCTTCTGCAATCTTAACAATTTTTCTAAATTCTAATAATGATTCTTGTACGCTTCTATTTACATTTTTTTTATTATGGCTTTCTGAAGCTGACAGAAAGACTACTATCTCGTCAATTTTAGCTTCAGCTGCTCTAAATGCCCCTCTGGCATTTGGTACTAATGCAGCTAAAGTTGTATTTTTATCTTTTTTTACATTTTCAAGAATTGTTGAAGCGTCAGCTAGTTGGGGAATTGCTTTTGGAGAAACAAAAGAGGAAACTTCTATTCTTGGAAAACCTGCGCTAATTAAGTTGTTAATAATTTCTACTTTATCTTCAGTTTTTAGTATAGTTTTTTCAGATTGAAAACCATCTCTCGGTCCGACTTCTGTAACTTTGACATTTTTATTTTCCATAAATTCAACCCCTTTTAATTTATGACATGTAAGATTAACAATAAGATTAATTTAAAAAAATACAACAATCTCTTGACCTTTTAAAAATTTAGTAGTGATAATTAAAAATTATAAACAACTATAAAATTTGGGGGAATTCTATGAAACGTATTTCGAGTGCACTATTAGTCGCCTCTTCCTTATTAGTAACATCATCTGTTGCATATTCTGATCAGTTTCTCAGAATGGTATCAGGACCTTCAGGTGGTTCTTGGTATCCTCTTGGAGCAAAAGTAATGCAAGTCATGGAAACTAATATTAAGGGAGTTTCAACATCTAATACTTCTGGTGGTGGAATATCAAATGTAATGTCTGTTGATGGTGGCGACGCTGAAATTGGATGGACATATGCCCACACAGTTGCCAATGGCTATACTGGAAAAGGCAAATTTAAAAAAGCACATAAAAATGTAAGATATTTTGCAACTTTATATCCTGCAGCTTTCCAAGTTGCTGTGAGAGCAGATTCAAAAATTAAAGGTTTTGAAGATATGAAATCAGCAAATATCAGTCCTGGTAAACCAAAATGGACAGGAACTGCATTTTGTGAATCAATAATAAAAGACTATGGTTATGATTTTAACACCATCAAGAAAAATGGTGGTGTAGTTCATATGGTTAGTTATAAGGAATCAGTTGCTCTAATGAAAGACGGACAAGCAGATGTTTTTATGGCAGCGACTTCTGTTCCTCAGGCTAGTTTTATTGAACTTGAAAATAGTCCTGGTATAAGATTTATTGGCCTTCCTAAAGACAGAATAGATAGGATTGTTAAAAATAATCCAGGTTATATTTACGGTAAAATCCCAGCAAGTGCTTACAAATCACTTGATAAGGATATACCAACCTTAGGTATTGTAACATCTATGATCGTGCATAAAGATTTGTCTGATGATTTGGTATACAAAATGACGAAAGCTTTTTGGGATAATCATGCTGAGTTTGTAAAAGTGAAAAGCGTTTGGAAAAAAGTAATTCTAAAGGACGCTGTTAATGGTGCAGCAGTACCAATTCATCCTGGAGCTGCAAAGTACTATAAAGAACAAGGTGTTATGTAAATTTTAGTCAGAAAGGCGCAATTTTGTGCCTTTCTGAACATTAACATTTTATCTAAATGGCACAAAATACCAAAAAATTAGTTTATAACGAAGTTAAAGAAATAAGTTTCTTTGACGAATTACTAGAATGGAACAAAGATAAATCAATTTATTATTGGATTATAGTTCTTTGCTCTTGGTTATCAGTTGGATTAGCATTTTACCATTTATTTGTTGCAGTTTATGGAACTCCGGAAGGTAGATCTTTTAGATCTATTCATCTATCTGCAATGATGGTTTTAGCAGTATTTATTTACCCTCTTTTTCGAAATAATATTAAAGATCCCGTAATTGTAGAAAATGACTCAAAAGGTAATTTTTTAAGATCTCTTGGTTTTTGTTACGATCTCATAATTGTACTTTCGATAATTTTTGTCCAGTTATGGACAACTTGGGATGTGGAAAACTTTATGATGAGATATGGGGACAAATATATTGGAGATATAATTGTAGGCTCCATACTTATATTTATTGTTTTAGATGCAACAAGAAGAGCAGTAGGTTGGGCTATGGTATTTGTTGCAGGTTTTTTTATGTTACATGCTTTATATGCACACAAGTTCTTTGGTTTTTTTTATGGTCCTCCAACAAGATTAGCTAAGTATATAGACACACTATTTATGACATCTGATGGAATATATGGGATACCACTTTATGTTGCATCAACGTATATTGTTCTATTTATTATATTTGGTGGAATTTTAATAAGATCAGGTGTTGGAAGATTTTTTGTTGACTTAGCAGTTGCTCTCACAGGCCATA
Organism: uncultured SAR116 cluster alpha proteobacterium; assembly: GCA_902593735.1. Taxonomy (GTDB): domain Bacteria; phylum Pseudomonadota; class Alphaproteobacteria; order Puniceispirillales; family Marisalimonadaceae; genus Marisalimonas. The sequence continues at coordinate 76,154 of CACJJL010000008.1, forward strand.
GGACCGGAGGACCAGCAAAAGCAGCTGTGGTAGCATCAGGAATGACTGGAACAGTCTACGGATCTGCTGTTGCAAATGTTGTAACGACTGGATCATTTACTATTCCATTGATGAAAAATTATGGATATAGAGCAAAATTTGCTGCTGCAGTTGAAGCATGTGCTTCTTCGGGAGGTCAAATTACTCCTCCAATAATGGGTGCAGCTGCATTTATAATGGCAGAATTTTTAGAAGCACCTTATTCATATGTAATTTTAGCAGCAATAATTCCAGCTTTTTTATATTTTACTACAATTTATTTTATGGTTCATGTTGAAGCAGAAAAACATGGTATAGAAAAAATTGATAAATCTGTTTTACCAAATGTAATTGAAGTTCTTAAAGGTGGAGGACATATGTTACTTTCACTTGTTGTTCTAATAGGACTTTTAATTTATGGGAAAACTGCTATGACTGCTGGTTTTTGGAGTATTGTTTCTGTAATAGTTCTTAGTTTTGTTAAAAAAAACACAAGGATGTCAGTCGTTGATTTATTAGGAGCCTTTGAAAGTGGAATAAAATCTACAGTTCCAGTTACTATTGCCTGTGCATGTGCTGGAATTATTATTGGGTCAGTATTTGTGTCTGGACTTGGATTAAAATTCACACAATCAGTTATAGATTTGTCAGGGGGTGTTTTATTTATCCTATTATGTCTCACTGCAGTCTCAGCAATAATTCTTGGTATGGGTATGACTACAACAGCCGTTTACATTACTGTTGCAGCACTAATAGTTCCTTCTTTGATTGAGTCCGGAATAATGCCAATTGCAGCTCATATGTTCGCATTTTATTTTGGTGTTGTTTCAACCATAACTCCACCTGTTGCCCTTGCATCATTTGCAGGTGCTGCCATTGCAAAATCGCCACCAATGGCAACTGCTGTTGAATCAAGTAAAGTTGGAATAGCTAAGTATATAGTACCCTTTGCTTTTGTTTATAATCCATCATTATTGATGGAAGGGCCAATAATATGGAGTATATATAGTTTAATTTCGGTTCTTCTTGCTTATT
>CACJJL010000009.1 GCA_902593735.1 uncultured SAR116 cluster alpha proteobacterium
AGGAGCTTCTTCAGCATCAGACTTCGTTTGTTCCAAAGCATTATCAATTTTATTTGTTATCTCTTTTGTTAAACCCAAGTTAGATTCATTATTAGCTTCATTAGTCTTTTCTATTAAATCTAATGAAGATGTTGGGTCCTTATTCTCATATAGTTTTTCAGTTGTAGCTTCAACTTTAGTTTCAATTTTATTTTCTTCAGCATTTACAGTAGGAGTCTGAGACACTTCTTTTTGTGGTGGAGCAGATTTAGACTGAGCTTTCATGAAAGGAATAACATATTTTTCACGAGCAGCTTGAATATCAGATTTTAAAGTATTTATTCTTGTATCCCAATCTTGCATTGGCTTTTCCTAATATTGATATTACCCTAAAATACTAATTAAATATTTTTAAAATACAAATTATTAAAAGAACCATTTTTCTTTTCAAAAAACATACCAATTGTAACATTTTACATTTTTTTTTACTTATATAATATTAAATTGAGGAGATATTTGTAATGGATGACCAAAATTTAATTCAAAAAGACTTAATAAAAAAAATAGTTGGCGATGCTAGAGGTGCTGTGGGAATTCGCCTTTGTGCTATTGGTGTTAATTTAGGAATTTTTGATAATCTAGCTAAGCAGGGACCGGCGACAAGTCAAGAATTAGCAGAACGAATGAAACTTGATGAAAGATATCTTAGGGAATGGGGTCTAGGTATGTTTTCATTGGGCTACCTTGATTTTGACAAAGTAAGCAGAAAGATATCATTAAAAAAAGAATTTATTCCGGTACTTGTTGAAGAAGGTGGAAAATTTTCGCAAAAAGGCCTTATTGAGATATTAAATAGCTCTCTATTACCCTACCATGAACTTTTAAATTCTTTTAAAAATGGTGGTGGCATTAATTACGATAAAATTGACCAAGGTTTTTGGAATGGGATCGATCAAACAGGATGTACTAGATATAGGCATTATTTAGTAACAGATTGGGTTGATAAAATGCCAGAGCTGAAATCAAGATTAGAAACAGGTTCAGTAACATTTGCTGACTTTGGTTGCGGATCAGGAAGATCCACAGTAGAGATGGCAAAGAAATTTCCTAAAAGTCAGTTTTTTGGTTTTGATTTATTTGAACCTAATATTGAAAAAGCTCAAAAAATTGCTTTAGAAGCAGGAGTTAAGGACAATTTAAAATTCAAGCAGTGGGATGTATCTAATCCATTAACAGAAAAATTTGATTTTGTTGCTTGTTTTGATCTTATTCACGATATGATTGATCCATTAGAGGGGATGAAAACAATAAGAAAAGCTGTTAAAGAAGACGGTATATTTGTTCTCATGGACATTAAGTGCGAAGATGATCCTGCTGATAATGAAGGTCCAATGGTTCCTTTTATGTATGCTATGAGCTTACATTTTTGTATGACTACTTCACTTGCAAACAATGGTGCTGGTCTTGGAACTGTTGGCTTACCAGAATCAAAAGTTAAAGAATATTGTGATTTAGTTGGTTTCAAAACGGTAAAAAGAATAGAAACTGACCATCCTCTGAATTCTGTTTTTGAAATTAGACCTTAATTAGTTTTTTAGCCTTTCATTTGAAGGAAATAGATGTCTACTTGCTTCTGCATCTATTTCAACTTTAAAATTATGTTTATTTATTTTAGTAATATTAAGTGCCTTTTTAGTAGCTTCTCTGTTATTTATCTCTGTCATTAATCTATTTAAATGTGTTCTTTTTTCTAACTCACCCTCACCTATAACTTTAGGTAACATACGTGCCCAGCCCCAAACACACATATCAACTATGGTATAAGTATCACCCAACATATACTGATTATTGGATAAACGATCATCCAAAATATTGTAATGTCTTTCAGCTTCAAAAAGATATCTATTGATTGCATAGTCTAATTTTTGCGGTGCCATGTGTTGAAAATGAACTGATTGACCTGAATAAGGACCTATACCTGTAGCAACAAGCATTAACCAAGATAAAAGATCAGCTCTATTTTTAGCAGTATTTTCAGTTATAAATTTTCCAGATTTTTCTGCTAAATATAATAATATAGCATTACTATCAAAAATAATATTTCCATCATCTTCAATCGCAGGCACTTTAGCATTTGGATTAATTGCTTTGAAAGAAACTGAATGTTGGTCACCTTTTCTAGTATCTATTGGAATTGCTTCATATGGCAGATTCATTTCTTCTAAACACAAAGCTATTTTCATTGGATTTGGACTTGTATTGTAATAAAATTTAATCATCTAATTTTCCATTTGTTAGGACTATGCTTTTTGGTTAACTAAAATATATTTAATAATCATTTATAGAGCCTGTAAACACCACCATCATACTCATCATTTATAATTATTAAAGATCCATCAAATATTTCTTCTATATCACGAATTCTACCAATCTTATTTTCTAGAAAAATTTGTTCATTTACGATTTTATTGTCTTTTAAAGTTAAAATGTGTAATCTTTTATATTTTAAAGATCCTAAAATAATTTTATTTTTAAATTCTGGAAACATACTGCCTCCGTAAAAAATCATGCCAGATGGAGCAATGGAGGGCACCCAAACATATTTTGGATCTTCATAACCTGGGAGTGAAGTTCCAATTCCAATCCTTCTACCTGAACCATATTCTTTACCAAAAGTGACTTTTGGCCAACCATAGTTTTTTCCTTTTAAAACTATATTTAATTCATCTCCTCCTTGTGGTCCATGTTCATGAGACCATAAGATATTTTTTTCTAAATCAAAACTTAATCCTTGAGGGTTTCGGTGTCCTAAAGAATAAATTTGAGGAAGTGAATTATTAAATGCCTTATTATTATAGTTGTTTCCATTTTTTAATATTTTAATGATTGAACCAGAATGATTTTTACTATTTTGACTGTCCTCCCTAGTCCCCCTATCACCTAAAGTAGCAAAAATAAATTCATTTTTAATTGCCAGCCTACACCCAAAATGTTTTCCACTTGATGACATTTTATTTGATATAAACATAACTTTTTCATTAGTTAATTTATCATTTTTTAGGTTATAGCTATGGATTGCTGTTGATGATTTATTGCTAGCTATGACTTTGCTCAGACATAAATAAACTCTTTGAACGCCATTTTCTTTTTCAAAAACTATATCAAGTAATCCACCTTGACCCGAATTATAAACTTTAGGAGCACCTTTAATTTTTGATATATTTTTTTTAAACACATTTAATCTGTAAAGATTACCAGAACGTTGTGTTACCAGTATTTCATCTTTATTTATTATAGCTATACCCCATAAATTTGAAATTTTAGGGGTAATTTTTTCTAATTTAATTTGGGATTGGACTATAAATGGATATAAAGTAAATAGTAAAACATAGAAAATAAAATTCATTTAATTAAACCTTTTGATAATGAAAAGTAGTTTATAAAATTATATTTACAGACTATTTTAAATTATTGAACAATATATTTTGAGTATATCATGAAATTATTAGTCGCAGATATAGGTGGAACAAATGCAAGATTTGCTTACCAAGAAAAAAATAATAGCGATCTTAATAATTTTGCTTATTTAAAATGTTCTGATTATGAAAACATATATGACGCTATAGACCATTATCAACAAAAAAATAATTTAGACTTCGAAAATATGTCAATTGCAGTTGCTAGTACTACAAAGAAAAATGATATTAAATTTACAAATAACCACTGGAATTTTAAGCAATCAGACTTTTTAAAATATTTTAATTTGAATAAGCTAATTTTTGTTAATGATTTTGTTGCTCAGTGTCTAAGCTTAGCATCTTTTTATAAAGACATATCTGAAAACAGAACCATAAACGATAAATTACTAAATGATTATGATCTAAAACCTATTAAAAGTGGAATTCCAATTAAAAATGCTCCACTTCTTGTTACTGGTCCTGGCACTGGATTAGGTGTCTGTACTCTTTTAAATATTAATAATTATCCTTTAGCTATTGAAGGCGAAGGTGGGCATTCTTCCTTTGCCCCAAATTCTGATCTTGAAATAGAACTGCTTCAACATTTAAGAAAAAAATATGATCATGTATCTAATGAGCGAATTGTTAGTGGTTCTGGTATTGAAGAAATATACGAATTTATTTGTTTTAAAAATAATAGTCCTTCTGAAAATTTAAAAGCTCCAATTATTGGTGAAAATGCTATAAAGGGTGAACATAAAGCTTATGAGACTATAAAATTATTTTTTAGTATTTTTGGCACAATCATCTCTAGTGTTATTTTAATCAATGGTGCACAAAGTGGTGTTGTAATAGCTGGTGGAATAACTCCCAAATTACAGACTATTCTCAATAAAAGTGATTTTGAATTGAATCTTTTAAATAAAGGTAGAAGATATGATTATGTTAAGACTGTACCTATATGGCTAACAGAAAATAATAATAATGGCCTAATAGGAGCGTCAAAGGCGATAGTCAATCCACATTACATGTCGAAAATTTTATCCAATTAATAAATTTTTCTTTTAAAAATATTTTCAATAGTTAACATTATTTATAGGAGTAAAATTTATGTTAAATAATGAGTTAATAGATTTTTTAAAAAACTTTGATACACCTACGATCTCAAATGCACTTGATATATATAGAGGATCTAGATCTGCAGATGGTTATACAAAATATCCCTTCATTTCAGCCAATAAAAAACTAGAGCCTATTGTTGGAATAGCAAGAACAGCAAAAATAAGAGCTTCTAATCCTCCTATTTTATCACCTGAGGAAACTACTTCAATTCGATTAAAATATTATGAATATATAAGTAAAAAATTTGAAGAATATCCTGATGCTTCACCTGTCTGTGTAATCGAGGATCTTGATTGGCCAAATCCTACGGGATCATTTTGGGGTGAGGTTAATGTAGCATTACATAAAGGCTTGGGACTAGCAGGAACAATAACGAGTGGTTTACTTAGAGATCTGGACGCGATAGATAAAGATTATCAGGTTTTAGCTAATGGGATTGGACCAAGTCATGCTTATGTTCACGTTGTTGAATTTGCATCATCAGTTAATATCCACGGTCTTAACGTGAATGATGGTGAAATTATTCATGCAGATCAGCATGGAGCGGTTGTTATACCAGACAAAGCACTTTCAATTATCAAAAAAGCTATTAATCACATGACTAAAAAAGAGAAACACCTAATCGAAGCAGCAAAAGAAGAGAACTTTAATATTGAAAAACTCAAAGAAGCATGGTCAAAAGCTTCGAATGAAAAATGGGAGGGATGAATTTTGTTTGAAATTGATCAGAAAGCTAGAAGACTTTCAGATGAAGAAAAAGAACAATATATGAAAGAAGGATACATAACAGGTCTTCCAGTGTTCTCAGAAAATGCAATAAATGACTTACATAATTGGTATGATGAACTAAGTTCTAAATTACCTCAAGATATTGATATTAATAAGACTAACATGTGGCACAAAGCTAGTAAAAAATTTCATGATCTATGTAGAACACCAGCTATTTTAGATTATGTTGAAGATTTATTAGGTCCTAATTTTGTTCAATGGGGAGGTCAATTTTTTAGTAAAGAACCTAAAGATGGATCAGTTGTACCATGGCACCAAGACGCTCAATATTGGCCGTTAAATCCATCAAATGCAGTCACAGTATGGCTTGCAGTTTTTGATACAGATGAAGAAAATGGTGCAATGAAAGTAGTTTCTGGAAGTCATAAAATGGGACGATTTGTTCACAAAAAAAATCCTGCCAAAAATTTAGTTCTTGACCAAGAAGTATCATTTGATCAATTAGATGGAACAAAGATAGTTTCACTTAATTTGAAAGCTGGACAAATATCACTCCACAATGATGCTCTTTTACACGGATCGGAAGCGAATAACTCGAATAGAAGAAGATGCGGAGTAACCATGAGGTTCTCACCAACTAATGTTAAAGGTGATTTAAAAATTTGGCCCTTTTTTGAAACACAGCTTGCTAGAGGTATTGATGAATTTAAGTTAAATCCCATTGCCAAAATTCCTAGAGGAGAAGCTACTCCTCTAAAAATGTTTTCATTTTCACGAGAATTTGAAAACGAGTGGTGAACCTAAACGCATTCTAACATTTCAATGTCTTGGCCACTCTTTAATCTTTTTAATCCAATTGATTTTACTTTAATTTCATTTCTTGCTGTCATCCAAGCATCGCTAGAAATAAGAATTTGATTTGACTCAGACATATCACATATATTAAATGCCATATTTACTGTTTTTCCCAAAATATCAAATTGCACTGTTTTTGTCCCAACTGTTCCAGCAACAAGAGAACCAGAGTGTATCCCAAGGTGGAGATTCCAAGGCATTGATGACGTATTTGCAATCTCCCTTAATTTGTAAGAACAATCTACACAAGATTTAACAGGAGAAATGGCGTGTGAAGATAACCCTGCAACTGCAACAATAGCATCTCCAACTGTTTTAATTTTCTCTAAGCCAAAATCTTCAAAGGCTTTTTCAAAATTTTCTACAAGACCCTGCAATGTTTCAACAACTAATTCTGGGTCATTTTTTTCACAAAATGATGTAAAGCCAACTAAATCACATATTAAAATTGCCACGTCATCATATCTTCTAGACCTAACTTTTCCAGATGACTGAAGTTCATTAGCTACAGAGGTAGGCATAACAGTTTTCAATATTTGTTGTGATCGTTTTTTGTCTGTTTCAACTCTATCTAAATAACTTTCTTCAGTGTCTCTTAATCTTTTTTTCTCTAGACTTGCTCCAACTCTTGCTTTGAGCAAAGTTCCATTGAAAGGTTTAGTAATGAAATCATCGGCGCCATTTATGATGCATTCTGCAGCTGTTTCTACTTCATCAGAAGCTGTAACCATAATGACAGGAATAGATCTTTGTAGAGGATCACCTTTTAGATATTTAAGAACCTCAAGACCACTCATATCTGGCATCATAAGATCTAAAAGTATTAAATCAAATTTGTTTTTCGTAGCCATATCAAGAGCTGTTTTACCGCCCTCAGCTAGGAAGATATTTTTATAACCATCTCTTTTTAATCTTCTTTCAAGCGTATATCTATTATCTTCAATATCATCAACAATTAGTATATTTGCATCCTCTTTGTTAATCATTTTTAGTGCCTAATTGCTCTGATATTTTAGATAATAGCCTATTGATATCTACTGGTTTAGTATCATAATCATTACAACCACTATCAAGTGCTCTTTGTTTATGTTCTTCCATTGCATGTGCTGATAGAGCAATTATTGGAATTGATTTAAGCTCATCTTTACTTTTGATGTGTTTAGTTGCAGTCCATCCATCCATTTTTGGTAAACTCAAATCCATTAAAATAAGATCTGGTTTCTCTGAAGACGCCATCTCAACACCCTGCTCTCCGTCAACAGCAATAACTATTTCAAAACCTTTCCTTTTTAAACGTCTTGATAACATATAAACATTGTCTTCGTTGTCTTCTACATATAATATCTTTGTCATTTACTATCTCCATTTTTAAATGAAGAAGCCTTAATAACATTACTTACCTCATTAACGATTGTAGACATTGTATCTTCACTTTTTTCAAGTATTCTCTGTGTTTCACCTAACAAAAATGTCTTTTCATCTCCACTTAATTCTGCTCCAGTCAAAACTAAAATTGGAATAGAATTTAATTCAGTTTCTCTTATAGCTTTTAAAAATTCAAAACCATTCATTACTGGCATCATCAAATCTAACAAAATTAAATCAGGTTTAATTTCTTCATTCTGTAAAATATTCATTCCAACTTTGCCATTTTCTGCTTCCATAATTTGAACATTTTGTTTTTCTAAAATTTCTTTAATTGTAAACCTTAAACTTTCATCATCTTCGATAAGGCAAATCTTGAGATTTTCTTTATCACCTATTAAATTTCTAATTGATTTCATTAGGTATTCTTTTTGGATAGGTTTTGATAAAAAATCTGCTGCACCTAGGGAAAATCCTTTATTTTTCTCATCTAATATCGAAGCCATAATAACGGGAATATTTGAAACTTCAGGATCAGCCTTTAAGGTACGCAGTACTGACCACCCATCCATTTCGGGCATCAAAATATCTAGAGTAATAACATCAGGTTTAAGATCACGTGCTAAACTAATTCCCTCTTTCCCATTTGGTGCAATAACTACTTTATAACCTTCTTTCAACAATTGACGTTTCATTAGTTCACTCACAGTTGGATCGTCATCAATTATTAAAATTGTCTTTCCAGTATTATTTTCTAAAGGGATAACGTTTTCGATTAAAGAACCAGTTTCTTTTTGTAATTTTTTAACACTTTCAGATGCTCCAATGAAGTCAGCAAGAAATGTTGCAGTAAAAGTAGTACCTTTTCCTAGCTCGCTATTCACTAAAACATCACCACCCATTAAAATTGCAAGCTGTTTGGAAATAGTAAGCCCTAATCCAGTACCACCATATTTTCTTGTCGTTGAACTATCCGCCTGGACAAATGAATTAAATAATCTAGACATCTGTTCTTCTGACATGCCAATACCCGTATCAGTCACATCTATAGAAATTAGGTCACCACCTTCACGTAAAATTTTATGAACTGCAACTGTTATTTTACCTTTTTCTGTAAATTTACAAGCATTAGAAATTAAATTTAAAACAACCTGCTTAACTCTTGTTTGATCTGCTGTTACAAAATCAATATCTGATTTATATTCAATCAATAATTCGTTTTCATTTTTCTGTGCCAGTGGAGACGAAGTTTTAATAACATCATCTAAAATTTGTTTTAGTTCGAATGTTTCATTAAATAATTCTATTCTACCAGCTTCAATCTTTGATAAATCTAATACATCGTTTATTAGGGTTAACAAATGTTTCCCAGCATTAAAAACTCTATCTAGTGGTTCTTCAAAATCATCTAAACCATCATCTGCAGCATCCTCTTTTAACATCTCAGTTAGACCAATTATGGCGTTTAGAGGAGTTCTTAATTCGTGACTCATATTTGCAAGAAATTGACTTTTTGTCTGGTTAGCTGCATTTGCTTTTTCTCTAGCTATGTCAAGTTCTGAGATTGTTTTATTTAGTTCTTCTTCACGTTTTTTTAGCTCTGTTATATTTGTAAAAATAGAGAACAAACCACCATCATTTAAGCGATTGAAAGTAGCATTCCAATATGTATTATTATAGAATTGTGGAGGTTGAAAAGTAACATCACCTTTTATTTTTCTTCTATTTTCAATGGCATTATTAAAATATTCTTGTTCTTCTTCAGAACTATTGAATTTCATAAATTTATGCTTTCTCTGTTTTTGAAGATAATTTTCATACTTTTCTCCAATATCAAATTCAATTCCAGCACCACCCTGTATTTCTCTAGCAAATGTATTAGCAAATAATAAGGTGTCGTCTTTATCCCACATGGTTATTCCATGAGGCATACTATTTAAAGCATCAGTCATTCTTTTCTCTGTTTCTAGGACTTGTTCTTGTGCCAGTTTTATTTCTTTATCTTTTGCCTTCATTTCTGAAATATCAGAATAAACTTGCAAAAAACCTCCATCTGGTAACTTTGTATCACTTACTAACCATGAAGTACCGTTTGTAAACGCTAACTCATACATATGGTTCTTAGACGATTTTGTAGCTACTCTCCTTTGAGCATAAAATTCTTCAGCTGACATTCCCTCAGGGATGGCAACTAAGCCTTTCTTTTCAACATTATCAATCATATCTTTTCTTAAGATTCCTGGCTTTAAATCAAAATCAAGTTCTTTTTGAACATCTCTGGCTTTTTTATTACCCACAACAAGTTTATGATTCTTATCCCAAAGTAAAATTGCATTTGGTGTAGCCTCAATTGAATCACTTAATTGTTTCAATGAAGCTTCTCTTCTTTTCAAATCTGTTATATTAGACAAGATTGAAAACACACCTCCATCAGGCAACCTGGTTGATGTTGATTGCCAAATTGATCCATCATAAAATGGAGGTGTCTCTGTAGTAAAAACTCCCTTAAATTTTTTTCTTTTTTCTACTGCGTTTTTATAATATTCAATTTCATCAGGCTTTTTATTGAAGATTAAAAACTTATTTTTCTTGGATTGTTTCATATATTCAGCATATGAGGTTCCAACTTTTATTTTAACGTTACCTTTTGTCCATACTTCATTTGCATAGTTGTTAAACATTACTAATTTCATATTTTCGTCCCACATGGTGATACCATGGGGCATACTGTTTATTGCATTTGAAATTTTTTCTTCAGCTTCCCTTACTTTTTTCTGACTTTCTGCAACTTCTCTTTCTTTTTGTCTGATTTCTGTAATATCAGTCCAAATCTGTAAAGTGCCTCCGTCATTCAAACGGGTGAATGATCCTAAAATATCATAAATAACATTTTCTACTTTTATCCGGGTCTCAACTATTTCTCTTCCTTTAAGATTAATAATTCCTTGTTTTCTCTTTTCCACCCATTGTTTTGCTGGCAGACCTTCACTATCCAGTAAAGAGCCTGATTTTAATCCAGCTTCAAGCATTTCAAATCTAGAAACACCTGGTTTTAGTATTACTCCCATCTTACTTTGAATATCTCTAGCCCGACGATTTGCCATGATTAATCTGTTGTCTTTATCCCATAACATCAACATATTTGGTATAATTTCTATGGCATCACTGAGTAATTTTAATGATTTTTCTCCTTTTTTAATCTCAGTAATGTTTATAGAATTCTGAAGAGTACCACCATCTGGTAATCTTTTTGCGATATTTAAAACATAATTACCATTTTTTAGTTCTATTTCGTCTCTCTGTTCATTTTTTAAACTTTCATATTCTTTTAATTTTGATTCATAAAATTGTTTTTTTGTCATTCCTTTTGGAATATGAACCAGGCCATGATTTACTACGTTTCTCACCATGGAAATTCTTGGCACTCCCGGTTTCAATTCAAAGTTTAATTTTTTCATGTCTGCAATCGAAGTTTGATTCGCCATTATTAATTTATTTTCTTTATCCCATAGAGAAATACTATTAGGCATAACATCTATAGCGTCTATAAGTTGTTTTTGATTTTTTTCCACAGTCTTTATGTCTGTTACATCTACATAAAGGGATATTGTACTACCATCTTCTAACCTAGTATCAGTAGTTAAAATTGTCTTACCATTCGAGAAATTATTTTCCCTGAGCTTTTTACCTTTAAATAATTTCCATTCTTTAATTATTTTTTTTAAATATTGTTTTTTATTTTCTTCCTTAGGAATTAGTACTTTTTCTTTAAGTATCATGTATTCTAGTAATTGACTTCTTGTAATTCCAATATCTAAATTAAAACCAAGTTTTTTAAAGAATGAAACGGAACTTTTATTGTTTGCTATTAATTCATCATTCTGATCCCAAAACATTAGTCCGTTTGGTAAGGTCTCAATTCCGTCCTTAAAACGTAATAGTTCTTTTTCTTGCTTTTTTGTCGCAGTTATGTCAGTCCATAAAGAAATAGTACTTCCATCATTTAATCTAGTTTCAGTAAATAAAAAAGATCTACCATTTGTAAATTCAGATTCTCGAGTCCTAGTACCTTTGAATTTCTTCCAATTATCAATAGTATGATTAATTTGTTGATTTTTGGTCATGCCCTTTTTGATGATAATGACATCGTTTGCATACATGTAGTGAACATGATCAAATCTATTAACGCCAAGTTTAAGGTCAAAGCCAAAATCTTTTACAAAATCAATAGCCGCCTTGTTACTAGCAATTAATTTATCATTTTTATCCCAAAACATTAATCCATTTGGTAAAGTTTCGATACCATCTCTTAATCTTATTAATTCATTTTCTTGTTTTTTTATATTTGTAATGTCAGTCCATAAACAAATTGTACTTCCATCTTGTAATCTTGTATCTGTAAAGTGAAGAGTATGATCTGTAAAATTTGATTCTCTAGTATTTTGACCTTTAAGATTTTTCCACGCTTTTTCTCTATTTTTAAAATGTTGTTTTATGGTTATTCCTTTAGGTGGTTTTTGGTGATTTAAAACCATATGTTTTCTCAAATTGCTAAAATTCATACCAATTTTGAGTGTTAAACCATAATATTCAGTTAAATTTTGTGAACTTTCATTAAATGCAATTAAATTATCATTTTCGTCCCAAAACATCAGACCGTTTGGGAGAGTTTCTATACCATTTTTTAACCTTAAAAGTTCAGTTTCTTGTTTTTTATTTTCAGTAATATTGGTTACAAATTGTAAAGTTGATTGGTCAGGCAACCTGTAGGAAGAGGCAAGAAAATGTTGTTTATTAACTATAACTTCGTAAGTTTCTTGATCTTTTAGATTATCAAATTGTTTTTTTCTCCCCTCTAAAAATTGGTTAATTGTGACCCCCTTTGGAGGTTCCATCAAACCTTTTTTCAAAGCATTCTTTACCATTTCTACTCTAGAAGATCCTTTTTTCAGACTAAAACCTCTTTTAGCATTTTCATCTCTTGCTTTTTTATTAGCCATAATGAGTTTATTATCTTTATCCCATAGCATTAGGTTACTGGGTGTAAATTCAATTGCATCTGCAAGCTGTTTTAACTCAATTTGCTGTTTTTTAAGATCAGTTATGTCAGTGTATACACTCAAAAGAGATCCATCTTCAAACCTCGTCTCATTTGCAATGATTGTAGTTCCAGTTTGTAAATTAATTTCTCTTGTTCTTGATTTTAATTCTGCTCTTTCTTGAAGTCTGTTTTTAATATATTTTGATTTTGAAATACCCTTGGGTAAAATATATAAATTACTGTTAACTTGCTTTTTTAACATTTGTTCATATTTAATGCCTTTTTCTAAAATGAAATCAATTCCAGCTTGTTTCATTATTTCTTGGTTACGTTTGTTAGATACAATTAGTTGATCATTTTCATCCCAAAACATAACCCCGCCCGGGAAATTCTCAATAGCTTCAGACAAACGTTTTCTTTCAAGATCTTGTTCAATAATATCTGTAACATTAGTCATTACCGTTAAAATATAGCCAGAAGGTGTTAGATTATCTCTTATCTGAATCCATCTACCTGTTGGGCCTTTTATGACATAATGAGAGGCAATTTTTGTTTTTTTAACTTTTTTATAATTTTCTATTCTTTGATTTATTTCTCCTTCTGGTAAGATCTTTAGCTTTTTGAATTTTTCCATCCTGTCATAAACACTCTCACCTATCTCATAATTTACATTGAGCCTATTAAACCTTGTAAACATAGGTTTGTTTGCAAAACACAACTTATCTTTTTTGTCATATAACAAAATACCAGTTTCATCATTATCAAATGCTTCTATTAAAACCTTTGCAACATCCAAATCTTTAAGCATATTCAAACCTTCTTTCATTTACATCTTTTTTTCTACTGATCTTAATCTATATGATAAAGCCTTTAAGCAACCTTTTACAAAGACATCTGAATTATTTACACGTTTATCAAATTCATCTTTAGTAATAGAAATAATCTCACTTTCAACTAAACATCTTGCAGTAGCCATTCTTAGTTCATTTTCAATTACACCCATTTCACCAAAAAGTTCATTTTCTTGAATAATAAAATTAGGTTTTTTAGTTTCGTTTGTTGGAAGAAAAATACCTACAGAACCTTTCACTAATAAATACATTTTATCTGGTAGTTCTCCTACTTTAAAAACACTTTGATTTTCATTATACTTAGTCTTTTCCATTAGAACTCTATTACCTCATTTTCAGATGCAAATTTTACTTTCTTGCTTAATATTTTTTTTTCTATATTTTTTATTTCTTCATCTTCTCTCGACGGTGAATGATGCGAAATAAGGAAGTTTTTAACATCAATTTTATCTGCTAAATTAATGCCCTGTTCAATACTAGAATGCCCCCAACCTTTTTTATCAGACAGCTCACTGTCTAAGAACATTCCATCCCAGATAATAGTTTCTGACTGATCACAAAAATCAATTAATTTTTCTTCTTGAACATCTTCATATTCATTATCCAATAAATAACAAAACTTTTTTTTATTACTTGTAATGCTATACCCAGAACAATTTCCGGGATGGTTGAGATCAATTGAATTAATATTTAAATCTTCAAAATTATTTACAACTTGTTCAAAATCCAAAAAATTGAATCTCTTGATAATTTCAATAAACTCTACTGGAAAATAAGGATTACTATAGTAAGCATTTAAATTGTTATAGGTATCAGTTTTGTTAGAATGAGCTGATGTTAGAGTAATTTTTTTATTTATATTAATATCATAATTATTAAAAGCTAATCCTTGTATATGATCATGATGGAAATGCGAAATAAATAATATAGTTTCGAGATCGTTAGAAAAATTAACTTTTGAAAACCCTGAACCGCAATCAAAAATCAGTTGATATTTTTGAGTTTTAATTTCTACACAAGGAGTATTGCCGCCAAAAAATAAATAATTTTGACTTGGATTTGGTGTTGAACCTCTTACCCCATGATTTATAATCATTCAAAACTCATTGTCATTAATTTATGATAAAAAAAATCTTTAACATGTAAATATATTTTTGACTTTAGATATAATTGCTTAAAAAAATATCAATTCAAAGTAATTAAGCCGTCTACAGCTACAATTCCTTCATTATTTTTTTTTACTATAACTGGATTGATCTCAGCTTCTTTAATTTCTTTGACTAAAGCAAATTTAGATATATTCACTATTGCATTAGCAATAATATTTATATCAACTTCAGGAAGTCCTCTATATCCAGTTATAGTCACAAGACTTTTAACTTCCTTAATCATTTTTTTTGCCTCTGTGAAATCAACTGGTGCCATCCTTATCGATTTGTCATTATATATCTCCGATAAAATACCGCCAGAACCAATTACAACAATTGGTCCAACTAATTCGTCAACTCTATAACCCAAAATTAGTTCAGAAATACCTTTTTCCATTTTTTGAATAAGAAATTTTTGGTCACTATTGTTTATTTTTAATTTCTGAAATACATCTGATAACTTTTGAAAACTAGTTTTCAGCTCTTCTAAATTTTTGATATTTAATTCAACACCTCCAGTTTCTGTTTTATGAAGTATCTGATTTGACAAGACTTTCATTGCTAGAGGAAAACCTATTTGGGAACTATGTTCTATTGCTTGTTTTTCGTTAAAACTTACTTTGTGATCTACAATTTGAATTCCAATATCTTTAAAAATTTCTAATGCTTCTTCTTCAGATAAATTCTTGGATATATTTTTCTTTAGCTTTTTTGAAATATTACTTAAATCATTTTTTAAAATTTTTGGTTTGACTGGATTTTTAGTATTTAAAAAGGTCTTCACACTCTCTGCACAAGACTCGGGTGTCCTAAAACAAGCAATATTATTTTTATGTAGTAAAGTTAGTGCTTCTGGAGCATCAGGGGCAACATACACAGCTAACGGTTTTGGGTAATTTGCCCATTTTAATAAAGGCTCAACTGCTTGCTCTGGTCTAAATTTAGCAGACGAACCAACTACCATCACGACTAAATCGCAATTTTTATTTTTCATCATCCGGCTAATTACTTTGTTAACAATTTCTGGTTTTGTTCCAGCAATAGTTAAATCAACTAATTTATTATTGTTAAATGGAATATGATTTTTTTGCATAATTTTCTTTATTGATAGACCAGGGTCTACTATTTCAATATTACTGTCTGACAAACTTTCTACAACCATAGCACCTCCACCACCAGTTGTAGTAACTATACCAACTCGTTTAGATTCAGGTTTTTTCTTATTTTTAAATAAATTTGGAATTTCAATTAATGTTTCAAAGATTTCTACTCTAGCAATACCATGATAATTTATGAATGCATTGAACGCATCATCATTTCCTGCAATTGCTCCTGTATGTGATTTTGCTAATTCTTTACCTAATTCAGATTTGCCAAGTTTGTAACAGATAATTTGTTTTCCAGCTGCATGTGCCATTCTGGACATCTCTGCTACTTCATCACTATTTCTTAATGTTTCTAAAAATAATATTATAGTTTCGGTGTTTGGATCATTTACTAACATTTTACCAATTTCTCCAACGGAGAGATCTATCTCATTTCCAACAGAAACCAATTTAGAAAAACCAATATTTCGAGAGTGACCATGAGCCAATAAGGCTCCGATAAGACTTCCACTCTGTGAGATTACACTAATACTTCCCTTCTTTAAATCTTGAAGTTCAAGCATAGCATTTGCGCTTAAAATGATATTATCTGAGATATTTATAAGACCAATGCTATTTGGCCCTAATATTCTTAAATTGCCTTTTTTTGCTATTTTAAAAATATATTTTTCTAACTCATTACCTTCAGATCCAGATTCACTGAATCCTCCAGATAAAATCGTAGCACATGTAACATTTATTGAGATAGCATCCTTTATAGAATCAATAATTTTATTACCATCCACAGCAACAAAAATATGATCAACTTGTTCATTAATTGATTTTAAATTTGGATAACATTTTAATCCAAAAATTTCTTCCCTATTTGGATTTACAGGAAATATTTTTCCTTTATAACCATGCGAAACTAAAAATCTTTGTGCTCGTGAACCAGTTTTTTTTGGATCAGCAGAAGCACCTATTATTGCAACTGATTTTGGGGTTAAAAAAGATTGGGTTAAAGAAACATCTATCATAGTTATAAGATCATTTATTTGGCCTTTGAGAAAATCTCCTTTCAAAGATATCTTCAGCTATTCTATTTTTCATCATTTCAGTTGATCCACCAGCAATTTGCCATCCTCTAGATTTTCTGAAACAATATTCGACCAGTGACTCCTGCGAATACCCTGTTCCACCCATTATTTGCATTGCTTCATTGCAAATATCGAAACCAGCTTTATTGCAGAATGCTTTAGCAATTGATGTTTCTTTAGAAGAAGGGAAACCTTTATCTGCATTTATTGCAGCTCTGTATAACAATAATCTGCCAGCCTCTATTTGAATTTTCATATCTGAAAATTTCCACTGAATACCTTGAAATTCACAAATCTTTCTACCAAATTGTTCACGTGTAACTGCATGTTCTTTTGCAACATTGAAAGCAAACTCTCCTACTGCTAATGATCTAGCAGTGTTTCCAATTCTTTCTGCATTAAATCCAGAAATCTGTTTCTTAAATCCCCCAGGTCCAAGTAAAACATTTTCTTTGGGAATGAATACATTATCAAAATATAATGCACACCATTCTTCACCATTTGTATACCTTGAAGGCTTGCCAAGCGTAAAACCTTCCATTGATCTATCCATTAGAACAGAGCCTATTCCATTTATTCCCTCGTGATACCTAACATAAACTAAAAATATATCTGCATCAGGAGAGTTACTTGTAAAAACTTTACTACCAGAAACTCGAAAACCATCACCATCTTCAACAGCTTTAGTTGTTAAATCTGTAACAGCTGAACCTGCATTTGGCTCTGTCATTCCAAGAGCAATGACAATTTCTCCCCTAAGTAACTTACTCAAATATTTTTCTTTTTGAAAATCTGAAGCATATTCAGCAAATGTTCTTAATGGACCAAAACTTCCTGACTGAATAACATCCGCACTTCTAGGACAAACTAAAGCAACCTGTTCGATTGCAATAACAGCATCCATTAACTTACCACCCTGCCCTCCATCATTTTCAGGAAGTGTTATTCCCATTAAACCATTTTCGGCAAATAATTTAGCTACATCTTTAGGAAAATTTGGATCATGAGCTCTTTCAAGGTTCCGTTCACTTAAGTTATTTTCAGCAAGATTTCTAACTGAATTTTGAAATATTATTTGTTCTTCTGTTAAATTAAAGTCCATTTTTTTTCCTATATTAATTATCCTCTTAGCGATTTCAATTGTTCTTTGTATCCATCTGGGTCAACCCAAACATCAATTAGACGTGGCCCTTTTAAATTAGATGCCTCCATTAAAGCGTTTTCATATGATGAAATATCTTCAACTTTCCATGATTTACAACCAAAACCATTTGCTACTTCTGCAAAATTTGATCTTGGCCATGTTGTTCCTGATCTTTTCAAATTTCTAGATTTTTGTTTAATATCTATTAAAGATAATGCTCCGTCATTAAACACAATAACTAAGATATTAGCATTATATTGAACAGCAGTTGCCAATTCTGAACAACACATCATAAATCCACCATCTCCTGTAAATGCTATTGTACCCTTTTCAGGGTTTGCCAATGCTGACGATATTGCAGCTGGCAAGGCAAAACCCATTGTTGCCAAACCGTTTGAAATCAGAACATCAAAAGGCTTTGATGCTTTCCAAAATGCCGTTGCAGAAAACATATGTGCTCCTGCATCTATAGATATTCTTGGATTTTTATTGTACTTCTGGGCAAGCTCAACAATAGATTGGGGATTAAGTGTATTATTACTAGGAAAAATTAGTTTTGATTTTATTTTTTGCTTGAAATTTTTAATCTCACTATTCATCCAATCAGATTTATTAAAAAAAGTTTTTATCTTCCCAAGGTTAGTACTAAGATTCCCAATCAAGTTAGCGTTAGGGCTAACATAATGTATTTCATGATTGACAAGAGAAATATTTAAAACAGGAATGTTATAAGGCCAAGGTTGAAGTATTAGTTCTACTGGATCTAACCCAATGAGAACTATTAAATCAGAATCTAATATGGAAATTTGTTCGGCCTTACCTCCTGTAAAAATTCCTACTAAATTTTTATTATCATCCGGTATTAC
Source organism: uncultured SAR116 cluster alpha proteobacterium (assembly GCA_902593735.1). Taxonomy (GTDB): domain Bacteria; phylum Pseudomonadota; class Alphaproteobacteria; order Puniceispirillales; family Marisalimonadaceae; genus Marisalimonas. The sequence continues at coordinate 18,741 of CACJJL010000009.1, forward strand.
ACCTTTTGCTTTATAAGTTACAAGAGTAGGACAATTAATAATATTTATAATTTCTGCTACAGTCTTAGAGGTATCCTCAATTAAATTCTCTAAACCTAAAATTATTACAGGTTTCCTTGACTTTTCGATTAGAGAGACAACTTTATCATCAAGAGAAAAACTTTGATCTGCATTGTCGTTATTTGGTTCAAAATTTTTATTTTCAATTATTGTCTGAGCTACAGACGATATTAATTCTATATAAACTGGCCCATAAGGAGGAATCAAAGCATTTGAAACTATATCTTTAAACTCTTTTTCTGGATTTTCATTCTGTAAATTTGTGTAGTTTTTACTAAATGGAGACATTAACTTTTTTTGATCAAAAACTTGATGAGTAACAAATGAACTTAGTTTATCTGAAAATCCGTCACTAAATAAAATTAATGGCGATCTATCTAGAGATGAGTATGCAATCCCATTTATAGAGTTTGACAATCCTGGCCCCTTAGTAACAAGGGCAACTCCAATTGATTTTGTTAACTCTCCAAAAACACTTGCCATTATAACAGCTGCATCTTCTCTTTTTACCAAATGAAAATCTATATCTACCTTATCAAAAGCATCTATTAAATCTAAACTACTACCACCGCCAGGAACTCCGAAAGCCTTTTGAACACCAATATTTTTTAGGTGAATAGCAATCATTTCAGAAATTTTAATTTTATTTTCCATTTCGACTTTCTTTAGTTATTAAAAGATTACCTGTAGAGTCCATTTTTAAGTTAAAATAAGGTGGTACAATTAGAGTTGACTCTCTTTCTTCAATAATTAACGGGCCATTTTTTTTAAAGTTTTTCGGTAAATTGTTTCTTTGAAAAACTGGAGTGTCTAAATATGTCTTTCCGCCAAAATATGCTTTTCTTTTTTTGGAGTTTTTATGAATTATGGATAAGTTTATCTTCTCTTGTTTAATGATAGGCTGTGACGATATGCTTGTTGCAATAGTTCTAAGAGAAATAATTTCTAAAGGCATTTTTTCAATTCGTCCAAATAGGTCTCTATAAACTCTCTCAAATTCAACGCTTATGTTTTTAATATTATTACTATTTAAACATTTTTTGCTAATTGGAACTTCTATCTCATAACCTTGACCAATATATCTCATTAACAGACTATTAGAGATGTTTATTTTATTTAATTTGGTCCCAGTTTTAAGTAATGACTTTTCCCCCTCTTTTTTTAATAAATTAAATTTTCTTTTAAGTTTTATAAAATTTAAATCATCTAAATTTTGCATATCTGCCTGAACTAATTCAAAAGCGTTTGGTGACGCTATCATTCCAATTGCCGAGGCAACTCCTGCATTTGATGGACAAATCATTTTGTTAATATTCATTTTAGCCATCATACTACATGCGTGGACAGGACCAGCTCCACCAATTGGAATCATAGAGAATTTTTCTATTTTCCTTCCTTTTTCTAAGGCGTGTATTGTTGCTGCTTGAGACATATTTTCTGTAACTATCTCATGTATAGCCCAGGCTGCGTCTAACACGGATATACCCATTGGTTTTGCTATATAATCTTTGATTGATTTTTCAGCATTTTCTTTCATAAGTTTCATATCACCACCCAAGAAATTGTCAGGGTCAATGTAACCTAAAATTAAATCAGAATCTGTTACTGTTGGTAGTTTTCCACCTAAATCATAACACGCTGGTCCTGGATAAGAACTTGAACTTTCTGGACCCACTTGAATCAAACCCATTTCATCTATGCGCGCTATACTTCCCCCACCAGCTCCAATTTCAATCATATCAACAACTGGAACTTGAAGTGGCAAACCACTTCCCTTTGAAAAACGAAAAACTCTTGCGACTTCAAATATTGTAGTTCTATTAGGTCTTCCATTTTCAATCAAACATGCTTTAGCAGTTGTTCCTCCCATATCAAAACAAAGTACATCACTGATATTTTGAATTTTTCCGTATAAGGTGGCTGCTTGAGCACCACCTGCGGGTCCTGACTGTACTAATCTGATTGGATACTCTACAGCAATTTTTTCGTGAACTATACCACCATCTGATAACATTAAAAAAAGGTCATTCTCAATCCCAATTTTTTTTATACCTTTTGCTAAGAGATTTACATATTTTTTAAAAATAGGTTGGACATATGCATTTGCAACGCAGGTGGATGTTCTCTCATATTCACCAATCTCAGGGCTAACAGTGCTAGACAAACATATGTTCAAACCAGGTATATGTTTTTGTATTATTTTCTTGGCAAGTTTCTCGTGAGTAGCATTTTTAAATGAATGCAAAAAAACAATAGCTAAAGTTTCTACATCTGATTTTTTTATTTCTTTAGCTACTTTAATTAGTTCTTTCTCGTCTAGTTTTTTTATAATTTTACCTTGAAAATTTAGTCTTTCTGAAACTTCAAACCTCAAATTCCTCTGAACGATTGGTGATGGCATTTCTAAATCTAGGGCAAATAAATCATATCTCCACTCTCTACCTATTTCTAAAACATCTTTAAATCCTTTTGTTGTAAGAAGAGCTGTTTTTACTCCCTTTCGTTCAATTAAGGCATTAGCTACTAGAGTTGTACCATGTATAATTCTACATTTTTTTGGATCAATTTTATGCCTTGCAAGTATTTCTTTTACACCTGACAAAACGGCTTCTGAGGGATTTATTGGAGTTGTTAAAATTTTACCATTAAATTGTTTTCCGCTTATCTGGTCAACCACAACAATGTCTGTAAATGTTCCACCAATATCTACACCAATTAAAAATTGAATAGGTTGATTAGGCATCATTGTTCCTTTCAACCTGTTTTTTATAAATCAATTTAGCCTTTTTGGAGCTTAATAATCCACTTTCAATATCGTTAATAATTTTTTTTCTATCTCTTTTTTTAGGAGTATACATTCCACCTCCACCAGGCGTTTGAAAAGTTGCTATATCTCCAAATTTAAGAGGATAAGAAGTTTTTGCAGGTATTTTTTTGTTATTTACAAGATCAATTCCTTTAGAACCATCTCCTCCACCTAATATTCCTCTAGGAGGGTGTATCACTCTTTCATGCCTGATAGTCATCATGATAGTTTTTGAAGACTTAGATTCAAATGAGATTTTTTGAGCTGGACCTCCAACATATTGTCCTACTCCTTGGCTGTCTTTTACAAAAGATTTTTCATGAACCAATAATGGAGCTTGGTTTTCAAATTGTTCTATAGATTGATTTGACACATTGCTGGGAAAGCTTAGACATCCTGGACCATCACTACTACTTCTTGCACCGTGACCTCCATTCATAAAAAACATTTTAACAAAAGGTTTATCGTTATTTTCTTGTCGTCCTTTAAAGTAAATATTCCATAAAGGTGATCCTGATTCAGCAATTATGTTCTTAGGGATTACTTTAGATAAAGCACCATAGATTGCTGGAGGTATATAATGACCTGTTAAATGCCTGCCCCAAACTGGCGCTGGTCTAGTTGGATTAACAATAGTCCCCATAGGAGCTATAATTTTTACTGGTCTAAATGATCCATCGTTATTTGGAGCGTTCGGATCAATAGCGCATTTTAAAGCATAACAGGCATACGCATAGGTATAATTAAATACACTGTTAATCGGCCTATTTATCTGTTTTGATGTTCCACTGAAGTCAATGATAATATTATCTTTTTTAACTTCGATAAGGCATTTGATCTTTAGAGGATTATCAAAGCCATCTACAAACATTTCATCAACATACTTCCCATCAGGAATATCCTTAATTTTTTTTCTCATGCTTTGTTCTGATTTTTTTAAAATGTTTGAAATAATTCGGTCCAAATCATTCAATTTTTCTTCATTTAATAATGTTAATAATTTTTTTGTAGCCACATCATATGCTGAAAATTGAGCTCTAATATCTCCAAGTGTTTCTTCAGGTTCCCTCAGATTTTGTTGTAAAAAATCTATTACTAGTTTATTTTCAATCCCTTTTTCTACTATTTTACAAATAGGAATACATAATCCTTCTTCATAACTATCTTGAGCATTTGGAGATGGTGCCCCTCCAATATCAACCGTATGAGCGGTACTTCCTGCAAAGGCAATCAATTTTTTATTTTTAAAAATAGGTGCTACCATTGTTATATCGTTAAGGTGACCTGTACCTAACCAAGAGTCATTTGAAATTACAACATCACCCTCAGAAAAATGATCAGCTGGTATTTTTTTTAATATTTCTTGGAGTGTGTGTGGCAGTGTTCCTATAAAGGAAGGAATACTTTTTTTTGTTTGAATGAATTGTCTTCCATGAACATCAAGAAGACTAAAGGCCATGTCATAATTTTCTCTAACTACCGCTGAAAAAGAAGAACGAATAAAACTTTCTGCAACTTCGTCTATCATCCCGTTAAGTCTTTTCCATATAATTCCAAGTTTAATTGGATCAATTTTATTCATATTTCTCTTCCTAGTTATTGGTATACAGGATAAATCCATTCATTAAATTCTTCATTATTACCTCTAACAATCTCTGTAAATTTATTTTGCAAAAACCTAGTTATTTCACCTGGTTTACCATTTCCTGCGAGCATTTTGTCAACACTTAAAATTGGCATTATTTCTTGTCCTGTACCACAGTAAAAAATCTCTTGAGCAATATATAATTCAGTCCTATCAACTTCTCGACTTTCCACTTTTAAATTAAATTTCTTTGCAATTTCTATGATACTATCTCTGGTAATACTTTCTAAAATTCCACTAGTTATATTTGATGTAATCAATGTGTCGTTTCTAATTATGAAAATGCAACCACCCGGTCCCTCACTTACCTTGCCATTTGCTGTTAACATTATTCCACCATCATAACCGCTCTCTTTAGCTTGGATACTAGCCAATCTACTATTTAAATAATTTGCAGATGCTTTTATGCGTGGTGGACTCGCATTATCATCCAGCCTTTGCCATGAACTTACAGTAAAATTTTTACCTTCTTTAAATGCAACTGCTCTTGGTCTAGGATAACTTACGATTGAAGTGCTTACTGGAGTTTGCAAAGCCATTTCCCCCCAATCGTCTATATAGCCTTGAAGCCTAATATAAATATCTTCTTGGTAATTATTAGCTTTTAAATTTTTTAAAATATCTTCTTTAATTGTAGAAGAATCTGGAAATTCAGAGAATTTCAAAAGCCTCATCGAATTTGTAAATCTTACTAAATGTTCATCTAATCTAAAAATATATAATTCATTTAATTTATCGTTCCAATATGCCCTAATACCTTCAAATACAAGTGCAGCATATGAAAGACCAGGAGCAGTAACTGAAACTTTAGCTTTATTTAAAGGCATCAAGCTACCATTCATGGTAACAACTTTTATTTTATCTCTTGGGTTATTTAATTCAGTCTTCATATAATTTCCAATCTAAATTAATTATTAATATTTTCTAATTTTCTTAGCTTTCTTCTTTTTAAGATAAACAAAGAAGTGAAGGTCATTATTAAAAATAAAATAACAAATGCTGGTCTAGTAAATATGAACGCGACATTTAAATCGTGTGATGATCCAAGTAGAAGAGTAACTCTTAAATTCTCTTCAAAAATTGGTATCAAAATAAATCCTATTAACATAGGAACGGTTGGAATATCACATTTCATCATAATATAGCCAAGCACTCCAAAACAAAAAACTAATTGGATATCAAATAATGAACCTCTAAGTGCATAAGCCCCAGCTGAAGCAATTACCAAAACAGCTGGAAATAATAATCTTTTAGGAACAGTTACAACGTGCTTGCACATTTTTATTAGTCCATGTCCTAAAAATAAGTTGAATAAATTGGCTACAATTAATGCGGCGAAAATAGCATATATTTCTACAGGATTATCCTGAAACACTACTGGTCCGAGAGTAATGCCTTGTATTAAAAAAGCTCCCATAATTAGAGCAGCTGCGATGTCACCTGGGATACCAAAAGCTAATAATGGTATCATGTTTGATCCAGAAACAGCATTATTTGCTGACTCAGAGGCAGCTATACCTTCTAAAGATCCTTTGCCAAAATTTTCAGGTTTTTTAGAACTTCTTTTTGCTTCTCCATATGCAAGAAATGCTGCAATTGTTGATCCAAGTCCAGGCATAGCACCAATTAAAGTACCTAAACCTGAAGATTTAATAATTGTTGGCAAGGTAGATTTAAATTCTAAAAATGTTACTACGTTATCAATTTTATGCTTTGAAAAAACCAAAGTGCTAGATGCTAATTTTTTTACAGGTTGTTCCATCTGTCTAAGCGCCTCTGAGACAGCTAAAGTACCTATTAACATAGGTATTAAACCTATTCCTTCTTCCAATTCTAAATATTCGAAAGTTAATCTTGGTGTTGCTGTAATAGGATCAAGACCTATCATGCCTATTATCATACCTAAAAATACAGAAAACAAACCTTTCCATACTGAGTTTCCAGTTAGAGAACTTATGCACAAAAGAGAGAACCCTGTTAATAGAGTATATTCAGGTGGGCCAAAATTTAAGGCTATACTAGCCAGAAATCCAGCTGCAAAAATTAACATCACATCGCTAAAAGTATCTCCAAAGACAGATGAATATAAAGCCATTTTCATAGCTTTAACTCCCTTACCTTTTTGTGCTAGTGGGTATCCATCAAGCACAGTAGCTGCTGCTGCTGGAGTTCCAGGAGTTTTAATTAAAATCGCTGTTATGGAACTTCCAAACAGAGATCCTTTAAACATTCCTAAAAGCATTGGTATTCCAATCCAAGGATCTAAGTAAAAAGTATATGGAACTAATAATGCAACAGCCATTGATGCTGTTAATCCAGGAATAGCGCCTAAAATTTGTCCTGCAATTAGACCAATTAAAATTGCAATTAAAGCCTCCGGGGTTGTTGCTAGTTGAATGCCTGTTATTATATTTTCCATTAAGACAACTTTAAAAAATACTTAATAACTGAGGTAATATAATTCCTTCAGGAAGAAAAATATTGAAGCCTATTTCAAAACTAACAAACACTATTGACATTAATAAAATTGGAAAAAAAAACAGAATTAAAACTCTTTTTTCGCCAAGAAAAAAACTCAACAGAGTTATAAAAATTAAACTCGCTAGATAAAACCCTATAGTTTCAATTAGAAAAAAAGAATAAAACAAACAAACAATAATTATTTTTATGATTCTATAAAAAACCTCTTTAGAAAAAGATTTTTTTTCACTTGTTAATCCTATTTTTGGATTAAGTATGTAATTCTTAACATATTCAAAAACTAAGGTAAAAAAAGCAAAAAATCCAATAAGATACGGAGCAAAACTTGGATTTAATCCATCTTGCAATCCAAAATTTTCTGGATCTTCAATACTTTCAGGAATTATCCAAAAAATAAATGATAGCGTAATACCCAATAAAATTAAAATTAAAGTTTTTTCATGAAAATTTTTATTAATAATCATAACTACCTTAAATTAGAAATTTACAGAGTTAAAAAATAACTCTGTAAATATTTTTTTTTAGAATTTTACTCCTGCGAGAACTTTCCCAGCAGCTGAGTAATCTGCATTCACAGATTTTGTAAAATCTGCAGAATTTGCATAACTTGGAGTAGCTTTCAGCTTTTTAAGTAAATCAATGAATTTTTTTGATTTCATGATCTGACCAAGTGTACTATCCCATTTTTTAATAACATCTTTAGACAATCCACTAGGCCCAGCAATGCCAAAGAAAATCGCAGGAGATAAAGGATAACCTAATTCTGCAAGTGTTTTTTGATCAGGTGCTGAAGGATTTCTCTCAGGAGTAGATTCAGCTATGATTTTTATTTTTCCAGCAGATAAAGGAGCAGCAAAATCCGAAATTACTGCCATATCTATTGTTTTTCCTAATAACGCTGCTAGAGCTTTTGCTCCTCCTTTAAACGGTACATATGTTGTTGAGGCACCTTCTTGTTTAAAAGCAGCCAACATGGCCATGTGAGGTCCACCTTTCTGACCAGCAGTTGACCACCTAAGTTTTCCAGGATTTGATTTTGCAAAAGCCATCATATCTTCAAAAGATTTCCACTGACTATCACTTCTAAGAATAACAGGCATTGGGCTAGAAACAAATTGTCCTAGATAAGTCAAGTCGTCCAATGGTTTATATGGCATTTTCATGAAATGTGGTCTTATAGTTATAGGACTAGTTGAAATAAATCCAATAGTATAACCATCAGGTTTTGATTTAGCTACTGCACCAATACCAATAGTACCTCCACCACCTGTCTTATTTTCAACTAAAACTTTTACACCTAATATGTCTGTAGCTAGGTCAGCTATAAATCTTGATGTGGTATCTCCACCACCTCCTGCTCCATAAGGAACTATTAATTTAATTGGTTTAGATGGATAAGAATCTGTAAAACCATTTGAGATTAATAAAAAGGTAATTGAAAAAAACATCAAAATACCCTTTGTGATTGACTTTAAAAACATCTATTTCCTCCTTAATGAAATTATTCTTTAAATAAAATAGCTTTTTATTAACTATAAAAAATAATAATATGAATACAAATGCTAATTTAGTATGAAAGCATGACAAAAACTCATAGGATTGTTTTGTATGAATTTAAAAAAATTAATAGCATTTCGGGCTGTATTAGAATCCAATTCAATTACAGGAGCTGCTGATAAAATAGGGTTAACTCAATCCGGTGTTAGTAGATTAATTACTAGTTTAGAACAAGAATTAGATTTTCCACTTTTTAATAGAATTAAAGGAAGAATTCAAATAACAAGTCGCGGTGAGAGTTTTTTTCAAGAAATTGAACCTTTATTATCAGGAATAGATCAAATTCCTAATCTTGCTAGACAGGTAAAGCAACACCAATATTCGCGTTTAAGAATAATTACACTTAATTCATTAGCTCATAGCTTAGTACCAATGGCATTAAATAAATTTTGCCAAAAACATCCTCATGCTAATATTTCTATTACAATCAAGAGCAGAAAAGAACTTCTTCATTGGGAAAGAGGTGAACATTTTGACGTTGCACTTGCTTCATTACCATTTGAACAAAGAGTTTTTAGAAAAAAATCTTTCATTTCGTTTCCAGCTGTAATTGCCATATCAGCCTCACATCCTTTAAATAAAAAAAAACAAATACATGTAAAAGATCTTCATAATGAAAACTTAATAAGTTTAGAACCAACTGGTATTTTCCAAACCTCTATTAGAAAAAAACTGCTAGAAAATAACATTGAACCAATTTTCAAAATACTAACAACCTCAATGTTACAATCCGCACAAATGGTAGAAAATAATATTGGAATAGCAATAATTGATCCTTTTGTTGGGCATATAATAAAAAATAAAAAGGTAGTAATCAAAAGATTAAATCCCCAAATTTATTTTGATTATGCCTATATTTGGCCAGAAGGCCGTGAATTGTCAGCCCTAGCTGAGGAATTTATTATGGAATTAAAAAAAACCGCAAACTTTGTTACAAAAAACAAATAAAAAATATATTTATTGTTTAATAAAGTTTTTTAACTCCTCTTTAAAGATAGGCCAACCCTCATCACCTTCAAGAATGACATGATTGTTTCCATTTAATGGAACAAATTTAGAGTTTTTTATATTGGCAGCCATAAATTTACTTTCTGAAATTGGAACTCTTGCATCATTTATATTATGAAAAATTAAAGTAGGAATATCTAATAATGGTAATAATTCTGAAACGTCTATTTGGTCATTAGTTGATTGGATTTTTACTGCATTTTCTGCAGAGGTAGAAATTTTCATTACATTATTAAATGCATCCATTTGTTCTTTCGTACCATCTGGTATCATTGTTGATGTAAAAAACTGTCTAAATGCAGGATTTTCATTTTCCCATCCATTTAAAATCATATTTTTTTCTAATTCAATTTTTTGATCAAAATCAGCCATTCCCCTTTTTGCTCTTCCTCTCGCAAAACCTCCAGACAATATCAAATGAGTAACTTTTTCTGGATTGTTATATGCATAAGCTATTGAAACTGCACATCCTTGGGAAACTCCAAATATTGGGAATTTATCAATATTAGCTGCATCTACTACTGCACGCATATCATCTACAAAACAGTCAAAATTTATATTTTCAGGGTTAAGGTCAGAAACACCATTACCTCTTTGGTCAAACCTGTAAAATGTATGGTCTTTTGCGAAATGCCTATAAATGTGGGTCCAAACCGGATTTCTCCAATCATGTTCTAAACTACTCATAAAATTTGGCGCTTTTAATATTGGGGGTCCATTCCCAATGCTTGCATAAGCAATAATAGTTCCGTCAGAAGAACTACAAAATCTTGTTTCCTGATTTGCCTCAGTTAACAAATGATTTTCTTGAATTTGTTTTATATCACCTTTTAAAATATTTATTTTATATACTTGAACTTTTTGAGAAATATTTTTTAAGAATTGCTTTCCTATATTTTCTATATTTAAAGATTTCAAACTTTTGATACTTTGATATACATCATTTGTAATACAAATATTTCCAGCATCTGCTATTGACTCTAATCTACTTGCAATATTCACAGTGTTGCCAAAAATATCTCCTTCATCCATAACCACATCACCAATATGTATTCCAATTCTGTATCTAATTTTCTTATCATTAGATTTCTCTAATTCATTCTCATAAATCCCCTTTTGAATAGATAAACAACTTTGCACAGCATCCAATGCACTTGAAAAAACAGCTAAGAAACCATCTCCAGTTGTCTTGATTATTTCACCATTATAACTTTCTAATTCAGGTTTAATTATTTTATTTAATTGATTTTTTTGTCTTGAGAGTAAGTTGATTTCGTCATCTTCAATTAATCTTGAAAATCCAACCATGTCTGCAGCAACAACTGCTAATAATTTTCTTTCCACAATAACCCTCATGAAAAATTTTAAATTATTTCGCTATTTCCATAAATTATCTAAATGTATTTAAATTCGTATAAAAATAAAAGGATTAATTAATTCACATAATTATGTTAAACTAGTTTTGCCAGGGGTGCAAAATTTTTTGCTGAGAGACAAACCCTTAAAACCTGATCTGGTTAAGACCAGCGGAGGGAGTTGCGAATTAAAATTTAAAAAACATTCCCTATAAAAATATTAAATCGTAATTTATAAAAAAGAGGAAATAAATATGTCTAAAGAGCTATCTAAAAATGCTTCAGAACTTTTGACAAAAATAAGAGATAAAGGTCCATTGGTATGGAATTTTTCAAATTTTGTCTCAATGGATATTGCTGCTAATGCTTTGCTTTCAATTGGCGCATCTCCTGCAATGGCACAAGCAAAAGAAGAGGCAAAAGATTTTACTGAAATCTGTAAAGCTATTAGTGGAGCCTTGACAATTAATATAGGAACCTTTGATCCATATTGGCAAGAATGCGCATTAAAGGCAGCTAAGAATGCAAATGAGAATAATGTTCCGTGGGTTTTGGATCCTGTTGGTGCTGGTGCTAGTGGCTTTAGAAATAAAAACGTTGAAGAACTTATGAAGTTCAAACCTACAATACTTAGGGGAAATGGGTCGGAAATTATGGCTGTTGCAGGATTATCTGGGGGAGGAAAAGGAGTAGATTCAACTTCAACCTCTAATGATGCACTAGATGCTGCAATTTCTATAGCTAAAAACAATAAAATTATAGTAGCAGTTACTGGAGCTATTGATTATGTAACTGATGGTAATGTTACCTATGCTATTGAGGGTGGTCATGAGATGATGACCAAAGTTACTGCAACTGGTTGTGCATTAACTTGTTTAATTGGAGCAGCTATAGCGGTTGGTGAAAATAAATTACTTTCAACTGCATCAATAATTGGAATTTATGGTTTGGCAGGAGAAATGGCAAGCAAAGTTTCTAAAGGGCCAGGAAGCCTTAGAATGAACTTATTAGACAAATTATATAATATTTCTTCAGACGAAATCATAAGTAATGTAAAAATTAAAAATGTCTAATCTTCAATCTTATTTTATTGCAGGTCCTGAAAATTTACTTCCTAATCATATGTACAAAAGTGAAAAACCAAATAATGCACTTGTTAGAATAGTTAGTGAGCTAGCAGAAAATGGTCTTGATGTTTTTCAATTGAGAGCAAAATCAATGAAAGATAATGAGATCATAGATCTTATAAAAGATCTAAGTTCAGCAACATCTAATACTAGAATGAGGCTATGTATTAATGATAATGTTAATGTTGCTTCTAAGTGCAAAGGTTTAGTCGATATACTTCATCTTGGACAGTCTGATATGAAACCAAATGAAGCAAAAAAAATGATAGATAAAAATATTGAAATTGGATTATCTATTACAAATATAAATCAATTAGATGATGTACCTGATTGTGTAAATTATCTTGGTGTTGGGCCGATATTCCTTACTGGTTCAAAAAAAGATGCATCTTTACCAATGGGTTCTAATACATTAAGAGAAATCATTAATAAAACAGAACTTCCTGTTGTTGCAATAGGTGGTATTTCTTTAGATGATATTAATGATTTGTTTAAACTAGGAGTTTCTGGTGTAGCAGTAATATCGGCAATATTGAATGAATATAATCCAATAGAAAATTTTTATAAATTGAAAGAAAATATAATAAAAGGCTCAAAAAAATGAATATAGTTCTAACTGGTGGTACAAGCGGCCTTGGCTATAGAACTGCTGAGGTTTTAGGTAAAGAGATTAAAAACAAAATAATTTTAATAGGTAGTAATAAACAAAAAGGTAAAACATCAGTCAGAAATTTAATAAAAGAGACAGCAAACAACAATATTAGTTTTATACAATGCGATCTTTCATCTATTTCAGAAATTAAATCGTTAGCAGATAAATTAAGAAAATTTAAAATTGATATTCTTATTAATAATGCTGGTGCATTGTTTTTTTCAAGAAAAGAGAGTGTAGATAAAATAGAAAAAACATTTGCTCTTAATCACCTATCATATTTCATACTCACTAATTTATTATTAAAATATAAAGTTATAAAAAACGGAGGAAGAATAGTTAACGTTTCTAGCGGAGCACATAGAGGTGTAAAGATAGATATAAATAATTTGGAAATGAAAGGAAATTATAACGGATGGATTTCTTATAAAAAATCAAAATTATGTAATATATTATTTACTAAAAAATTGAGTGAATTAACTAATAAAAGTAAAATAACTGTTAATTGTCTACATCCTGGTTTTGTAAAAACACAATTTGGAAAAAATAATAGTGGTCTTGCCAGTTTAGCCATAAAATTTCTTATGAATTTCTTTGCAATATCAGTTGAAGAAGGTGCTGAGACAATAGTATTCTTAGCTACTGATAAAAATATTAAAAATATCAATGGAAAATACTTTTATCAAAGCAAAATAAAGGAAACTTCAATTTTTGCTCAAAGTCAAAAAGATGCTGACCTTTTATGGGATATTAGTTTGAGAATAGTCAAAAACAAAGGTTTGACATTAACATAGAATTCTTTAACAAGTTAATTTATGAAAAGTTATAACAGTTCTTTAATCACTCCAGTATTGATAGCTGGCTCCATAATAATAATAATTACTTTTGGAATAAGAGGCAGCTTTGGTGTGTTTCAAATACCAATTGAACAAGAATTTCAATGGTTAAGAGTGGAATTTTCATTGGCAATTGCAATTCAAAACCTTGGCTGGGGTATCGGTGCGCCTATTTTTGGGGCTTTGGGTGAAAAGTTTGGTGATAGAAAGATGATTGTAGTTGGAGCCTTTTGCTATGTTATTGGCTTACTGTTATCAACTATTGCACAAAATCCAATAACACATCAATTCCTTGAGCTTATCATAGGTTTTGGAATAGCTGGAACAGGTATGGGAATGATATTAGCGGTTGTTGGTAGAGCCTCGAGTGAAAAAAACAGATCAATGGCCTTAGGAGTAGTTACTGCTGCCGGTTCAGTTGGTCAAATGATAGGAGCGCCAATCGCTCAAGCTCTTTTAAATTTATATAATTGGCAACAAGTTTTTATAATTTTTTCAATGTCTATAATTTTTATTATTTTTTTTGTTCCTTTTTTAAAATCTCCCCCTTTATCTTCAAAAAAAGAAATAGAAGTAAGCTTAAAAAAGGTATTAGGTGATGCTTTTAAGGATCCTAATTTTTCTATGATTTTTTTTGGTTTTTTTGCTTGTGGATACCAGTTAGCATTTTTAACAGCTCATTTTCCTGCCATGGTTACTGAGATGTGTAGTAGTATAAATCCGTCAAGCCTTTTACATAGTTTTGGAGTTTCTACAACTTCAAGTTTAGGAGCATTGGCCATAGCATTAATTGCATTTAGTAATATTTTTGGAACAATTTATGCGGGTTGGTTAGGGCAGAGATACCCAAAAAAATTCTTATTAGCTACCGTCTATGCTTTAAGAGCGTTAATTGGTTTAATATTTATTATATTTCCAATAACACCAATATCAGTAATTTTATTTTCTTTATTAATGGGTTCTTTATGGTTGGCCACAGTACCTTTGACCAGTGGATTGATAGCTCATATTTATGGATTACGGTATATGGGTACTTTATATGGAATTGTTTTTTTATCACATCAATTAGGAAGTTTTCTTGGTGTTTGGATGGGTGGAAAGCTGTATGATGCTACAGGAGATTACACTCTAGTGTGGTGGATTGGTATTGGGGTATCAGTCTTTTCAACTTTAATACACTTACCAATTAAAGAACAAAAAATTCAACCTGCTTAAATTATAAAACCACAAAGCCGCCATATTCTTTCCTGTTTGAGGTTAATTATATTATAATTATGTTAAATGTTTCCATTTTAGAAATAATTATATTCCATTTATTTATTTTCTCTTATTCATTTTTGGTTCTTATATAAACATCAACGTAGGAATAAACCTTCTTAGATAAAAAAAGTTAAAGACAATGGAAAATACATTTTTAGCAAAACTAAATAATTATATTACATCCGCATTTGAAAAGATTTCTGTAATTAGAACAAAACAAGCTTTAATTAATTTAGACGACCGTACACTAGCTGATATCGGACATACAAGACAGCAAGTATTATACGGAGACTTCTTTAAAATAACAGACGTAGTTGATTTCCCAGCTGGGAAGTTACGTGTAGAAAAGACAACTGAAGAAAAGAAAGCTGCATAAAGAATTTAAGGATTAGTATCCTATACTCCTCCCCTGGATATTAATGAAAGATGGTGACATAACATAGAACTCATATTCCTCCCCCAAGGTAGTTATTATATCATCGCAATAAGCAAGGACGAAGGATCCCATCCTTCGTCCTTTTTAGTTTGTATGGGTAAATTAAAAATATTATAGTAAGTCAATTACTTAGGAGATTTAAGATGGACGATTTTACTAAAAATATTTTTCCTCCGCCTTATAGCGGGCCAAAACCAAGAAATATTATCCCAGATATTTTTATTGAAGATAGTTTTTCTAAAGATGACGATAGACTTTGGGTTCCCTTATCTCCTGGTCGTTGGTCAAGGCCATTATGCTATAATATTAGTCAAGGTTATTGGGTTCATCTAACAAAAGTTATCGGTGGTGGCTTTTTGTCAAGACACAGACATCCTGCTCCAGTTCATGGTTTCGTAATTAAAGGTTCATGGAGATACCTTGAGCATGATTGGGTTGCCAAAGAAGGGTCTTATTTGTTTGAGCCTCCAGGTGAAATCCACACACTAGTTGTTGATGAGGATTGTGAAGAAATGATTACATTATTTCACAATTCTGGAGCCTTAATTTATTGCGATGAAGATGGAAACACGATTGGCGCAACTGATGTCTTTGATAGAATTGAAGCAGCTAAAAAACATTTTATTAATGTGGGTTTAGGCGAAGAATATGTAAACCAATTCATTAGGTAGTTTTTAAAGAACTGGTCCTTTTATATAAGAAATATGCTCCAGTTAAAACTAATATTACAGCTACTATCATTCTCACAGGATTACCCATTAAAAATAATGGTAGTGACAATACAATCATAGAAATTGGAACATAAAGTTTTGCGAACAATGTTTCTTTCTTAGCTTCTTGATAAAAAGGGAATATTACAGAGATTACTGCCATCAACAAGAAAAACAATGACCATGGCCTTGAAATAAATAACAATATATCATCGCTTATTCCAGTAGCTCTAGCTAAGTTAAGTTCTGCCAATTTACCTAAGACAACACCAAGGATCATAGGAGCAAGAGGGAACCCTAATTTTTTCATAAAATATCCAATTACTCCAAAAAAGAACATAACCCATATATCAAAAACTATATTGTGTAATGCGAAAACTCCAATAGCACAATATGCTAGAATAACTGAAGCTAATACATACATTGGAATTTTCGTAACAAGTAGAAAAATTCTTAATGAGAATGCTTGTAATCCAACCATAAAAAAATGAGCAACGAAAAACGCTATAAAAACACCGTACGCTAATAATGGTTCGTCTTGAATAAATGTTGGCCCTGGAATTATATTATGGATCATTAATGCTCCTAGCATTACTGCTGTTACAATATCTCCAGGAATACCGAGCGCCATCATCATAATTAATGCTCCACCAGCAGTTGCATTATTAGCAGCTTCTGGTGCAATGATACCATCATACGCACCTTTTCCAAAATTTGATCTATTAGCTGAAGCTTTTTTTGCTTGATCATATGCTAAAATATTTGAAATTGAACCGCCAGCTGCAGGTAAAATTCCAGTAAAAATACCTATGAAACTTGATCTAAATAAATTAACCCATCTTTTTAGAATTATTAATATTGCTTGCCTATGTTCAACTTTCACAACAGTTCCAGATTGGGACATAAGTGGGCTTTTTGCCCTTTTGTCGTCTTCTACATCTGTTAACAATTGTGAAAAAGCAAATAATCCAATTAGAACTGGTAAAAATGCAAATCCTTGTTTGAAATCATCAAAACCGAAGGTAAATCTTGCAACTCCATTAATCTCGTCTTCACCTACTGTTGCGGCAAATAATCCAAGTAGTCCAGCAATCAAACCTTTAGTAATATTACCGCCTGATAAACTTACTGTAATTGTTAATGCAAAAATAATTAATGAAAAATAATCCCAAGGACCAAACTCTAAACCTAAGAAAGCTAATTGTGGTGCTAAAGCAACTAATATTACGGCACTAATCATTCCACCAAAGAAAGAAGACCATAATCCTAACCCTAGCGCGAGGCCTGGCCTACCTGATCTTACTAACGGAAAACCATCAAAGGTTGTAGCAACTGAAGAAGGAGTTCCTGGTATTCCTGTTAACATGCATGACATTAATCCTCCTGAGAAGCCCCCAACAAAAACTCCAAGCATGGTTGCTAATCCTTGAACTGCAGTCATGCCAAAAGTAAATGGTAGCGTTAAAATTACACCCATTGCTATAGTAAAACCTGGAATAGCACCTGCTAAAATACCAGCGAGTGTGCCTACAAACATTAATCCAAGTGTAACTGGATCTAAAACTATGCTTGCGAAGGCCTGTAAAATAACATCTATCATAAATTTACCAAATTTTTAGAATTTCGCCCTCTGGTAAAATAACTTTTAAACCAAAGGTAAATATTGACCACATAATTCCTATAGTAATAATTGAAATAATTGAATGATTTATAATTTTTTTTATCTCAAATCCACCTAATAAAGTTAGTAAACCAAATACAAACAAAACGCCTCCAATTAACATTCCCAAATAATCTAGAAATGCTAAAAAAAGAATAAACATTAAAAAACATATTGAGGCATTCTTAAATTTTAAAAAAATGTTTTGTGAATTTGCATTTTCAGAATTTAAGTTATTGTCAGTTGTCGAAACCATAGATTTGATTAACATAACCAATGACATAACCGATAAGAGACATAAAACTATAGTTGGCCAAAAACTAGCTTTCATTCCTTGATAACCAGGGTCTTCAATGTCAAAACTACTATTGATCATTATTCCACAGAATAATAATAGAAATATGGCTACGATTGTGTCTTTGTTAATACTCATAATGATTTATTTAAAGAAGAGATAAACTAGTTATCTCTTCTTTTTCAAATTTAGTCTTTTCTTTTATATACACCAACTTGTTTTGCTATTGGCTTCCAATAATCATAAGTTGCTTGAAAATGTTTCTTATAATCTTCAGGTCCTTTATAATTAATTAAAATACCTTTTTTGTGCATAGCAGCTTTAAATTCTTTGTCCATGGCTGCGCCTTCAAACATTTTAGCATAGTGATTTACAATCTCTGGAGATGTTCCTTTTGGAGCAACAACTCCTCTTTCAACAGCAAATATAACATTAGCACCCTGCTCTTGTGCTGTTTTAATATCAGGAATCTGATCAAGTCTTGCATCATTAGTAACGCCAAGCGCTTTTAATTTGCCAGCTTTGATAAATTTAATAGCTGCAGCTAAGTTGATCTCTCCCAACTTTATGTTATCTGCTAACAAAGCAGTCATTCTTTGTTTTGTACCATCATATGATACATGTTTAAATTTTACACCAGTTGCATCCTCTAATAATAGAAAAACAAACTGACTTGTTGAACCAAAAGTTCCACCTGCTGTGATAGTTTCTGGTGCCTTTTTCGCAGCCACAACTAATTCTGATATGTTATTATATGGTGTGTTTACATTTGCGCCTATGATAGAAGGTGTTGATGTAACCATAGAAATAGTTTCAAATGCATCCCAAGTAATATCTATCCTACCAGTAAAATAACTAGTTATAGCACTTTGGTGAATTGCAAACAAAGTACAACCATCAGGTTTAGCTTTAGAAGCTTGTTTTGCACCTTTGTTTCCACCTTGGCCACCAACGTTCACGACTTGTAGCTGTGGCTTTGCTCCACTTTTATTTACTTTTTCGACCATCTGTCTAAATATGACATCTGTTCCACCGCCTGCTCCCCAAGGAACAATTAGTTTTGCAGTGCCACAAGGAAAACTTGGAGCTGCTGAAGCTCCAGTAAATGATAAAGCTAATAAAGCTGCCCAAGCCAAACTCGCTTTAAATAAATTTTTAATAGGCATTGTTATCTCCACAAATTTGTTTATTTTATTTTTGATAATTATCAGTTTTTATATTCTCTTAGTTCTTTGATAAGAGTCAATTAATAAAATTTTATATTGGGAATAAAATGAGTAAATTTACTACAAGACCTGAAATTGTTGGCAACTTTGGAGTTGTAACTTCTACACATTGGATTGCATCTGCAGTTGGTATGTCAATTTTAGAGAAAAATGGAAACGCATTTGATGCTGCTGTTGCCACAGGATTTGCACTTCAGGTAGTTGAGCCTCATCTAAATGGACCAGGTGGAGAGGTGCCTTTAATCTTATGCCCTAATGGAGAAAACCCTGTTGTAATATGTGGCCAAGGTGTTGCTCCAAATTCGGCATCTTTGAAAACTTTTAGAGATATGAATTTAAATATAGTTCCAGGAAGTGGTCTGTTACCTGCTGTTGTTCCAGGCACATTTGATGCGTGGATGCTTCTTTTACTAAACTATGGAACTATGTCATTAAGAACTGTTTTAGAACCAGCGATAGGCATTGCAACAAAAGGTTATCCTTTAGTTCCAAACATAATTAATACAATTAAATCAGTTGAAGAACTATTCAAAACAGAATGGATAAGTTCTGCTGAAATTTATCTTCCTCAAGGAAAAGTCCCTTCCATTGGTGAATTTTTTACTAATAAAAAAATGGCTAATACATATTTAAGAATTATCGAGGAGGCAGAAAACAAATCCGATGATCGTAAAGAACAAATCAAACAAGCTCGTTTTATATGGAGCCAGGGATTTATTGCACAAGAAATAGAAGATTTTTGTAAAAATAATGAGTTTATGGATACAACTGAAAAAAGACATAAAGGTCTATTAACTGGAGATGACCTAGCTAATTGGTCTGCAACTATTGAAAAACCTTCATCTTATGATTACAAAAACTATACAGTTTGCAAAACTGGACCTTGGGGCCAAGGACCAACTTTTTTACAGCAATTAGCATTGCTAAAAGAATTTGATTTAGATTCATTAGATGAAAATTCTCCTGAGTTTGTGCACTTAGTTGTAGAAGCGACTAAATTAGCTTTTGCTGATAGAGAGGCTTTTTATGGAGATACAAATTTCAACGAAGTGCCTATGGATATTTTATTGAGTGAAGAATACAATGCTACAAGAAGAAATTTAATATCCAAAGAAGCTTCAATGGAAGTAAGACCAGGAGTTATACCAGGCTTTGGAGGGAAAGTGTTGGTAAGACCCAAAGGTGGTACCCCAGAGTCATTTTCAAAATTTGATATTGGAGAACCTACAGTAGCAAGGTTTGACGAACCTAATCCTTCCAATCTTGGAGATACAAAAGGAGATACTACTCATTTTGATATAATTGATAAATGGGGAAACATGATTGCTGGCACTCCTAGTGGCGGTTGGTTACAAAGCTCTCCAATAATTCCAAATCTAGGATTTAGTTTATCAAATAGAGGACAAATGTTTTGGTTAGATGAAAACTCTCCAGCTTGTATTGGCCCAAAAAGAAGGCCAAGAACTACTTTGTCACCAAGTCTTGCCTTGAAAGATGGACTGCCTTATATGGTTTTTGGCACACCAGGGGGTGATCAACAAGATCAATGGTCGCTTCATTTGTTTTTAAGACATGTACATTTTGGACTTAATCTTCAAGAAGCAATTGATGCCCCAGGTTTCAGCACTGCACATTTTCCAAGTTCATTCTATCCAAGAGAAACTGATATTGGTCATCTAGCAATTGAAAGAAGATTTCCAAAGGAGACTATTGATGAACTTTTTAAAAAAGGACATAAAGTAATAATTGATGATGACTGGAGTCTTGGCAGAATGACAGCAGCTTCAAAGGATAATGAAATTTTAAAAGCAGCAGCCAATCCAAGATATATGCAAGGTTACGCAATTGGAAGATAAATACATAAAGGTAAAAAGATGAATGTAGGTATTGTTGGTTTTGGCTCAATAGGAACGGAAGTGGCTAGAGCACTTGTAAAGGGTGTAGAAAATTTTTCTTTATATGGAATTACGTCTAGAAGCAAATCCAACGCAGAAGAAAGGATTTCAAAAATAAAAAAAAACATCAAAATATTTGACTTAAAAACCTTAATTCATAATTGTCAAATTATTATAGATTGTGCTCCAAAAGAAGCATTCAAGGATATAGCAACTCGATGTATTAATGAGGGTAAAACATTAATAACTGTTAGTGGTTCTGGTATACTTGATAATCTTGATTTAATTGAAATATCAAAAAAAAACAACTCTCAAATTATTTTAGCAACAGGTGCCATATTAGGTTTGGATGCATTGAGAGCAGCTGCAGAATCCAAAATTCATTCAGTAAAAATGACAACTCGAAAACCGCCTAACGCACTCTCAAATGCACCATATGTTATTAAAAACAACATAGAAATAGACCGATTATCAGAAGCTAAATTAATTTTCAAAGGTTCTGCTTCTGAAGGCGCAAAGGCTTTCCCAGCAAATGTGAATGTGGCTGCTGCAGTTGGTTTGGCAGGTATAGGTGCTAACAAGACTGAACTTCAAATATGGGCAGATCCTAATTTAGAAAGAAATACACATAAAGTTGAAGTTAAATCTGATAGCGCAGAATTTGAGATGTCCATTCAAAATGTTCAAACACCTGAAAATCCAGGAACTGGAAAAATTACTGGGTTAAGTGTTATTGCTTGTTTAAGAGGCCTAAAATCTTCTCTTAAAGTTGGATCTTAAAATTAATTTAGATTTTCTCTATAAATTTTCATTCTTAAATAACACGCTTTAAGAATTGGGCAATCAAAGTTAAATTTTTCTGCTTCTGAAATTAAATCTCCAAATATTTCTTCATGTTCTGTAAAGCCTTTTTTTTCAACATCTCTAAGCATTGATGCTTTGATAAGAGATCCAGGTGTCATTATGTTTTTTAAAATATTTTCTGTTTCAAAATCACTGATAGTAAAACCTTTAAATTTTGCTATTGATTTACATTCATCATATAAATTAGCTAAAGTTTTTTTACCTACTGCATGATTACTTATTTCTCCAAGTGGACAATTAAACAATGTTGTAGCTCCAGCAACAGTTGCAATAAAAACCCATTTTTTCCATAAATCTAGAGTAATATCTTTTGATAAAGTAACATCAAATTTAGCTTTTTTGCAGATATTATAAAATGATAAAAGGTCATAATTTTGATTTTTTTTTCTATCTCCAAAGGTGATTCTTTTAAATTCACTAAAATGTTCTATTGCCCCATGACTGTTTATAGTTGAACTAATGTGAGCCACACCACCAATTACATTTTCACTACCAAACTCTCTATCTAATTTATTCATGTGATTAAAACCATTCAAAAAAGGGATAATAATACCCTTTCCATTGATGCCCTTCAAATCTTTAATAGCTTGATCTAAATCATAGGTCTTACATGATATTAAAATAATATCGTAAATTGGTTTTAATTCATTTGATAAAATTATATTAGGCACTAAATCTAAGTCACCTAGTGGACTAATAATCTTTAAATTATTTTTTAATAATAGCGCCTTTCTTTTTGGTCTAACTAAAAAAGTTACGTCAGCACCACTATCTTGAAGATATCCTCCAAAAAATCCTCCAATACTTCCAATTCCTAATACAAGTATTTTCATATAAACCCTGACATTTAATTTTATTATTTAAGTTATATGGTTGCTTCAATCTTAAGTTGATATAGATATAAAATCATATAAAATTGGAATTTTGTAATTCAGATATCTTTATCAACAAATCATCTGGCAGTGGTCCCATCTCAACTGCTTGCAAAGAATTTTTTAAATGATCTATGCAAGCCAAGCCTAATACAACACAGTTCAAACTTTTATTGGATAAACCATATCTCAGGGCGAATTGAGCTCTGTTGCCATAGGAGTTACCTACTAATTGGAATATTTTTTTAACACGCCTTTCTTCTTCTTTCATATTAATAACGTGAGTAACTGGAATTTCCCTACCATGCCTTACATCTGTAGCTAACAATCCAGCTGCAAAAATCCTAATGCCCATCATACCCATATTAAACTTTTGACAATCTGCAATTAAACAAGAAAAATCATGGTCACCCCAATTACCTTTTTCTTTAAAATTAGCACTGGGATTTAGAAGATTATAATAAATTTGAGCTGTATCAAAATAGCCAGTTTGTATAATTTCTCTTATAGGTTCTATATCACCTAAAGCTGTAAGACCAATATTTTTAACACGCCCATCTTCTTTAAGCTTTGTCATTATTTCACAAACATTACTAGTTAATATTTGTGAGGAGGTTAGAGTATCATTACTTTCTTTAATCGTTATTCTATTATGTAATTGATATAATTCTAATTTATCTACCTTTAATCTATTTAGAGTGTTGTCTAATTTTCTATCTAATTGTGAGACGAAAGTTTCTGAAATTGTAGGTTCTAATCTGGCTTTTGAAGATATCTGTAATTTATCTGAAGCAGGAAGAGAACTTATTAAATAACCAATATTTTTTTCAGATTTACCATCGCTATAACTTTCAGCTGTATCAATCCAATTAATGCCAGCCTTAATTGAAAGTTCAATTGCTTTCTCCATTATATCAAAATTAGGGTCAATAAATAATCCTCCAACCCAACCACCACCCAGAATAACTTGGGATATATCTAGTCCTGTTCTACCAAATTTTAATTTTTTCATAATATTAATTTTTTTATCTTTTTTTAGTTATATTAGATTAGTAGGTGAACACTTCTTATTACAACTTATTTAAAATAAAATAATGAATAAAGACAAAATAATTTTTAAAAATCTTATATTGGTGTCATTTTTGAGGTCTTTTTCAGCGGCACTTGGTGGATCAACTTTTGTTTTCACGAGACTAATTGTTGATGATTTAGATCCATTTTCTCTAAGTTTTTCCGTTATGGATTAACTATACTTATTTTGTTTTGCTTTTTATTTCAGGAAATTATCTTAATAAATATAGAAACATACCAGTCATGATCTATGTAATTGGTACTGGCACATTGATTAATTTTGTAATAAATTTGTTTTTTGATTCATCTTTTGAAAACATATATCAAATGGGTAAGTCCAAATCTATGCATTATTAATGTTAGTCCTCCCAGGTGGATTTTTAATGATGTATTGTTGGGGAAAAGCACTTCAATTAATTTCTCCAACTCAAGTAGCTATTTCTCTTGAATTCAATCCTTTATCTACGATTTTACGTAGCTCTTTTATAATAAATGAAGAAATAACTTTAAAATTGATTGTAAGGTTCTTATCAATAATTTTCGCAATTCCACTAGCTAATTGGAGAATAAAAAAATAATTATAAATAGTTTTATTTAAGTTTCTCTTTAAGTAGCTTATTTACTACACCTGGATTTGCTTTACCTTGGGATAATTTCATAACTTGTCCTACAAAAAAACCAAAAAGTTTATCTTTTCCACTTAAATATTCATTAACCCTATCTTGGTTGTTTGAGATTACTTGATCTATCAATTTTAAAATTTCTGTATCATCAGAAACTTGCTCAAGTCCTTTTTCTTTTACAATTTTTGAAGGTGACTTTTTACTTTTCATCATCTCTGAAAATACTTCTTTTGCAATTTTACCTGAAATAGTTCCATTGGATATCAAAGAAATTAATTCTCCAAAATTTTCAGAAGTAATTGGTGACTCTGAGAAAGACAAATTGTCTTTTTTTAAAGCACCAAATAATTCAGTTATCATCCAATTTGCCGTAAGCTTTCCGTCTCTTCCATTTGCTACTTGTTGGTAAAAATCAACGTAATCTTTTTCCTCGACAAGAATGGAGGCATCATAAGAAGTAATACCAAAATCTTTAACTAGTCTTTTTTTAAGACTATCTGGAAGTTCTGGAAGTTTTTCTCTAATATTTTGAACCCAACTATCTGTAAATTCTAGAGGTAATAAATCTGGATCAGGAAAATATCTATAATCGTGAGCATCTTCCTTACTCCTCATTGATCTAGTTTCTCCTGTAGAAGTATCAAAAAGTCTTGTTTCTTGATCTATTATTCCACCCTCCTCCAGTATATCAACTTGTCTTTCTGCTTCAGATTGTATTGCTTGAATAATAAATCTAATAGAATTTAGATTTTTTATCTCACATCTTGTTCCAAATTCTTCTCCAGATTTTCTAACAGATACATTGCAATCAGCTCTAAGTGATCCTTCTTCCATATTTCCATCACATGCACCAATATATCTCAGTATAGATCTAATTTTTTTAACATATGCACCTGCTTCTTGAGGTGATCTTATATCTGGCTTTGAAACTATTTCCATTAATGCAACACCAGTTCTGTTTAGATCAATATATGATTTTGTTGGATGTTTATCATGAAGTGATTTTCCTGCATCCTGTTCTAAATGTATTCTTTCAATACCAATTATCGTTTGTTCGCCGTCATTTAAATCAACTATAATTTCACCTTCACCTACAATTGGTTTGGTAAATTGACTTATCTGATATCCTTGAGGTAAATCTGCGTAAAAGTAATTTTTTCTATCAAAAACTGAAACATTATTTATTTTAGCATTTAGTGCCAGTCCTGTTTTAACTGCTTGTTCCACACAGAACTCATTAATAACTGGAAGCATGCCAGGCATTGCAGCATCGACTAAGGATACATTTCTATTAGCTTCAGAACCAAAAGAAGCAGACGCACCTGAAAACAATTTTGATTTACTTGAAATTTGTGCATGTATTTCAAGTCCAATTACCATTTCCCATATACCAGTTTCACCCTGAATATGACCTGGCTTCAATGTTGAAGTGTCATTCATTTTGCAGCTCCATCAGCTATAAAATCAAATCCTGCACTCATTTCTAACACTCTAGCTATACTAATCAAGCCAGGTTCATCATAAGAGTTTGCAATCAATTGTATGCCAATTGGTAAGCCAGATTTATCTAAGCCAACTGGCAAGGAAACTCCAGGTAATCCAGCTAAACTTGCTGGTACTGTGAAAATATCATTTAAATACATAGTAAGAGGATCTTGTTTTTTCCCTAATTCGAAAGAAGTTGTTGGTGTAGAGGGCGTCAAAATATAATCTACTTTTTTGTAAACGTTCTCAAAATCTTCTTTTATTAATCTTCTTACTTTTTGAGCTTTTAGATAATAAGCGTCATAATATCCTGAAGATAAGACATAAGTACCGATCATTATCCTTCTTTTAACCTCATCGCCAAAACCATTTCCACGAGTTAATTCATACATTTCATCTAAACTAGAAGCTTCCTGTCTTGCGCCGTATCTAACGCCGTCATATCGAGCTAAATTACTTGAGGCTTCTGCTGGAGCAATAATATAATAAGCAGGTAGAGCGTATTTAGTATGAGGCAACGAAACTGGAATTATCTCAGCTCCTTCATCTTTTAACCAATCAATTGATTTCTCATAAAATTTTACAATATCTTCAGAAATACCATCTTGAGTGTATTCTTTTGGTATGCCTATTTTTTTTCCTTTTATCCCTTTATCCAAATAATCCATTAAGTCTGGCATTTTTAAATTTGCTGATGTGGAGTCTTTTTGGTCATAGCCAGCCATAGAATTTAACATTAAAGCAGCATCACTAACTGTTCTAGTTAGTGGACCTGCCTGATCTAAGGAAGAAGAAAATGCTACAATTCCCCATCTTGAACACCTTCCGTATGTAGGCTTTAAACCAGTTATACCACAAAAAGCTGCTGGTTGTCTTATTGATCCACCTGTATCTGTACCTGTTGCAGCCAAAGCGGACCTTGCAGCAACCGCTGCAGCTGATCCACCTGATGAACCACCTGGAGACATTTTTTTATTTTTCAACCATGGGTTTATTACATTACCTTTAGCTGCAGTTTCATTACTAGAACCCATTGCAAATTCATCACACGATAATTTCCCAAGAATAACTGCACCATCATTCCATAGATTCTGAGTTACTGTACTTTCATAAGTAGGTATAAAATTTTCTAAAATTTTTGAAGACGCAGTTGTTTTTATGTCTTTGGTGCAAAACATGTCTTTAATTCCTATGGGAATTCCCTCTAGAGGTCTTGCTGTACCATCAATCAATTTTTTGTCTGATTCTTTTGCCATACTTATGGCCTTATCCTCTACTATTTCAAGATAAGCACCTAACAAAGAAGTATCGTTAATAGATTTCAAATAAGCATTAGTTAATTCTAATGATGTAATCTTTTTATTTTTAAGAGCTTTAGAGGCCTCAACTAAATTTAAATCAAGTAATTCAGACATTATTCAATAACCTTTGGAACAACAAAAAAGCCACTAGATTTTTCAGGGGCATTTTTTAAAACTAAATCTTCAATAT
This sequence comes from uncultured SAR116 cluster alpha proteobacterium, assembly GCA_902593735.1. Classification (GTDB taxonomy): domain Bacteria; phylum Pseudomonadota; class Alphaproteobacteria; order Puniceispirillales; family Marisalimonadaceae; genus Marisalimonas. The sequence continues at coordinate 46,156 of CACJJL010000009.1, forward strand.
TACCATCATTTACATCATCATTTCTAAGTGGCAACTTATGTCCTGTTACAGAAGCTAATGGCTCGACATTAGAGGTATCTACTTCATCAAGCTGTGCAACAAAGCCTAAAATATTATTTAAATCATTAGTAAGATTTTCTTTATTTACTTCTGGAATATCTAAACGAGAAAGCCGAGCTATTTTATTTACAGTAGGAGCATCTACAATTGTATCTTTATTAGACATGTTCAACCCTATATCAAATTGATAAATTTTTATTTTGTATCAAAATCTGTTACCATCAATTATGCCTATCTTCAAGCCTGATGAATTTTTGTTAAATATATTGCCTAAAAAAAGACTATTAGGAATTGATCACGGTACTAAAATACTAGGCATAGCAATAAGTAACTCCGATATGACAGTTGCATCACCAATAAAAACTATAAAAAGAGACAAACTAAAATCCGATTTAAATAAATTGATATCAATTTTTGATGAGTATGAAATTACAGGATTAGTAATGGGCTGGCCACTTAATATGGATGGGAGTGTAGGTCCTAGATGCGACTCAGTAAGAGATTTTACTAATAGTGTTTTAAAAAAGATAGATCTTCCAGTTTTATTTCAAGATGAAAGAATGTCTACAATGGCTATTGAAAAGCCAATGATTACAGCAGATATGACAAGAAAACAAAGAAGTTTAAGAACTGATCAACTTGCAGCTTGTTGGATTTTGCAAACTGCACTAGACGTATTAAAAAAAAAAATGTAGTAAGATATTTTTAATGAATAAATTATTTAGAAATAACTCTGAAGTTAATAAATCTTCTCCTGTAAAATTATCATCACATCACTTGCTAGCAATAGAAGGCATGCAAAAAACTGAAATTCAGAAACTACTTGATAGAGCTGACTATTTTGCAAATTTAGACAAACACACCGACACCAAATATCTATCTGGATATGTTGTACTAAATGTCTTTTTTGAAAATTCAACTCGTACTAGAGTTTCTTTTGAACTTGCAGCAAGAAGACTTGGAGCAGAAGTAATTAATATTTCTTTAATTAACTCATCTATAAAAAAAGGGGAAAGCTTATTAGATACTGCAAGTACCTTAAACGCAATGAAACCTGATTTATTGATAGTGAGACATCCTCATAGTGGCGCTCCACTCCTATTCGCAGAATATTTAAGCTGTAGTATTATCAACGCTGGTGACGGAAGACACGAGCACCCTACCCAAGCTTTATTAGATGCTTTAACAATCAAAAGAAGAATTGGATACCTTGAAGGTTTAAAGATTAGCATATGTGGTGACATAGCTAACAGTAGAGTAGCAAGATCAAATATACATTTGTTAACAACAATGGGTGCTGATGTTAGATGCGTTGCTCCATCAACATTAATGCCTTCGACCTTAGAAAAATTAGGTGTGAAATGCTTTTTTGATATGAAAGAAGGAATTAAAGATGCTGATGTAGTAATGTTATTACGTCTTCAAAATGAAAGAATGTCAGGCACGGAAAATCCTTCTGAAAGAGAATATTTTAAATTTTTTGGACTTGATGAAATAAAACTTTCATTGGCCAACCCAAACGCAGTAATAATGCATCCTGGACCAATGAATAGAGGTGTAGAAATAGCATCTGTCCTAGCAGACGATACAAATAGGAGTTTAATAAAAACTCAAGTTGAAATGGGTGTTGCTGTAAGGATGTCTATAATTGAGGCATTAAATCATTCTAAAAATAAAACTTAAAGAATTCTATGACACATTCAATTTTTAAATCTATCAAACTTATAAACCCTGCTACAAATTTTAATCAAAAAGTAAATGTAGTAATTCAAAATGAAACTATTATTAGTATATCAAAAGATTTAAATTTAGAAAAATTTCATAAAGATAATAAAACTATAATTTATGACTGTGAGGGTCTTACAATGTCGCCTGGTATATTTGATATGCGGGTAAATATTGGAAAGACTGAGAATCTAAAATTCACTCAAATTATTGCTGCCGAAAGTGGAATTACGTCTATGGCAATTCTACCTAATCAAACTCCAAAGTTAAACAATCCATCTATAATTGATCATATTAAAAGACAATCAGAAGATATAAATCTTCCAAAGGTAATGGTCTATGGAGCCGCAACAAAAGATATAAACGGTTTAGAAATGAGTGAAATCGGGCTGATGTCAGAAATGGGGGCGATAGGTTTCACTAATGGAAATAAAAGTATTAAAAATAGTCTAGTTATGAGACGATTAATGAGTTATGCAACAATGATTAATCGCCCCATAATACAACATGCAGAAGATGAAGATTTATCAGGTTTAAATCAAGCTTCAACAACCTCTATAAAAGGTGAAATGAATGAAGGAGAAATATCTACTCGTTTAGGATTAATTGGAATTCCAGCTTGCGCTGAAGTTATTATTATTGAAAGAGATATCAGATTAGCTAAGTTGACTGGAGCGCATTATCACGTAGCACATGTGTCTACAAGAGATGCGGTAAACGTAATTAGGGAAGCTAAAAAATCAGGTTTAAGCATTACATGTGATACTGCTCCACCTTATTTTTCATTAAACGAAAGTAAATTATTAACTTACAACACAGCATTCAAATTATCACCTCCTCTAAGAAACGAAGATGATAGACTAGGAATTATTGAAGCAATTCAAGATGGAACAATTGATGCTATAGCATCTGATCATAGAGCTAGATCGAAGGATACAAAAGCTCAACCTTTTTCTGCCGCTTCAGTTGGCGCATCTGGAATTGAAACTTTGTTTTCAATTACTTTAGATTTAGTACATAAAAAAATTATTGACATTAACAAAGCAATCTCTTTTTTAACAATTAACCCAGCAAAAATTTTTGGAATTGACAGTCCAAGCTTAGAGGAAGAAAAAATAGCTGACTTTATTGTTTTTGATGAAAATGAGCCTAATACAATTAAACAAGAAAATTTAAAGACTAGTCCAACTCCGTTTGACGGAAGAAAAATTCATGGTAAAATTTTAGCAACTTACATAAACGGTCAAGTTGCCTTTATGAATCAGATTTTTAAAAATAAAATAATAAAATGACTAATGATTTAAATTTTTTGGTTTTAGGCTCAATCTTTGTTTTTGGATATTTTTTAGGATCAATTCCTTTTGGATTAATACTCACAAAAACATCTGGATTAGGAGATATTAGAAAAATTGGGAGTGGAAATATTGGTGCCACAAATGTTTTGCGAACTGGGAATAAAAAAATAGCCTTTTTGACACTTCTTCTTGATGGTGGTAAAGGGACAATAGCAATTTATCTAATTACTTTGTTTTTACAAAATGTTTTCAAGAATGATTTTAATAAGATAGAATTTTATCAATGCACAGTTGCGGTATCAGCTGTTCTAGGTCACTGTTTTCCAATTTGGCTAAAGTTTAAAGGTGGCAAGGGAGTTGCAACTGGATTTGGTGTTATTTTATCACTTAATTTATATATTGGTATAGTTTCCTTATTATTATGGGTTTTTATAACAAAAGTATTCAAAATAAGTTCAATGTCTGCTTTAATTGCATTTTTATTAATCCCAGTTCTTATGTTTTATTATGAAACTGAGTACATATATTTTTTAAGTTCTTTAATAATTTCATTAATATGTTTTATTCAGCACAGAGAAAATATAAAACGCTTAATTAATAGAGATGAACCAAAAATATAAAAACATTATTATTGTTATTTGATTAAAGTAATGTTATCTGCACTAAATTGATATATTTTGAAATATAAACAATAGGTTCAGGATTTAAAATAAATGAAGTTAGTAATAGTTGAATCTCCAGCAAAAGCTCAAACTATTAATAAATACCTTGGTGATGACTTTAAAGTTATTGCCTCAGTTGGGCACATAAGAAACCTTGTAAGAAAACAAGGTTCCGTTCAACCAGAAGATGGTTTCAAAATGATATGGGAAACAGACAAAAATAAAGATAAAGTACTCAAGGAAATCATACAAGAAACAAAACATTCTGAAACAATTATATTAGCAACTGATCCTGACAGGGAAGGCGAAGCAATTAGCTGGCATTTAAAAGAATTTTTAGAAGAAAAAAATATTCTTGAGAAAAAGAATGTTCAAAGAGTATCTTTTAATGAGATCACAAAACCCGCTGTACTTAAGGCTATGGAGGAACCTAGGTTAATAAATAATGAGTTAGTTGATGCTTATAAAGCAAGAACAGCTTTAGATTATTTGGTCGGTTTCAAAATTTCTCCAATTTTGTGGAAAAAATTATCTAATCAATCTAGATCCGCAGGTAGAGTGCAATCAGTAGCTTTAAGATTAATATGTGAAAGAGAAATTGAAATTGAAAAATTCAACATTGAGGAATATTGGTCTATTTCCTCTAATTTCTTAAAAAATAATAACACTAAATTTTCTGCTAAACTGACTGTTTTAGATAGTAATAAGCTAAAAAAATTGGATATAAAAAATGAAACTGAAGTAAATATAGCCTTACAAAAAATTAAAGATTCAAATTTTAAGATTAAAAACATTCAAACAAAACGTGTTAAAAGAAATCCTCTACCTCCTTATACAACATCTACTCTACAACAAGACGCATCAAATAAATTAAATTTTGGGGCATCTAGGACTATGAGTATAGCTCAAAAACTTTATGAGGGTATAAACATTGGTACAGAAACAACAGGACTGATCACCTACATGAGAACCGACGGTGTTCAATTAAGTAAAGAATCAATTGATGAAATAAGAAATGAAATTTCGAATAGGCATGGGGAAAATTTTGTTCCTCAAATACCTAGAATTTATAAATCAAAGGCCGCTAACGCGCAAGAGGCGCATGAAGCAATAAGACCAACATCTATTAATCGTGATCCTGATAGTATTTCTAAATATTTAGATGAAGAACAAAAAAAACTTTATGAATTAATATGGAAAAGAACAATTTCCAGCCAAATGGAATCTGCTCAGTTAGACGAGACATCCGCTGACATTTCAAATGAGCATGGAAGTATAATGTTTAGAGCAAATGGTTCTCAAGTCCATTTTCAAGGTTTTTTTATTTATAGAGACAGAGAAGAAGATAGAATATTACCCAATCTTTTAGAAAATGAGGATGTCATTTCAGATAATCCTAGTGGAGAGCAACATTTTACACAACCGCCAGCAAGATATAATGATGCGAGTCTAGTAAAAAAAATGGAAGAATTAGGTATTGGAAGACCATCTACATATGCATCTACAGTGAGAACTCTTATTGATAGAGAGTATATTATAAAAGAAAGAGGAAGACATGTTCCTCAAGAAAAAGGTAGAATAGTTACTGCATTCTTGAATAATTTTTTTGGTAAATATATTGAATACGATTTCACTGCAGACTTAGAAAAAAAACTTGATATAGTTTCTGACGGAAAATTAAATTATAAAAATTTTTTAGAGGAGTTTTGGAAAGGATTTAAAATTCATTTGGACAAAATGCAGGATTTAGAAAGAAAGAATATAACTAAAGCAATTGAAAATGAATTAAGCGACCTATTTTTTCCCAGAACAGAAGGAGATGAAACTAAAGATATAAGATCTTGTCCAAAATGTGAAAATGGTAATTTAGGTTTAAATATTGGTAAGTATGGTGCATATATTTCATGCTCAAATTACCCAGAATGTAAATTTAATAGACAGACAGCAAATAATGAGAGCAGAGATACTGAATATATAAATGATAATTTTGTTCCAGATAATGACGGAGTTTTAGGAATTGATCCTCAAACAGGACTAGAAGTTATAATTAAAAAAGGTCCATATGGTATATATCTTCAGTTAGGCGAAAAGAAAAAACCAAAACGAACAAGCATACCAAGGCTTGTAGAGGCATCTAGCATCGACCTTGATAAAGCCCTTTCATTTTTATCATTACCCAGATTAATAGGCAAACACCCAGAAACAGGTCAGGATATTTCAGCAGGTATAGGAAGATATGGTCCGTATTTAAAATATGATATAAATTTTATAAGCATACCAGCTGATGAAACTGTTATTAACATTGGTCTTAATCATGCTGTGGTTTTAATAGGTGAAAACAGTCAAAAACTTGGGAAAGTACTTGGAGATCATCCAGATGGAAATGGAAAAGTTTTAGCTAAATCTGGGAGATTTGGTCCATATGTTGAATATAATAAAATAAGGGCAACATTGCCCAAATCAATATCATTGGAAGAGATTGACTTAGATAAAGCTATTGAATTAATTGTTGCCAAGGCTGCAAAACCTCAAAGATCAAAAAAGAAACAAACCAAGAAAAAATAAGTTTAATTTCAATGACATTTGAATCATAAAAATAAGTGCAATCTAATAATAAAATACAAATTTCAAACTTAGAAATAATTTTTATCGATGATGATGGTTTTGCTATAGGTCGTATTTTAAATAAAAATACATCAGATCAAGAAATTTCAATTCCATTTAATAAAAAAAATATAGATTTCAATATTGGTGATCGTCTATTAGTTGAATTAGAATTTGTTGGGAAAAAACAATTCAAATTTAAAAAAATTATTAAAAAGATTGAATTTGAAAAAAATTATTTCTTTGCAGAAGTGAAATTAACATCAAAAGGGAAGTTCTTCCTTAACGAATTAGAAAGAGGTTCTCAAAAAAGAGCAAAGTTTCAGCCAATTTTAATTGATGATATAAAAATTAATAAAGGTGATGTAGTAAAAGCTCAGAGAGCGTCTCATGAGGTTTTAAAAAAACTTAAAATCAAAAAATTAAAAATTAATAAGAATAAAAAATCTAGAAAAATTGATTATCAAGATTATGCAGAAATATTAGAAGTTATAGGTAATGTTCTCGATCCTAATGTATATTCTTACCTGGCAATAAGAGAATACAGTATAAAAAATAACTTCAATCAAGAAATAAAAAATGAAATTAGCAATCTAAATCCTTTTGAGAAGAATGGTCGTGTTGACTTGAGAGACTTATCGCTAGTTACAATTGATGGAGACGACGCCAAAGATTTTGACGATGCAGTTTATGCAGAATATGTTAGCAAAAAAAAAGAATGGCGAATCTTAGTTGCCATAGCTGATGTTTCGTATTATGTAAAATCAAATTCAGCTTTAGACAAAGAAGCTAAAATTAGAGGAAATTCAGTATATCTACCAAATTTTGTTATTCCAATGCTTCCTGAAGAATTGTCTAATGATAGATGTTCTCTTAGACCCAACGAAGACAGATTATGCCTTACAGTAGAAATTATATTGGATGAAGATGGAAAAAAGAAGTCACATTCTTTTTTTAGATCTGTGATTAATTCTAAAAAACGTTTAACTTATCAACAGGTTGAAGATGTTATTGATAAAAAAAATACAGATGAAATTTTTGATAATGAAATTATAAAAATTATAAAATCATTACATGATATATATTTAATCCTAGAAATTTTGAGGGAAAAAAGGGGTGCTTTGAAGCTTGAATTGCCCGAAAGAAAAATTTTATTCAATGATTTAGGGTGGCCAATTCAAGTCAAAAAAGTTTACGGACTAACAAGTAATAAAATTATTGAAGAACTAATGATACTGGCAAATGTATCGGCTGCGGAAGAGATAATTAAATATAGTTACCCTGCAATATATCGTATACATGAGCCACCTTCTCCAGAAAAATATAAAAATTTGATTGCAATAATTGGTATCCCGCTTGCTAACATACTTATAGGAAAAGTACCACATCCAATATTAATGAATAAAATTTTAGCAAACACAAAAGAAACAGCTGATTATGATATGATAAATCAGTCTATTTTAAGAAGTCAGTCTCAAGCTAAATATAATAATGAAAATAAATCACATTTTGGTTTGGCATTAAAAAACTATGTTCATTTTACCTCTCCTATAAGGAGATATTCAGATTTGATAATCCATAGACAAATTATTGAAATAATAAATAACAAAAATAAAAGAAAATGTAATAATACAACTTCAAAAATTAATAATGAAAAATTTAAAACAATTAGCGATCATATCTCAAACACGGAACGACAATCAGTAGCCGCTGAAAGAAAGACTTCAGATAGACTAATATCACTGTTGTTTAAAGAAAAAATTAATGAGTTAGTTGATTGTACTATTATTTCAATTCATAAATTTGGAATTTTTGTATCTATTGAAGACGGAATAGCTGACGCTTTACTTCCTTTAAGAAATTTACCTTATGATTGGTATGACTATGATCCAAATAAACAAGTACTTAAGGGAGTAGATAGTGATTACAAATTTACAATTGGAATGAAATTTAAAGTTAAAATTATAGAAGTTGAACCTCTAACTGGAAGTATAATAGTCAAGTTTCATAACAATATAATAAAAAGATCAATTGATAAAAATAAAAATATAAATATATAATAAAAATTAATTTTTATTAACTTGACTTGACAAAAAAAAATTTTAATTTATTTCCTTAAATATTGGAGTTAATAATGGCAAAACCAGCTACACTACAAATAAAATTATTAAGTACTGCTGACACTGGTTTTTTTTATGTTACAAAAAAAAACCCAAGGACTAAACCTGAAAAGTTAGAACTTAAAAAATATGATCCCAAAATTAGAAAACATGTCTTATTTAAAGAAGCTAAAATAAAATAGATTTTCTATTTACATTCGGACTTAGGCAAAACTTCAATTTCTTTCAATAAAGCCTTTATCTCAAAATCACCATAATTTACATTATATGAGTGAACTACCCCTGTATTGTCCATAACTAAGTTGATTTCATATTCAGGTTTTTCCTGTCTAGTTTTTTCATTGTAAAAAGCCACTTTAATTGGCCATACCTCTTTACCTTTTAAATATTTAACGTTACTAGATTCAGAGATTTTTATTTTGCCAATTAATGCTGAAACAATTTTTATGAACTCTTCGTCTTCATTTCCAAAAAATACTTTTTTGGTAAATATCTTATCTCCATTTTTAGCAGCTTTGATTAAACCTAACAAATGTTCAATTGGGAACAAAATATCTTTTTTAAATTTAATATTCTTGATGAACTTACCAATAATTGAACCAGAAATATCATTTTTATTTTTTTCAACAAAACCTTGATAAGATTTTTCACCACTAAATTGACTTTTTTCATTTAGTTCAAAACTATGTTTTGTTCCTTGAAAACTCTCAAAGGTAGAGTAACTTGAATAGGTATCAGCTATCTTATCATTTGGCAATTCATAAATAAGTACATAATCTTCTTTTACTTTCCATCCGTTACAACTTTCAATAATTTCAAAAAATGTTTGTCCCTGCCCTCCTTCTAAAAAACTATTATCTTTAATATTTTGTATGTTAAGTGTATAGCTTGCTTTATGTGATAAAAGTTGAGTACTAAGAGCAAAATTAGGGTTAGAAATAAATAAAACAAATAAAATAAAAATATACTTAGTAATCGACATGTTTGAACCTCTTTATTAATGTTAATATGTTGGATAAAGTTATTTCAAAAAATTTAAAATTAGTAAGTTTAAAATGGATAGAGTAAATATTATTACCGACAATAATACATTAAAAAAATTTTGTAAAAAATGTATTAATGAAAAAGTTTTAGCCATTGATACAGAATTTATTAGAGAAAATACTTATTATCCAATTTTATGTCTAGTACAAATTGCAAGTGAAACCTATTCAGCAATAATTGATCCCCGTTCTGAAATAGATATGCAACCAGTTTGGGATCTGCTTTCAAATAAAAAAATTTTAAAAGTTTTTCATGCAGGACGACAAGATATTGAAATTTTCCTTAATCTGACTGGCAAAATTCCTGAACCGATATATGACACTCAGATAGCTGCAATGTTTTGTGGTTTTGGAGACCAGGTGGGTTATGATAAATTAGTTAATAAGTTTCTCGGATTAATAATAAATAAAGAAAGTCAATATACAAACTGGTTGCAAAGACCTCTTACAGCATCTCAATTAGATTATGCGTTATCTGATGTCAGGTATTTAATAAAAGTTTTTCCATTAATATCGGTATCAATTAAAAATTATGGCAGACAAGATTGGGTCGAAAAAGAAATTCAATATCTTAAAAATAAAAAATTATATCAAATAAATCCAAATGAGGCTTGGCAAAAAATTAAGATAAAAAATCCTAAAAGAGAAGTGTTGAATATTCTTAAATATCTTGCAAAGTGGAGAGAAATTGAGTGTCAAAAAAGAAATATACCTAGAAATAGACTTATCAGAGATGAAGTTTTAATAACTCTATCACAACTTAAACCTATAAATATTTCTTCTATTAAAAAAATTAGAGGAATATCCAAAATTCTTAATGAGAGTGATTTGAATAATATTGTTAAAATAATTAAAATATCATTAAAAGTTGAACCTAAAGAATGGCCAAATTTACCTTTATATTTTAAAAATCCGAATGTTAATAAAGGTAGTTTAGATTTACTAAAACTCCTATTATCATACTGTTCTGAAAAGAGTGGTTTAGCTGAAAAAATTATTGCTGATACTGATGATTTAAAGGCAATATTGAGTGGTAAAAAAACAGATTTAAAAATTTTTGATGGCTGGCGTAAAGAAATTTTTGGTGATCTTGTTAATTTGCTATTAGATGGGAAAATAGGGTTTACAGTAAGAAATAATAAAATAAATAAAATAGAACTTTAATGTTTAATAATGCTATTTAATATAGTTTTTATGTTTTTGTAAGATATTTTTTCTTTTGTTTCTAATGTGTATATGTCTAACTTATCAATTACGTTTATTACGCTTTCAAAATTTCTGTCTAACCTCTTTAACATGTAAATTATTTTTTTATCATTGATATACAAATTTTTATCTTGTGCATATTTAACAATAAAAGAATATAAAAGAATATCATCTGGCAATTTTATTTCACATGACATTAAGCTTCGTATTCTAGAATTAAGATCTTCAAGTTTCCAATCCATTTCATACGGTGATTGCTGAGATAAAAATAAAATTGAACCATTGTTATTAGTAACTCTATTTATAAAATGCATAACTAATTCAGAAGGAAATCTTTTACTTGGTATGAAGTTATCAAGTATGAAATTTCTACCCTCCATGTTTCTTTCTAGATCTTTTCTATTTAAAGATAAAAGGTAAACACTATCGTAATGCTGTTTAAAAATTTCGCATAAATGAGTTTTTCCTGAACCTTTTGGTCCATGTATAATAGCTCCTGGTATAGAACTAATTTTTTCTTTATTTTTCCAAAATATGATATTCTCTAATAAACTAACCGCTTCTTTATTACATTTAGAAACCAAGAAATTTTCTCTATTCTTAATGCTTTTGAAAGTTAATGGTAGAGCCATTTGTTTGTTAATAATAAGTTTATTGATATTTCTTGTTTTCGAAGACATAGTCACTAATCACTTATATAACTTTAAATAATAGAATCTTACTAATACTCCAAGGATTGCTGCAACAGGTAATGAAATAAGTAACCCTACAAACCCGGCTAAGTAACCACCTGTTAACAGTGCAAAAATAATCCAAATAGGATTGAGTCTTATTGCTTCACCTACTAATCTTGGTGTCAAGAAATAACTCTCTAATAATTGCCCAAAAACAAAAATAGCTAATATGAAAATTATTTCAGATGAAACCCCAAATTGCATGAAACCTAATATTAAAGCTAGCCCTCCTCCCAAAAAAGCACCAACATAGGGTATAAAAGAAATAATTCCTGCAAAAATACCTAGCAACACCCCAAACTTCATTCCAACTAAAAAAAGAAAAAAGGCATAAAATGAAGATAATGTAATACATACTAAACCTTGACCTCTAATGAATTTTGATAAAACTTTGTCTATTTCTCGGATTAATTCTGGAAAGTCTCTTAAATTAGATTTATTTGCAAAATTATATATAAAAGACTTAATATTATTAAATTCTAAACTTAAATAAAAAGTTATGACAATTATTAATATGATGTTAAGAAAGCTATTTAGAAACTCAACACTATTACTTACTAAATTATTGCCTGAAATTATTAAGCTTTTAGTTAAAGGTTTAAATAAAGTTGTATAGTCTACGGCCTTAATTTTTTCGCTTAGAAGATATTTTGTATTAATCGCTTTTAAAAATGTTTCTAGTTCACTCAAATATGCTGGCAATGAAATAATCAAGTTTTGGACTTGATATATTATAATTGGTAAAATTAAAATTAAAACTGAGATAACACCCAAGATAAAGATAATTATAGAGAAGAAACTTGAAAAATTATTATTCAAATATTTGTTAAGGTATCTTTTTAAGGGATTTGTTAAATAAGTAATTATAAAAGCTATGATAAATAATTCAATAATATTGAACAAATAAATTATAATTAAGCTGGCAATTAAAACATAGAAAGTAAAGATAATTTTTTTTTCAACAAGTTTATCCATCAAATCTGACATTTGTAACACCTCAATTCAAACCCAAATTTTTTAATTTATTAATATATACTGCTCAGATTTCAAATCTTTAAAAATCATTTTTTTTTCATACGCAGCTTGGAAAAAAGTTTTCTTATTACCCATGAATTTTACTATAATTCTTCCTCTTGAATTTGTTAATGAAATTATTTTAACTTCTATCACAAATGGTAATTTTTCAAGTTTTTGTAAAACTAGAGACCAAATACTATTATCTTTTTGTGTTAAGATAATATTTTTTTTATATTTTATTTTTTGGTGAGTATTAAATAAACCTCTTTTAATCTCTTCAAAACTATTTTTAGACTTTTTATTATAAAAGATGATTTCATTATTAATTTTAATAAAGCCTTTGTCTTTAAAATTATTAGTGGATTTCACAATTACTGATTTATCATTAAATAATAGTTCTTTTTCAAGTTTAGAAGAAATAACAGACGTAATTGGAATTATTAAATCAACTTCATTATAAATACGAGTATCAATTAAGTTGCTTTTTTTCCAATTATTTTCAATTGAGTTTATCATTTTTAATACCTCTTTTTTTAATATATTTTCATCAATATTATAAAATGATGATGGTCTATTAAGAGGAATTTTATTTCTATAAACTGTATTTTCAAATATTCCATTTTTATCATAATACTTTGCATATGTTGATAAATAGATATTTCCATTAGTTAATAAAATAGGTTCTGCAACTACTAAAAGTAAAGCGTTAGTTTTTTCGTTTTTTATTAAACTTGAAATATTACTTTTGTCAGACCTTGAAAGAATATTGGCAGTAATAGATCTGTTTAAACTGAAATTTCCTTTGGCGAGTTTTAGTTTTACTAAGCCATCATTTAATTTTATTTGATTTTGCCATTTTAAATACCATTTGTCTTTTTCGTCCCATAAAACAAAACCTCTAGGCCCTTTGAAGATTGGTAAAATAGAAATTGGTTCTCTATAAGTTTCTGCATATTGAAGTCTATTATTTCTAAAATATTCAATAACTAAATTTCTATTAAAACAAATATCAAAATTAGCTATATATCTTTTATCACTATTCGCCTCTTTATTGATCTTTAAATAATTAATCAAACTAGAAATTTTTATTTTGTTAAATTTTAAATTATTTTTTTTTATGATTAGTCTATTTATAAGTCTTTTTAAACCTATTAATTTCGCCTTTTTTTCGCCTTGTGATCTAGCTTCGTTTATAGACTCTTTTGTTAAATCAACATTAATGTTCTTGACATAAAATGAAGAACTTGAGCAATCCTGCTCTATTGTGGCAAATGAAAATGAAATAAAAAAATATAAATTTAAAATTGTTAAAATTATAATTCTTAATATTTTCAATAACATTAAAGTTAGGCCTAATTTTTTATATTTGATAAGTAAACTTAATAAGAATATATCAATAAATATTGTTTGACACTAATATTATGTCTAAATAGCATTGAAAATGAATCACTTTATAGAATAGTCATGACTAAAATTTTTAAAAAAAAATCCGATTTTAAAATTACTTACAAGGATGCTGGCGTCGACATTGATAAGGGTAACAAACTTGTTTCAGAAATTACTAACATAACAGAATCGACGTCAATTGCTGGTTCTATAGGTAAATTGGGAGGGTTTGGTGGATTATTTGATTTAAAAAAATCAGGTTTTAAAGACCCCATATTAGTTTCTAGCACAGATGGGGTAGGAACTAAGTTAAGATTAGCTATTAAGACTAAGTCATATTTTAATATTGGTATTGATTTAGTTGCTATGTGTGCAAATGATGTTGTAGCGCAAGGTGCTAAACCTCTTTTTTTTATGGACTATTACTCTACAGGAAAATTGAATAGTGAAGTAGCTATAGAGGTTATTAGAGGAATTGCTGAAGGTTGCAAACAATCTGGATGTGCACTAATAGGTGGGGAAACTGCTGAGATGCCTGGACACTATAAAAATAAAGACTTTGACTTAGCTGGATTTTGCGTTGGGGCTGTAGAAAGATCAAAGCTTTTGGACAAGAACTTGGTTAAGAAAGGAGATTGTGTTATAGGATTATCTAGCAGTGGCATACATTCAAATGGTTATTCATTAGTAAGAAAAATTTTAGATACTAATGCTATTAATATATTTGAGTCATCTGATTTTGATAATAGAAATACTCTTGCTAAAATTCTTATGGAACCAACTTTGCTCTATACAAAAGCTTTAATAGAAGCAAATAAAAATGGAGAAGTGAAATCCATCAGTCATATTACAGGAGGAGGATTAATTGAAAATCCTCCAAGAGCCTTTGGTAAAAATCTGACACTAAAATTCAATATGAAAGATTACAAATTACCATCAATTTTTTGTTGGCTTAAAGAGAAGGCTAATATATCTATGTTTGAATTAGCTAAAACTTTTAATTGCGGAATTGGTCTCTTAATTTTTACTGATAAAAAAAATGTCAAACCAATCATTAATAATCTTAATAGAATTGGTTATAATGCCTTTTTAATTGGTTCTATGGTTGATAACGAAACAAATAAAAGTGTCATTTTTGATGATTGGAAATTTTAATTTTATTAACTTCAAAATTTTTCGTTTTATAGATATTTAGTTATGTTAATATATACAAAATGATAATATTGAAATTGGTCTGACTTTTTTCATTCAGAGGTAAAAATGGTTAATAAAATTGATAAAGAAACAAAAGAACATAAAATCTTTTACGAGAATTTTTTAAAATTCACAACGTATAGCACTGTAATTGTTATTGTAATAGTTGCTTTAATGGCAATTTTTTTAGTTTAATTTATTGATTAATAATTTCAATTTCTGCAAAAAAGAATGCTATTTCTTTTTTAGCATTTTCTAAACTATCAGACCCATGAACAGAATTAGCTTCTATAGTTTCTGCAAACTCTTTTCTAATAGTTCCTTCTTCTGCTTCATTTGGATCAGTAGCTCCCATAACAGTTCTATTAATTTTAATAGCATTATCACCTCGTAAAACTTGAACAATAACTGGGCCAGATGTCATAAAACTAACAAGATCATTAAAAAATGGTTTATCTTTATGAACATAGTAAAAATTTTCAGCCATGGTTTTGTTCAACTGTATTCTTTTTTGGCCAATTATTTTTAGACCTGCATTCTCAAGTTTAGCATTAATTAGTCCAGTTAAGTTTCTTTTAGTAGCATCAGGTTTTATAATAGATAATGTGTTTTCTATTGCCATTGTTTTCTCCAAAATAGTAAATTATTTACATATTTTCATATAAATAACTAATTTATTTTTTATTGTCATCGCTCTTACTAATATTGATTTATAAGATGATATAACATCTTGACTCCCCAACCAACACCTCCAGACGGAATTGATGGTGAGGATTTATTTTTCCAAGTAACACCTGCTATATCTAAATGAGCCCAAGGAGTTTTATTTACATGTCTTTTTAAAAAACAAGCAGCGGTAATTGAGCCTGCTCCAGGGCCACCAATATTTTTCATATCAGCTATTTCTGTTCTTATCATTTGGCTGTAATCTTCATCTAATGGCATTTCCCAAACTCTTTCACCAGTAATTTCACCAGCTTTGAAAATAGCTTTTGCAATATCTTTATTGTTTGCAAACAAACCAGCTCTTACATTTCCTAGCGCTATAATCATAGCACCAGTTAATGTTGCTAAATCAATCATAAATTTTGGTTTATAATTTTTTTCTGACCAATATAATAAATCAGCTAGTACCAATCTTCCTTCTGCATCAGTATTTAAAACTTCAATAGTTTGTCCAGACAAAGATTTAATTACGTCACCAGGCCTCTGTGCGTTTCCATCAGGCATGTTTTCGACAAGCCCAATGACACCTATAATATTCGATTTTATTTTTGACAATGCTACAGTTTCAATAATTCCTGTAACGGTCGCAGCTCCTCCCATATCCCATTTCATATCTTCCATAGATTTTGCTGGTTTTAAAGAAAGTCCACCTGAGTCAAAACAAACTCCCTTTCCTATGAAAACCATTGGAGCAATATTCTTCTTCCCTCCAAGCCATTCCATAATTACGACTTGACTTTCTTTTCTAGAACCACGACCTACTGCTAATAAAGATTCCATACCAATTTTTTGAAGTTGCTTTTCGTTATATACAGTAACTTTTACACCAATATCTTTTAATTTTTTGCATTCATTTGCAAATGATGAAGGAAACAAAATATTTGGTGGTTGCCAAACTAAATCTCTTGCAGTAAATACACCTTTAGCAATATTTTCTGCCTCTTTAACTATATTAGAATAGGATTTAGGTTCTTCGCATATAAATTTTATATTTTTTAGATTGTAATTTTGTTTGGGTTTATTTTGTTTATAATTATTAAATTTATAGGAACTTAAAAGGATACCTAACACCAAATATTTTATCAAACATTTATTATTCTCGTAAATCTTTGCGTCTGAGAAACCTAAAGATTTAATTTTATTAAATATACTACCACCTAATTCTTCTAGATAGTTATAAGTCAAATCTGAAGTTTCAGTTTTTCTTTTTACTAATAAAAAAGTCCCCTTTTCTGATCTTACTACTAAAATTTTGGAATGATCATTAGTAATCAAGTTTTTGAAAAACTTAATCAAATCTTTTTGTTCATTAATAAGCTTTGATAATAATTGATTTTTTTGTGAATAAAACAATATGTGAATTTCATTTTTATTAAAAGGTTGATTGTCGTTTTCCTTTTCAAATTTAAATTTCATAAATCTTTTATCTTTAACCATATTTTTTCCTTAGTTAAATCAATACTGTTGCACTATTATAGTTTGAATATAGTACTATAATTATTTTAAAAATAATCAATATAATTTTTGAGAATTATTTTAATGATTTTAACCAAATATTTATTTAAACAAACTATTAATAATGTATTAATCGCCACATGTGTATTTGTGGGTGTAATTTGGTTAACTCAATCTTTTAAAACTATAAAGTTAATAATAAATAAAGGTGCAAATCTTTCAGATTTTTTTATTTTGTCATTTTATAGCTTTCCAAGTTGGTTGCTAATAGCATTTCCTTTAGGTACTTTCGCTGGCTGTTTTATCTCATATCTAAAACTTCAAAATGATAGTGAAATAATTGTTATGAAATCAACTGGAATTAGTCCGTTAAAATTAAGTAATCCTGTTTTAATTATTTCTGCATTAATATCATTAATTTTATTTTTAATATCTCATCTAATATTACCAACAACTTATAAAAACTTTAAAATTTTACAAAACAAAATTAGAAATGATTCTCAAAATTTAATTTTAAAAGATAATGTTTTTGTAGACATAAATAAAAACCAAACAATTTTCATTGGTAAATTATCCAATAATAATGAATTAAATGAAATATTTATCCAAGATAGAAGTGACCCAGAATATATTGTAGAGTATTTTTCTAAACAAGGATTTGTTACTTTTAATAAAAATATAGTATTAAAATTAGTTAAAGGGACAAGGATTTCTACAGATTCAAAAGGTACGTCAACTATATTAAACTTTAAAAGCTATGATATTGACATAAATCAAGAAACTCATAAAAAAAACAAAAAATCTAGAGTAATAGAATATAATGAATTCAGTTTCTTTAAATTATTAAATAAATCAAAAACTGCTAAAGAAAATAAAGGTAAATTAATAGCAGAAGCCCATAGTAGAAATACTGTTTTTTTTATGCCTTTTGTATATTCATTGATAGTTATGGTTCTTATACTTAATTATAAATATAACAAAATATTTTCAATCTATAGAAAAACAAGCGCTATCGGACTATTATTAATTATTCAGAGCATCGTTTTGATTATAAAAAATATTGTTCATTCAAATGTAAATTTTTGGCCACTTATGTATCTGTTTCCAATCCTAATAATAATAATTTGCATTTTATTTTTAAAAACAAATCAGAATTTTAATAAATTTTTATCTTACTTTAAAAAGGTATAATAGTTGTGTTGAGAACGAATTATCCGAGAATATTATATAAGTACTTTACAATAGATTTATGTAAGTACTTCTTATTTGCCTTACTTTCTCTTATGGTTCTAATTTTTGTTATCGATCTAATAGAGTTGTTTAGACGTTCCGCTAATAAAGTAGGTGTAAATCACTTGGTTAAAGCAAATTTTATGGATATATTAGGAATGGCTTCATTAAAAATTATTGGTAATGCTCAAAAAATTCTACCTTTTGCAGCACTAATAGGTTCAATTGCCTGTTTTAACCAATGGAGAAAAAAAAATTATTATGTTATTTCAAAATCATCTGGAATTTCATTATGGAAGATACTATCACCAATATTAGTTACTTTTTTCTTTTTTGGACTTTTATCGATAATATTGTTAAGCCCGTTCTCGAATCTTTTAATGAAAAAATATGATAATATACAAACGACTTTTTTTGGGAAACAAAACCTTAACACATTTACATTTGATACAAAGGGATTTTGGATAAAGCAAGTTTCTCAAAAAAAGAATTTAATAATTAATGCAAATAAAATAGACGAAAAATTAAATTCTATCTTTGATGTTAATATTTTTGTTTATAATTATAAAAAAGTTTTTGAAAAACGGATTTCAGCTAAAAAGGCCAA
This sequence comes from uncultured SAR116 cluster alpha proteobacterium, assembly GCA_902593735.1. Lineage (GTDB taxonomy): Bacteria > Pseudomonadota > Alphaproteobacteria > Puniceispirillales > Marisalimonadaceae > Marisalimonas. The sequence goes on from CACJJL010000009.1 coordinate 65,220, forward strand.
ATTCACTTCAGATAAATTATTATTATTTGACGTCAAAATAACTGATGACAAATCAAATGTGTCAATTTTTAAAAAATATTCATATTTAATAAATTTTGACTCAAAAAGTTTAAATGTTGCTACATTACAACCGTCTAAAATCTTTATTTTTGATTATCCTAATTACCTTATTAATATGAAATCTTATGGTTTGAACATATCTAAACATCTTCTTCATTTTTTTAAATTGATATGCCAGCCATTCCTAATTATATCAATGATTTTACTTTCTGCATCCTTGATGTTAAAGAGTAGCGAGAGAAAAGTTGAGGTTGGAATTGTATCCCTATCACTAGTTGTTGGTTTTGCTTTATATTTCATTGGAGATTTTATCTTTGCATTAGGATCTTCTGAAAAATTACCTCCACTTCTAGCTGGATTTGGCCCAACCCTTATCGGATTATTTTCAGGATGCTATCTAATAAGTGATATCGATGAAATTAAAGCTTTAAATAAAAAATAGGAATAATCATATGATAATTATAAAATCATTTATTTTAAAATTATTTTTTACACTCATTTTAACATTTAGCATCATGATTAAAAATGCATTTAGTAACGAAAATTATGTAGTTAGTATTGTTAATAAAATGCCAATAACAAAAATTGATATTATAAATAGAGCAAAATTAATAGCATATTCCATTGATAAAAATATGAATTTCAAAAATTTAAATAATTATTTTAGTCAATCTTTAAAAACTCTTATAAATGAAAAAATAATTTTCAGTGCTGGTAATAAATTAAATAAAAATTTAGAAAACATTGTATCTCAAAAGGCTAACAAGTTGCTCTTGAATGAATTTGAAAACTCAGAGTTAAAATTAAATGAATTTATCAAAAATTCATCTATTCCTAAATCTGTTTTATTGGAAAAATATAAATCACAATTGATATGGTCAATTGTTATAAAAAACAAATACAAATTACAATTTTCTAAATTAGAAAAAAATATTGATGAGAAAATTAATATTAATAAAAAAAAATTAAATGAAGATTTGTATGATTTAGCTGAAATTGTTATAGAAAAAAAAAATAGCTCTCAATTAATTGAAAAAATTAATTCTGCTCTACAAAATGGTGTAGGTTTTCAGGAAATCGCTAAACAAGTTTCGATAAGTAGTTCAGCTAAATTTAATGGAAAAATTGGTTGGAGAAATTATCAAAGTTTGCCAAATTTTATCAAAAAAAAGAAAGTTCTTATTAACGAAGGAGATATCTTTAGTATTAAAGATAAAAAAAACATAAAGATTATTAAAGTACTAGTGAAAAGATTTAATGGAAAATTAAGTTCAAAAGAAAATATTATTTTACTTGCTGAAATAAAATTTTTAATTAATTTTCAAAAAAAGAAATTTGCTTATTTAAAAGTAAATAAATTATTGAATGGTCTTTTGTTTAAAAAAAACAATTGTAAAACTTTAAATGAATTGAAAAATAAAAATTTAAATTTAAATTTAAAAATAATAAAATCTAGAATTGCAGATCTAAATCCTAAGGTGCAAAACATAATTAAAAATATTAAATTTTTTGTGCCCTCTCAACCAATTTTTTATGGAAATAATGGTTATACGTACATAAAGTGTGACATGAAAAAAGTAAAATTAGATGAAATTAATTATGATAAATTAAAAGACATGGAAATGAATAAAAATTTCTTAATATTGAGTGAAAGACTAATTAAACGCCTTAATAAAGAAGCAAATATCTCAATGATTGAAGAATTTAAATAATATGAACCAAAATAAAAAATTTATTTTAATCACTGCTGGTGATCCTGCAGGAATCTCTACTGAAATCACTATCAAAGCTTTAGAAAATTGTATATCCAATAAAAATATCCATTGCATAGTAATAACTGATCCAAATTTAGTTGAACATTGCAAAACTATTATAAAAAGTGATATTGAGATTAATCAAATCAAAGATTTAATTAATTTTAGTGATTATAAAATAAATAAATTTAATATTATTCCAATAGCTCTTACAAATCCTGTTAAATTTGGAAAACCAGACGTACAAAATTGTTCTTTTACAAAATCATCTATTCTTGTTTCAGTTGAGTCATATTTGAACAGTATCGCATCTGCTATTGTTACAAATCCAATAAATAAACATCTAATGCATATGTCAGGTTTCCAATTTGAAGGTCATACAGATTTTCTTGCATCATTATCTAAAAGAAATAAGATTCCAGTTATGATGTTTGTAGTAGGTGGACTAAAAACATTGCCCCTTACCATTCATATTCCTTTTAAAGAAGTGCCAAAACAAATAACAAAGAAATTAATTATTAATAAAATTAAAATTGCTACAGAAAATTTAGCAGTATATTTTAATATAAAAAAACCTCGTATTTCAGTAACAGGATTAAATCCTCATGCAGGTGAAAATGGAGATTTAGGCTATGAAGAGATAAATGTTATAAAACCAGCAATTGATGAATTAAAAACTTTAGAGGGTATTGACTTAGATGGACCAATTTCTCCTGATAGTGCATTTTCTTCAACAATAAGAAATAAATATGATCTTATTGTTTGCATGTATCATGATCAAGCCTTAATTCCAATTAAAACTCTTGATTTTTTCAACGGGGTAAATGTTACATTAGGTTTAGACTTTATAAGAACTTCTCCAGACCACGGAACTGGCTTCGAAATTGCTGGTAAAAATTTGGCTAGCCCAAAAAGCTTAACATCTGCAATAAATTTAGCCTACGAAATGAGTATTAATAAAAATAATGGTTTATAAAAATTCAAATTTGCCAAGCATCCAAGATGTCTTAAAAAAAAATAACATAAAAATTAATAAATCTTTAGGCCAAAATTTTTTATTTGATTTAAATCTAACAGATAAAATCGTTAATCAATCAAAACTAACAACCTCTACAATAATCGAAATTGGTTCAGGGCCAGGAAGTTTAACAAGATCAATATTAAAAAATAAAACGGGTATTGTTTATGCAATAGATAAAGACGCTCAGTCTGACAAGATGCTATCTGACTTAAAAGGAATTTATGCAGAAAGACTTAATATCATTATTGATGATGCTTTAAATTATCCTATCTGGAAATTAGGTAAAGCTCCAAGAGAAGTCATTGCTAACCTACCATATAATGTTGGTACAAAGATGTTAATTAATTGGTTAAAACACATTGGAAAATTTGATATGCTAACTTTAATGTTTCAAAAAGAAGTTGCAAACAGGATTGTTGCGAAACCGGGTTCTAAATATTATGGTAGATTGTCGATTTTAACAAACTGGTTGACAAAAAGTGTAAAATTATTTGATGTCTCTAGTGATGCTTTTATACCTAAACCTAAGGTAAAATCTACTGTCATACAGTTAAAACCACTTTCTAAACCACTTTATGAGGTGTCTTTTGAGTCTCTAGAAAAATTAACACAACTTGCTTTTAGTCAGAGAAGGAAAATGCTAAAATCAAGCTTGAAACAAATTAATGGTAAAAAAATTTTAGAAAACTTAAATATTTCACCTAATTTGAGACCTGAAAATTTAAGCATAATTGATTTTTGTAGAATTGCAGAAAAAGCAAAGGAATTCTAATCTTCGAGAAGTTTTAAAATTGTTTTTTTTAATGATACTTGTCTATTTCGTCTCAGTCTCTCAGAATATAAGATTGACTTGATTTGATCTACTATTGTTTTAATGTTATTGTTAATTAGTACAAAATCATATTCATCAAAATGACTTATTTCTTTTTTTGCTTCAGACATTCTTTTAACGAAGTTTTCTTTGTTTTCACTTGCTCTTTTTCCAAGTCTTGTTTCGAGTTCTTTCATAGACGGAGGTAGAATAAATACTTTCACAACATCCTTAGGTAAATGTTTTTCAATTTGTCTTGTTCCCTGCCAATCAACATCAACAATAACGTCAATGCCATCTTGAATTTTTGTAACTACTTCATTTTTTAATGTTCCATAAAGTTTTCCATATACATTTGCATATTCTAAAAATTTATTTTCATTTAAAAGTTTTCTAAATTCATAGTCCTTTTTAAAGAAGTAGTGTTTACCCTCGATTTCATCTTTCCTTTTTTTTCGTGTTGTAACTGAAACAGATAATTCTATGCCATCAACTTCATCAATTATTTTTTTGCATATAGTTGTTTTTCCTGCACCAGAGGGAGATGAGATAATAATTACCAATCCTTTGTTGCTAATATATGACATTATTTTTTCCTAATTATTTTTTTCCATAACTCTATATTTCTTTTATGTAAACTATACGTTTTAGAAAATCTATGTCTACCATTGCCATCACTCACAAAATAAAAATAGTTTGTTTTTTTTGGGTTTTTTAATGAAATTAAGGCATTTTTTCCAGGATAAGAAATTGGTGTTGGCGGTAAACCATAGTGTTTATATGTATTATATAAGTTATTTGATTTTAACATCTTTTTTGTTATTTTTTTACCATTAATTCTAAAACCGTACGCAAGTGTAACATCAGATTGAAGTTTCATTTGATTGTTAAGCCTATTTATAAAAACACTAGCAACTAATTTACTATCATTAATATTATTTGACTCCTTTTGTATTATTGAAGCTAATATCAATAGTTCGTTTTTATTTTTTAATACAAAGTCAGTTGGTCTATTTTCCCAAATTTCGTCTAAAAATTTTTCCTGAGCTTTCTGCATTTGAGCTAATAATTTATTTCTGGGATAACCAAATTTAAAAAAATATGTGTCAGGTTTATATATTCCCTCTTTCAAATCTTTTACTTTTCCTGATAGATAAGGATTATTAAGTAATTCATTTTTTAATTCAACTGCAGTTGAACCATCAATTAGTGTGAATTTTCTAGTTAGTGTTTTCCCTTCGTGAAAAATTCTTTGTATGTCAAGAATAGTAGAATCCTTAGGTATTATATATTCTCCAGCTTTTGGAACAAACGAATTCTTATGAATAAAGGATGCAAACAACCAATTTAAACGAGAAATATTTATATTATTTGTTTTAAGTTGAGATAGTATATTTTTTTTACTCGTATTTTTGTTTAGTAAGTAATATGTATTATCTTTAACAACAATCTTATTCTTAATATTTTGAATTAATATATATGATGTAAGTAATGACGATAAAGAGATTATTATAAAAAGGATAATCGTTTTTTTTAAATTCAATCTGAATTACCAATCACTAAGCTAGCATTTGTTCCCCCAAATCCAAAAGAATTTGACAAAACATTTTTAATGTTACGACTTTTTGCTTTCAAAGGCACTAAATCAAATCCTAGAGTTTCTGTGTCAGGATTTGTAAGATTATTAGTTGGAGGAACAGTTTGATTAACAATCGATAAAATTGAATATATAGCTTCAATCGCCCCTGCAGCTCCTAGAAGGTGACCTGTTGCAGATTTAGTTGAACTAATACTAATATTTTGAGTTTTATGTTTTAAAAGTCTATCAATCGCTTTTAATTCAATAATATCTCCTAGTGGAGTTGAAGTTCCATGTGCATTTATATAATCTAGATCCAAACTATTTATACCTGCGTCTTTAATAGCAGATAACATAGCTCTAAATCCACCATCTCCATTTTCAGCAGGCGCAGTAATATGATGAGCATCACCTGATAAACCATAACCTTTTATCTCTGCGTATATTTTAGCGCCTCTAGCAATCGCATGTTGTTTCTCTTCTAATACTAGCACGCCAGAACCCTCACCCATAACAAAACCATCTCTTTGCTGATCCCAAGGTCTTGAGCTCAGTTCTGGTTCATTATTAAAGTTAGTACTTAAAGCTCTTGCAGCTGCAAACCCTGCCATACCTATTCTACAACATGCAGCCTCAGCTCCTCCTGCTATCATTACATCTGCGTCACCATAACGAATTATTCTAGAAGCATCACCAATGGCATGAGCGCCTGTTGAACAAGCTGTAACTACTGAATGATTAGGTCCTTTAAAACCATATTTAATGCTAACTTGACCAGACAATAAATTTATAAGAGCTGATGGTATGAAAAAAGGACTAACTTTCCTTGGACCTTTTAAATTTAACAATTCTGTAGTTTCTGATATGGTTTCAAGTCCGCCAATACCAGAACCTAGTATTACACCTGTTCTATTTTTTTGAATTTCGTTTTGCGGTTTCCAGCCTGAATCTTCAACAGCCTGTGTGGATGCTATAAGACCATATGCTATAAATCTATCAATTCTTTTAAAATCTCTTGGTTCTATCCAATCATCAATATTTAAACCACCATCAGGATCTTCAACTTTTGAAGGTATTTGTCCTGCAACTTTACATGGTAGATCAGATACATCAAAATTATCAATTTTATTTATACCAACGCTTCCAGAAATAAGTCTATTCCAATTAGTTTTCACGCCTAACCCTAAGGGCGTTAGAAGACCTAATCCTGTCACAACGACTCGACGCATAAAAAACTCCTAATTTATAACTCGAGTAACTTATTAGATATTTTAACTATTTGATGATATAAAGTCTATGGCATCTTTAACAGTTTGAATTTTCTCAGCCGCATCATCTGGAATTTCACATTCAAACTCTTCTTCAAAAGCCATAACTAATTCTACTGTATCTAAGCTATCAGCACCTAGATCATCTATAAAACTGGCACTATCAACAACCTTAGATTCTTCTACACCTAGATGTTCAACTACAATTTTTGTAACTCTGCTAGCTATATCACTCATTAAAATACCCCTTAAGTCAATATGAAAAACTTTTTTGATTTCGAGTAACATAAATATTTATTCATGCCAAGTATATAATGGACCTTACTCAAAAAAACTACATCATGCACATACCACCATTAATGTGTAAAGTAGTGCCAGTTAAATAACCAGCTTCATCACTTGCTAAGTACAAACATCCGTTCGATATATC
>CACJJL010000010.1 GCA_902593735.1 uncultured SAR116 cluster alpha proteobacterium
GAAATTCGGCACATGTCTTTGATATTAACAAAAAAATGATCGAAGTAGGTAAACAAAAGTATAAAAATTTCAATAACTTGTATTGGACGGTTACTAGTGCAGAAAATATTCCAATATCAAACGATACATTTGAAAGAGCAAGTATGAGTTTTGGCCTTAGAAATATTACTGACAGAAATAAATCTTTACAAGAAATTTATCGTATTCTTAAACCTGGTGGAAGATTTATATGTCTTGAGTTCAGCCACGTAGAAAATAAAGTTTTTAAAAAATTTTATGATTTCTGGTCTTTCAAATTGATGCCGTTAATAGGGAAAAAAGTTACTGGCGACAAAGAACCCTATACATATTTAGTAGAGTCTATAAGAAAATTTCCTACTCAGCCTGAAGTTAGTCAAATGCTATCTGAGGTTGGATTTTCAAGAGTTCGATACAGAAACTTATCTAATGGGATAGTTGCTCTTCATAGCGGTTGGAAACTTTAAATGCAAATAAAACAAAGTTTAGAATACCCTATATGGAATATACCACATTATTTTATAAAAAGTATTATAATATTTATTAAATTAATTAGAACTGGTATTGTTAATCTTTTAATAGAAAAAAAATATTTTAATAGACATTTAGAATTATTTTTTAAACTTTTAAATTTGTTTTTAACAAATAAAGATGAAAAAGAAATTGGAAAAAAACTTGTTAATTGTTTAATTAACTTGGGCCCGGGATACGTTAAGTTTGGACAAGCTTTATCAACAAGACCAGACATGCTTGGAAAAGAAACTTGTAATGAGCTTAAGTTATTACAAGATAATTTAATACCTATCCCAAGTCACATTGTTAAAAAAATTATTCAAGAGGAAAATGAAAATTTTCTTAAAGAAAATTTAATTTCTTTTAATGAGGTTCCAATTGCGAGTGCATCTGTGGCACAAGTACACACTGGCGTTCTCAAAAATGGAAAAAAAGTAGCTATTAAAATTTTAAAGCCTAATATTCAACAAAAATTATTTAAAGACTTCACTTTTTTTTACTGGATCACAAAGTGCTTCGAATTTTGTATCCCAAATATCAAACGATTGAAGCTTTCAAAAAATGTTGAAATTTTATCTGAAGTATCTCTAAATGAACTTGATTTAACATTAGAAGCATCTGCGGCAGACGAACTTTCTGAAAATTTTAAAAATCATCCTAATTATAAAGTACCAAAAATTTATTGGGAATTCACAACAAAAAACATGCTTATTTTAGAATTTGTTGACGGAATTAGGATCGATGACTTAGACCTATTAAACGATTCAAAACACAATATAAAAAAAATAACTGAAACAGGTATTGAAATTTTTTTCCTTCAAGTTTTTCGTGATGGTTTTTTTCACGGTGATATGCATCCTGGAAATATTTTGATAGATCAAGAGGGAGCACTAGTACCCATTGATTTTGGCATTATGGGTAGACTATCAAACAAGGATAGGCAATTTTTAGCATTATTGCTCACTTATCTTTTAAATAAAAATTACAGAAAGGTAGTCGAAATACATAATGATGCAAATATGCTAGGTAAAGATATTTCTCATGATCATCTTGCTCAAGCTATAAGAGCAATTTCTACACCAATTTTAAATAAGCCTATTGGTGAAGTTTCTTTAGCTAAATTACTAGGTCAAATACTTAGTTTATCAAAAAAGTTTAATATTGAAGTGCAACCACAATTTACGTTATTACAAAAGACGATGTTAATGGCTGAGGGTACGACAAGACAGATTAATCCTAATATAAATATGTGGGAATTGTCTGGGCCACTAATAGATAAATGGATAAATGAAACATATGATCCATTTAAGGTTTTAGAGGATTGGCTTCATCAAAATAAACTTATTTTACTCAAATTTCCTGAAATTTTAAATAAATTTAATGAAATATTATCTAAAAAATGAAATATTTCATTTATATTTTGTAATTTTTCAGTTATACTATATTTTTTTAATTTTAATATCATGAATAATATTTCACAACTTATTTTTTTACTTGGTGGGACAGGTGCTGTAGCAGAAAAGTTAAAAATTAAACCTTCTGCAATTTCAAACTGGAAAAAACTTAATAAAATACCCAATAATAAGCGTGAAGCTGTTTTAAAATTAAGCACACATTTAGACTTAGACATAGACAATTTTCTTACTTCCAATAAAGAACATGATGCAAAAATAAAAATCTTATTAATCATTTGTGGAGGCATAGCCTCATACAAATCTTTAGAAATTATTAGGCTTATTAGAAAAACTGACATTGAACTTGATGTAGTTTTGACTAAATCAGCTCAAAAGTTTATAACGCCATTATTAGTAACGAGTTTAAATGAAAAAAAATGTTATACTGATTTATTTTCTGTCGAAGACGAAACAAAAATGAATCACATAAAGCTAGCTAGAAAACCAGACATTATTCTAGTAGCTCCCACAACTGCAAATGTTATGGCAAAGCTTGCTTGTGGTTTAGCAGACGATTTAGCAAGTACAATTTTACTAGCATCATTTTCGAAGATAATTTTAGCACCTTCAATGAATCCTGTAATGTGGAACAACTCTGCAACTCGTGAAAATTACAAAAAATTATTAGATAGAGGGATAGAGTTTATAGAACCTGACAAAGGTGAAATGGCATGTGGAGAAGAAGGAATAGGAAGATTTCCAGACCCTAAATTAATATTTGATTATATTTTATCATACATTAATAAAAACCAAACACTCAATAATCAACTTAAAGGTATTTCAATTTTAGTCACAGCTGGTCCAACAATAGAAAACATTGACCCAATAAGGTTTATGAGCAATCAATCATCTGGAAAGCAAGGTTTTGAAATTGCTTCTGAATTAACAAGAAGAGGAGCCAAAGTTACTTTGATTACTGGTCCAGTCAACATCCCTTACCCAAATTGCGAAAATATAATAAGGGTTAAAACTGCTAAAGAAATGTTGGACAACGTCAATAAACAATTACCTGCAGATATATTAATTTGTAGCGCCGCTGTGGCAGATTGGAAACTTATTCCTAAAACATCTTCAAATAAAAAGATTGATATGAATAAAAAGATTAAAAAAAATAATGATAACTTATTATTTGAAACTATAAAAAACCCAGATATATTAGAAACAATAGCCAATAGTACTCTAAGACCAAAGATTGTGATAGGGTTTTCCGCGGAAACAAACAATCTTAAAAAAAATGCATATTATAAACTAGTAAGTAAAAATATTGACTTAATTATTGCAAATGATGTTAGTAATGCGAAAGTTTTTGGTGAAGACTTTAATGAAGTATTACTTATTGACAAGTTTAATTGTGAAAAGTGGGAAAAGCAAAGTAAAAAATCTGTGGCCTTTCATTTAGCAAATAAAATCAATAATCTTTTAATTAATTATAATCAACGAGATATAGATGCTTAATGATGATGATTTATGTAGATATGCCAGGCAGGTAATTATTCCTAATTTTAATGAAAAAGGTCAGGAAAAATTACTAAAAACAAAATGTTTAATAGTCGGTGCTGGAGGATTAGGATGTCCAGTAGCACTTTACGCTTCTGCTGCAGGGTTTGGGCACATAGAAATTTACGATCAAGATATTATTGAAATTAGTAACCTTAACAGGCAAATTGCTCATAAAAATGATAATATTGGTAATAGCAAATCCGAAAATTTGGCACAAGAATGTATGAAAATAAATCCCAATATTTCAGTGTTTCCTCGGAAAAAAAATTTTAACGAAACCATAAATATAAGTAATTTTAATTTGATTTTTGATTGTTCTGACAATCCAAAAACAAAATATACTTTGAATTATTTGTCACACAAATATAAAAAAATTTTAATTTCAGGTTCTGCAGTTCAAATGGAAGGTCAATTAGCAATTTGGAAGAGCGGGTTAAATATCAATTACCCATGTTATGAATGTGTTTTTCCTAAGAGCGATGAAAAAGCTCCTATTACAAATTGTAGGGAAGCTGGAATAATTGGTCCCGTGACGGGTTTAATTGGAAGTATGCAAGTAAATGAAGCAATAAAAGAAGTAGTTCTGAAAAATTATCAGTCTACCGCTGGAAATTTATTTTTATATGACGGCTTAACTCAAAACCTAGATAAGATAAAACTAAAAAAAAATCGCCAATGTCCAATATGCTCAAAATGAACTATATTAAAATTTGCAAGTATATTTTAAAAAGTAAATTAATCTTGTATATGTTGATTATTTTAATAACAAATTTTATATTACCCTCAGAAAATGCTTTTTCGTACTCAAAAGAGCCTAAAGTTTCAATTAATGGTAGCGGTTTAAAAATACCTAGAATTGTCTCCTTAAAAAATTCTCTAACTTACATGAGATCAGGCCCAGGTAGGGAGTTTCCAATTAAATTTGAATTAAAACAAAAAGGACATCCCTTAAAAATAATTGCTGAGTATAATAATTGGAGAAAAGTAACGACATTATATAATGTTACTGGTTGGATACATACACAATTGCTGTCTTCCTTTAGGACTGGAGTAATTATGAAAACCACTTTTTTAAAGAAAACACCTTCTAATTCAGGAAATACTGTAGCTAAACTTTTGCCTAATTTATTAATTAACATAAAGAAATGTAGAGAAAATTGGTGTAAAGTAGAGATATTAAAGGAGAAAGTGTTTATAGGCTGGGTAAACAAAGAATATATTTGGGGTTCAACAAAAAATTAATTTTGTATAATTGTTTTATTTATTGTTTTTTATCATTATTGTAGAATAATTTAATTATTATAAAGGTATTATATTTTGGCTTTATTTAAAGATTCATTCAATTATCAAGAATTAATCGATTGTGCAAAAGGAAAATTGGCAGGAGTGGATTTCCCCAAATTACCCTTGCCTCCAATGCTGATGTTTGACGAAGTAACAAGTATAAAAGAAACAGGAGGTGCATATAATAAAGGTACTGCACATGCTCAATTCAAAATTACACCAGATAAATGGTTTTTTCCGTGTCACTTTGAAGATGATCCTGTTATGCCTGGATGCTTGGGGATGGATGCGTTATGGCAACTGCTAGGTTTTTCTCTTGGAAACATGGGTGGTAGAGGAAAAGGAAGAGCAATATCAGTAGGTGAAGTTAAATTTACTGGTCAAATATTACCCATAGCTAAAAAAGTAGAATATTTGCTTGATTTTAAACGTATTATTATGCGGAAATTAATTCTTGGAATTGCTGACGGAAAAGTTATATGTGATGATAAGATAGTTTTTGAAGCATCTGATATTAGAGTTGGACTTTTTCAAGATTAGTTAATTAGATTTATGGGTTTTAATATGAGTAACGCTAAAAGAGTTGTAATAACTGGAATGGGTATTGTTAGTTCAATAGGCAATAATGTTGAAGAAGTTAAAAAATCATTAATAAATCAAAAATCAGGAATTGTTAAAGCTAATATCTACAAAGAAATGGGTTTTAGAAGTCAGATTCATGGTGAAGTAAAAATTAACTTGGAAGATCACATTGATAAGAAGCAGTTAAGATTTATGGGAGCTGGAGCTGCTTATTCTGTACTTTCGATGTATCAAGCAATTAAAGATGCAGGGCTTACAGATGAAGAAATTTCTAATCCAAAAACTGGATTAATTGCAGGCTCAGGAGGACCTAGTACTGCAAATATGCTTCAATCATTTGATATTGCAAGGACAAAAGGGCCCAAAAAAGTGGGTCCGTTCATGGTACCCAGATGTATGAGTTCAACGGTATCAGCTTGTATTGCAACTTTTTTTAAAATTAAAGGTATTAATTTTTCAATTACCTCTGCTTGTTCTACTTCAGCTCACTGCATTGGGATTGGTGCTGACCAAATTAAATATGGTAATCAGAATATAGTTTTTGCTGGTGGCGGCGAAGAGCTTGATTGGACATTATCTGTTCTATTTGATGCAATGGGAGCTATGTCTAGTAATTTTAATGAAACACCAGAGTTAGCCTCAAGACCATATGACATAAATCGAGACGGTTTTGTAATTGCTGGTGGAGGAGGAATGCTTGTTCTAGAGGAACTTGAGCATGCAAAAGCGAGAGGTGCCAAAATTTATGGTGAAATAGTTGGACATTGCGCTAATTCAGATGGCTACGACATGGTCGCACCAAGTGGGGAGGGTGCGGTAAGATGTATGAAAGAAGCACTTAAGGGTATTAATCAAAAAGTTGATTATATTAATGCACATGGAACCAGCACTCCTGTAGGAGATATGCAAGAGTTACATGCTATAAGAGAGGTATTTAAGTATGATAATTACCTTCCTAGACTTACGAGTACAAAATCCTTAACTGGGCATTCTCTTGGAGCAACTGGAGTTCATGAAGCTATTTATACATTAATTATGATGAATAACAATTTTATTTCTGGATCATCTAATATAAATGATGGTGATCCTGAAATTGGGTCCATTGAAATACCTAGAAAAACAATCAAGGATATAAACATCGATTTAGCACTTTCAAATTCCTTTGGATTTGGTGGTACAAATGCTTGTCTTGTATTTTCTAAATATTAGCAATTAAAGAGATTATTATGTCTATAATGAAAAATAAAAAAGGTCTCATAATGGGTGTAGCTAATGAACGATCAATTGCTTGGGGGATAGCTAGAGTACTTGCTGAACATGGTGCAGAACTTGCTTTTTCATACCAAAATGAAGGTTTTAATAAAAGATTAATACCATTAATGAATTCTATTGGTTCACAAAGATGTTACGAGTGTGATGTTTCTAAAGATGTAAATGACATAAATTCAATTGAAAATATGTTTAATAAGCTTTCGGAAACATGGAATAGTATTGATTTTATTGTACATGCATTGGCATATTCTGACAAAGATGAGTTAAAAGGAAAGTATTTTAATTGTACTAGAACAAATTTTTTGAATTCCTTAGACATTTCTGCTTTCAGTTTTACAAGAACTGCAAAATCAGCTTTGCCTCTTATGGCATCAAACGGAGGAAGCTTATTAACACTTTCTTATCTAGGTGCTGAAAGAACAACACCTAATTATAATGTAATGGGTGTTGCAAAATCTGCATTGGAAGCCTCTATAAAATATTTAGCTATGGATTTAGGTAAAAATAATATTAGAGTGAATGCATTGTCAGCTGGACCTGTTAAAACTCTTGCAGGAGCTGCAATTTCTGGTGCAAGACATGTATTTAGATACTCTGAAAATGTTGCCCCTTTAAAATTTAACCCGCAATTAACTGAAGTGGGGAATTCCGCTTTATATTTGTTATCAGATTTGTCAACTGGAGTTACAGGAAATGTTCATCATGTTGATGGTGGTTTACATAGTGTAGCGATTCCAAAACAAGAAAATTTAGAATAAAAAATATTATTATTTATTTTTCCAAACGGGTTTACGCTTTTCTGAAAAAGACTCCATACCTTCAATATGATCTTCAAGAGCAAAAGTGGAGTAAAACAAAGCTCTTTCAGATCTGATACCTTCTTCTAATGTTGTTTCAAATGCAACATTGACAGCTTGTTTAGCTAACTTGGCTAAAGGTTTAGATTGATTCGCAATCTTTAGAGCTATCTCATTTAGAGATACATCAAACTTGTCATTTTTAAAAACTTTAGCAACTAAACCATTTTTTTCTGCTTCTTCTGCAGACATCATATCTCCAGTAAGTACAGCGAACATAGCCTTTGACTTACCAATTGATCTTGTAAGTCTCTGGGTACCACCAGCACCTGGTATTGCTCCAATGTTTATTTCTGGTTGCCCAAATTTTGCATCTTCTCTTGCAATTATAAAGTCACACATCATAGCAAGCTCACAGCCTCCACCCAAAGCGTAACCTTTTACAGCAGCTATTATTGGCGTTTGTATTTTGGGTATATCTAACCAACCATTTTCAATGTACCTACTCTGAGATACTGAAGCATAGTTAAGCTTAACCATTTCTTTCAGATCTGCACCAGCAGCGAAAGCTTTTTCTGAGCCAATTATGATAATACAACCAATTGATTGATCATAATCAAAATTAATAGCAGCATCTTTGATAGCTAAAATAAATCCAGCTGAAAGTGGATTAAGTTTGTTTTCGTGAGATAGTTGTATCCAACCAACACCCTGATCAGACCAAGTTTTAATCCACTCTGTTTTAGGAACTAAATTATTCATAGCATACCTCTTTTTTCAATTTTTTTCATGATCTAAATTTTCAATATCTTGTCCAGTTTCCTGGTCAACTCTTTTCATTGATAATTTAACTTTTCCTCTGTCATCAAAGCCAATAACTTTAACTTTTACTATATCACCTTCTTTGCATATATCTGTAGTTTTTTCAGTTCTAGCATTTTGTAATTCGGATATGTGAACTAATCCGTCTTTGGTACCTAAAAAATTAACGAATGCTCCAAAATCAACTGTTTTTACAACCTTTCCTGTATATATAACACCTAACTCGGCTTCAGCTACAATATCATTAATTTTCTTAAGCGCTGCTTCTGAAGATTCATTATCAGCTGCAGCAATCTTAACCGTACCATCATCCTCAATATCAACTTTAGCACCTGTTGTCTCACAAATTTCTCTTATTACTTTTCCACCTGGACCAATTACATCTCTAATCTTTTCTAACTTTATCTTAATTGTTGTTATTTTAGGAGCAGTATCGGCTAAAACTTCTCTAGAAGAACTTATTGCTTTACTCATTTCATTTAAGATATGAATTCTACCTTCCTTAGCTTGTTCTAGAGCAATTTGCATAATCTCTTTTGTAATTGAGGTGATTTTAATATCCATTTGAAGACTTGTTATGCCATCTGTGGTGCCAGCTACTTTAAAATCCATATCTCCTAAATGGTCTTCATCACCAAGGATATCAGAGAGTACGGAAAATTCTTTTTTCTCCTTGATAAGACCCATTGCTATACCTGCAACTGGTTTCTTAATTGGGACACCTGCATCCATTAAAGCTAGTGAAGTTCCACATACCGTAGCCATAGATGAAGATCCATTTGATTCTGTTATTTCAGAAACAATCCTAACAGTATAAGGGAAATCTTCTTCAGTAGGCAACATAGGATTTATTGCTCGCCATGCTAATTTTCCGTGACCAATTTCTCTTCTTCCTGGAGAACCAATCCTTCCAGCTTCTCCAACAGAATAAGGTGGAAAATTATAATGCAACATGAATTTTGATCTGTATTCACCTTCTAGGGCGTCTATAATCTGCTCATCCTGGCCAGTACCTAAGGTTGCAACGACTAAGGCTTGTGTCTCACCTCTAGTAAATAAGGCAGATCCATGAGCTCTTGGCAAGGTTCCAACCTCAGCTACTATCGGTCTAACCGAATTAGTATCTCTACCATCAATTCTTTCTTTAGTTTTTAAAATATTACCTCTTACAATATCTGCTTCTAATTCCTTTGTTAAAGATGATACTAATGCATGATCTGAGGTTTCGTTAAATTCTAACAAAATGTCATTTCTTATTTCCGATAAAAGTTTTGATCTTTTAGATTTATCAATCTCCTTGTATGCTTTTGCAAATTTTTTTCTATATGGTTTTATTGTTTTGATATATTCAAGTTTTTCAACTGGCTCATCTGGCAAAGGCCTAGGTTCTTTAGCTGCAGCTTCTGCTAATTCAATGATAGCTGCAATGACATTTCCCATTTCCTTGTGGCCATAATCAACGGCGCCCAACATTATTTCTTCAGAGAGTTCTGAAGCTTCTGATTCAACCATTAGAACGCCTTCTTTTGTACCTGCAACAACTAAGTCAAGAGTTTGATTATTCATCTCTTCTAATGTTGGGTTTAAAATATATTTTTTACCATTCCATCCAATTCTACAAGCACCGATAGGTCCCATAAAAGGCAACCCAGAAATTGTCAATGCAGCAGAAGCTGCTATCATAGAGACAATATCAGGATCATTTTCCATGTCGTGAGCTAGAACAGTTGCAATTATTTGAGTTTCATTTTTATAATTTTTATGAAACAAGGGTCTTATAGGTCTATCAATTAACCTTGACACTAAAGTTTCTTTTTCTGATGGTCTTCCCTCTCTTTTAAAAAAACCTCCTGGAATTCTACCTGCAGCGAAAGTTTTTTCTTGATAGTTAACCGTCAATGGGAAAAAATCAATACCTGGTTTAGCAATTGGTGCACCAACTGCTGTGCATAATACAGTTGTTCCACCATATGAAACAACAACAGCTCCATCAGCTTGTCGAGCAATTTTTCCAGTTTCAAATGTTAATAATTTACCACCCCATGTAATTTCTTTTCTATATACTTCAAACATAATTTATCCTTTAGCTACAAAATCTTTACGAAATATTCATCATGTTATTAAATTTTACAATTTTAATAATGATTATCTTCTTAGTCCTAATTTTTTTATAAGATTCGTATATCGATCTTCATTTTTATTTTTAATATATTTAAGCAGATTTCTTCTTTGTCCAACCATACTTAAAAGACCGCGTCTTGATCCAAAATCTTTTTTATGTGATTTTAAATGTTCTGTTAAATTTGTGATTCGTTCTGTCAATATGGCAACCTGTACATCCGCAGATCCGGTGTCTGTCTCATTGGTGCCAAATTCTTTTACAATATCATGAGTTTTATTTTTATTAATCGACATCATTTATACCTTTCTGTTTAATAATTTATAATACGTTTAGGCTTTACAAATCCATCTTCGATTTCAACAAGTGCAACTATTTTATTGTTGTTAATAGTGTAAACCCTTTCAAATTTATGAAAATTTGAATACTCTAGATTAAAACGATCATGTAATCTTAATGAATTTAGCCTGATTTTTTGTCCTTGCTTAAGCTTTATTGCCTCTATCTCATTTAAAAAAAGTGCCGGGATGTCGTCTAGCACTTTTTCGATTGGTTGAATTTTTTTTAAAAGAGGTGGACTATGTATTATTTCTTCAAAAAAATCTATAAAAATCGTATCTTTTTCGTCAAAATCTCCTACATAATTTCTTCTTAACTCAATAATATGACCTTTAGTATTAAGCTTTTCAGCAATATCTCTTGCTAATGCTCTTATATATGTACCTTTACCACATACAACTTGAAACTGTGCAAGATCAGAGCTCAAAATTTTTTTTAGAGTGAATTCGTGAATTTCAATATCTCTTGGTTTATGCATTACAGGCATATTATTTCTTGCTAATTTATATGCTCGTTGACCTTTAATTTTTATTGCTGAAAAATTTGGTGGTTTTTGATTTATTTGACCAATAAATAAGGGTAGAGTTCTAATTATCTGTTTTTTCGTTGGTCTCACATTAGATTTTGCGACAACCATTCCTTCAATATCATCTGTATCAGTCGACTCACCCCACTTTATAGTAAATGTATACTTTTTATTTTTATTTTGAATAAATGAAACTAGTTTAGTAGCTTCACCTATGGCAATTGGTAGGACACCAGTTGCAATAGGATCCAATGTGTCACCATGACCAACTTTTTTTTCATTTAAAATTTTAGATATTTTACTAACTGCTTGGCGAGAGGTTATACCAAGTTGTTTATCTAATATTATCCAACCATTTATATTTGACATACTAATTAAATGTATTGCAGACTTTTATTTTTTAATTTTTTCAAGTATGTCATAAATATTCTTGGCATACTCAAATGTTTCATCAATTTTAAATGAGAGTCTTGGCGTTTGTCTTAAACTGATATTTGTTGAAATTATTTTTTTAATTTTTCCAGAAATTTTGTTTAGACTATTAATAACGTTTTGCTTGTTTTTACCTCCCAAAGGCATAACGAAAATTTTTGCATTTTTTAAATCAGGACTCATACTTACTTCCGTTATAGTTATGTTATTATTATCTAAATTTTCATCATAGAAGTTTTGACGGAGTAAGGTACTAGAAATTAAATGTCTTAATTCTTCCCCTACTCGAAGTTGTCTTTGAGATTTAACAGAAACATTTTTAGAATTTTTATCAGAATTAAAAACAAAATTATTTGCCATTATTTCATTTATCCAACTTTTTTATCAATTGAATCTAAGCTACGTGCAACCTCTTTTACTTCGAAACATTCCATTACATCACCTTCTTGAATGTCATTATAATTTTCAAATCCCATACCACATTCAGTTCCTTCGCGGACTTCTTTAACCTCATCTTTAAATCTTCTAAGTGTTTTTAACATACCCTGATGAACAACAGTGTTGTCTCTAAGAAGCCTAAAGCTACATCCTCTTTTAACCAAACCTTCTGTTACAACACATCCAGCAATTTTTCCTATTTTAGAAACTGAAAAAACTTTTTTAATTTCCGCATATCCAATAAAGGTTTCTTGTAAGTCAGGATCTAACATACCCGTCAAGGCTAATTTAGCGTCCTCTATTAATTCATATATAATTGAGTGATATCTAATTTCGACATTATCTCTTTTTGAAAGCTCTCTTGCTTGAGGTATGGCTCTAACATTAAATCCAAATACTAGCGCTGCAGAAGCAGAAGCTAATGTAATATCAGATTCGCTTATAGCACCAACAGCTCCTATTAGAACTCTTATTTTTACTAAAGAGTTACCAAGTTTGTCTAATGCTGCTTTTATTGCCTCTAATGATCCGTGAACATCAGTTTTTATAATTACAGGTAATTCTGAAGTTTCTCCAGCCTGAATATTAGCCAACATTTGTTCAACTGAACCTCTGGTAGTTAATGTTGCTTCTTTTTGTTTTAATTTCCTTAATCTATAATCTGCAATTTCTCTAGCTCTTGATTCTGTCTCAACAACATGAGCTAAATCACCAGCATCTGGTGTTCCAGATAATCCTAAAACTTCAATTGGCATTGATGGACCGGCACTGTTAACTCTCTTACCCTCATCATTAATTAATGCTCTTACTTTACCAGTCTCTGTTCCAATTACTATTATTTCACCAACTTTTAATGTGCCTGATTTTACTAGAAGAGTAACAACTGAACCTTTACCTCGTTCAACCTTTGATTCAATAACCACACCATTTGCATTAATAGTAGGATCACTTTTTAATTCCATTAAATCTGCTTGCAATTCAAGTGCTTCAATTAACTCAACTAAACCTGTACTGTTTTTAGCAGACACATCAATGCATTGAACATCACCTCCCATTTCTTCTGGTATTAAGTCATGTTGTAGTAATTCTGCACGTACTTTTTGAGGATTTACGTCTGGTTTGTCACATTTATTTACAGCTACTATTATTGGACAATCTGCTGCTTTGGCGTGTTTTATTGCCTCAATAGTCTGTGGTTTAATCCCATCGTCCGCTGCTACGACTAATATAACAATATCTGTAACATTTGCTCCCCTAGCTCTCATTTCTGTAAATGCTTCATGGTCAGGAGTATCTATAAATGATATTTTAGAATTAGTATTTGTTGTTATTTGATATGCACCTATATGCTGAGTAATACCACCAGCTTCTCCATCTGCTACTTTACTTTTTCTTAGGGCGTCTAGTAAAGATGTTTTACCATGATCTACATGACCCATTATTGTTACTATTGGTGGACGAGGTAAAAGGTTTTTTGGATCACTTTGTTCAATTTTAAGATCTAATTCAACATCTGCTTCAGATATTCTTTTTGGTTTATGACCAAATTCAGTAGTTATAAGTTCAGCTGTATCAGAGTCAATAACTTCTGTTGCAGTTGCCATAATTCCATTTTTCATAAGTTCTCTAACAACATCAGCTGTTTTTTCTGTCATTCTATTAGCTAATTCTGTAACAGTTATTGTGTCAGGTATTATAACTTCTCTAAATTGTTTAACAGCAGGAGTTTGGTCTGCTTGCATTCTTGCTTTTTCACGTCTTCTTTTAATTGATGCAAGAGATCTTACTCTTACATTTTCAGAATCTAAAGCTCTTGCAATTGTCATCTTACCCTGTCTTTTTTCTTGAAAACCTCTGTTTAAAGAAGATTTTTTTACATTTTCCCTAAAAAAATCCTTTTCTTGGGATTTATGTGAAGTCCAAAATTTATTATTAGTGGATAAAGCTTCAGTATCTGCCAATTTTTGTCTATCTTTTTCTGCCTGTAAAGCTGCTACCTCTGCTTTTTTTGCGTCGATTTGAAGCTTAATTTGTTCTTCTTCAATTTTTTTTATTTCCAGTATTTCTTCAGTTTCGGCTTTTCGTCTAGCCATTATTTTGTCTTTTGGAGCTAGAGAAGATGCAGCCTCTGTTGCTTCTTGAGCTGTGGCAGCAATTCGAGCTTCTTCTAGTTTCGCTCGTTCAATTTTTTCAGACGCTATAATTTCAGCCTCTGCTGCAGTTTTTGCTAAGCCTTCTTGCAACATTTTACTTCTGGATTGTATCTCTTTAGCACTTAGGCCAGAAAAATTATCAGGGGAATTTTTTTCAAAAGGTTTGTCATTTAAATTTAGTCTTGTTGATAATCTTTTAGTTCTTTTTACTTCAACTTGAACAGTGCCTCTACCAACTCTTGAATTAGCCGTTATGTTATTAGGTTTCTTTGTTGTAGAAACAGAATTTTTTAAGGTTAACTTTCCACCAGAGGAAAGACTTAATTTTTTTCTTTCTCCATTCGTTTTATCTTCCATAACAAGATTTCCTTAACTATCAATTATTCATCAATATTATCTTCTGAAAACCAGTGTTGTCTAGCTTTCATTATAACAGAACCAGCGTCATCTTCATTATTAAAGATTTTATCACCAAGTAGATTGAATAATTCTTCACTATCTAATTCTGCAAGCTCATCTAACGTTTTAATTTTGTTTTCTGCCAAAATTAAAATACTCGATTTACTAAGTGAATCAAAATTATACAAATCTTCGCTTACTTGAAGCTTCTTTAAGGAATTATCAATCCTTTCATCTTCAATTTTAACAAAATTTTGAGCTCTCTTACTTAACTCTATAGATATATCCTCATCAAAACCTTCGATTGAAATAAGTTCCTCAATAGATGCTTCCGCTATGTCAGCGATAGTGGCAAAACCTTCACTTACCATCAAGTGGGCTATAACATCGTCGATATCAAGGGCCTCAATAAAAATTTTACTTCTTTCAGAAAACTCTTCTTGTCTTTTTTCTGATTCTTCAGCTTCTGTTAAAATATCCACAAACCAACCAGTCAATTGTGAGGCTAATCTAACATTTTGTCCTCTTCTACCTATTGCTAATGATAATTGATCATCTGGTACAACTACTTCCATTCTAGATGCATCTTCATCCATAACCACTTTGGAAGGTTCTGCTGGCGCCAAAGCATTTATAACAAATGTTACAGGGTCTTCAGACCATGGTATAATTTCTATTTTTTCACCTTGTAGCTCACTTACCACAGCTTGGACTCTAGAACCTCTCATTCCAACACATGCTCCAACCGGATCAATGCTTGGGTCATTGGAGAAGGCAGAAATTTTAGCTCTACTTCCAGGTTCTCTTGCAACTCCTTTAATTTCGATTATACCATCATAAATTTCTGGTACTTCTTGGGTAAATAAAGCTGACAAAAATTCATTTGAAGCTCTGGATAAAAATATTTGAGGACCTTTAATTTCTTCACTTACTTCAATAATAAAGCTTCTCAATCTATCTCCTGGCCTCAATTGTTCTCTAGGTATCATATGATCTTTTTTTATTACAGCCTCAGCCCTTCCTAAGTCGATTGTAACAGAATGATTGTCAACTCTTTTTATGGTACCGACCACAATTTCGCCCACACGATCTTTATATTCTTGAAATTGTCGTTGACGTTCAGCCTCTCTAACTTTTTGAGAAATTACTTGTTTTGCAGTTTGGGCAGCAATTCTTCCAAAATCTATTGGTGGAAGAGTTTGTTTATAAAATTCTCCAATCCCGAGATCTAAGTTTCTTCTTTGCGCTTCCTGATAAGTCATTTGAGTAGCTTCATTTTCAATTTTTTCAACAACTTCGGTAAATTGGGCAATGTTTATAGAACCATTTTTTCTATCAATATCGGCTCTAATATCTCTTTCTAAACCATATTTTGATCTTGCTGCTTTTTGTATCGCTTCTTCCATTGCCAGAATAACTTCTTCCTTATCAATTGATTTTTCTCTAGAAACAGTCTCTGCTACTTGGATTAACTCTAATCTAGGTATGGATTTAACTTCCATTTCATTTCCTTACATATGTCTTAACTACTTTACTTGGTTGTTTTCTATTGCCCAATTGGCATCAATATTAGCCTTTTCAATTTCTAGAAAATTAAATTTCAATTCATGTTCCTCTGTTTCTAACAAAATGTCTCCGTTCTTATCTACACCTTGAAGAAAACCTTTATATATTTTTTTCCCTAAAAATTTGTCTTTTAATACAATTTTAGCCTTATTATATTTAAATGATTCATAATCTTCAATATAAGTCAAAGGTCTTGCCAACCCACCAGAAGATACTTCTAGGACGTAAGAGGATTTAATAGGATCGTCAATATCTAATAATGTAGAAATTTCACGACTTAAAAAAGTGCAATCCTCAACATCCATTTTTTTATCCTTAATTCTTTCTGCCATAATCTGCAATGTTTTTTTACCGCTAATATTCATTAGTTTTACACGTATAAGGTGATATCCTAAATTTTTTAGTCTTAAGAATAAGAAATCTCTTATTTGTTCATCAATCATTAACAACCAAATTCCATAAATAAAAAAAGCGAGTCAAATGACTCACCGTGATAATACCTATATTAATTTTAATTTTTAAAAAAATCAATAATTTTAGCTATGAAAAAAATATAATAAAAATTAGTTAATTTTTACAAAAATAAACCAACTTGGATTTCTGTTATGGCACAATGATTTAAGCTCGTATTTAGTTGTAAAACAATCTGTTGGTTTCAATTGCCAATCTTTAAAACTTTGGGCAGACCAAGTGAATTTACTATAGTTTTGAAATTTTTCTAATATCCAGCACTTTAAAATATCATGATCTGTAGAAATGGTTAGGGTTCCTTTTGGTTTTAAGATATTATATAAGTGGTTTATAAAATCTATTTGTATTAGCCTTCTATTTTTGTGTTTCCTTTTTGGCCAAGGATCAGGAAAAAGTATTTTTATTTCTGATATACTATCAAATGGAAATAGTTTTATTATTTTTCTAATATCGTCTGGCCAAATAAGAATATTTTTTAAATTATATTTTATGATTTTTTGAAGACATTTTGCCGTTGCATTTAGAAAAGGATCTGCGCCAATATACAAAAAATTTGGATTTTTTATAGCTGATTGGACTAAATTTTCGCCATCACCAAATCCTATTTCAACAATCTTCTTTTTGTCATTTTCAAAAAAAATGTTTAATAAATTTTCCTTTTGCAATAAGTGTTTTTTTCCCATTCTTATTGCCGAAGCAGCAGAGTTTGATAATTTTCTACCCTTTCTTCTTCCATAAAATATAGGATTTTCTGACAAATTTATTAAATTCAACTATTTTAGATTTCTTTGAGAATAGTATCAACAAGATCAGTTTTTTCCCAGGTAAACGATCCATTAACACCTTCATTCGGATGTCTACCAAAATGACCATAAGCTGACGTAGGAACATAAATGGGCTTATTTAAATTTAAATGCTCTCTTATGCCTCTTGGCGTCATATCAACACAATTTTTTAGTGTTTTTTCTATTTTACTATCATCTACTTGACCCGTTCCTTCAGTATTAACATATAATGAAAGTGGTTTCGAAACCCCAATTGCATAGGAAATCTGTATTGTACATTTGGAAGCAATTCCTGCTGCTACAACATTTTTAGCTAAATATCTGGTAAGATAAGCTGCCGACCTATCAACTTTTGTAGGGTCTTTCCCGGAAAAAGCTCCTCCTCCATGAGGAGAAGTTCCTCCATATGTGTCAACAATTATTTTTCTTCCAGTTAATCCTGCATCTCCATCAGGGCCACCAATTTCAAATATTCCTGTAGGGTTGACATAAAAGTCGTCTTCTGAGCACATCCAATTATCTGGTAAAACTTTAATAACAACTTCTCTAACGATATCTCTAATATCATCTTGTGAACAATCTTTTTTATGTTGAGTAGACACAACTATGGATTTGGCCTTAATTGGTGTACCATTTTTATATTCTAATGTAATTTGAGACTTACTATCTGGTAGTAAAATAGAATTTTTATCTGAATGTCTTATTTTTGCCATTTCTTTTAATATTTTATGAGCATAGTAAATAGGAGCAGGCATTAAAGAATCAGTTTCATTACATGCAAAACCAAACATAAGACCTTGATCTCCAGCACCCTCATCCTTATTTCCAGCTTTATCTACGCCAATAGCAATATTAGAAGATTGAGAATGAAGATGACATTCAAAGTGCATCTTTTGCCAGTGGTAACCATCTTGTTGATAACCAATATCGTAAACAGCTTGTCTTACTTGTTTTTCAATTTCTTCATTAGTAATATCAAAACCTTGCGGAAGTCTGTATTCACCAGCAATTATTGTCCTGTTAGTTGAAACCATAGTCTCGCAAGCAACACGTGCTTCAGAATATTTTTTTAACATCAAATCAACAACTGTATCTGAAATCCTATCGCAAATTTTATCAGGGTGGCCTTCGGACACTGACTCTGAGGTAAACAAATAATCATTTTTCATATAGATTTATGTCCTTGAAAGTTAATTCATATATTTTATTTACAATAATTAGTACAAAAATTAAAATAATAAAAATATATTCTCCAAAAATTTTATATAATGTGTGATCTAAGGCTGAAACCAGTTTAACATTTTTAACTCCTCTTTGGTTAAGAGGAATCTTATCTAGCACCTCTCCATATGGTGAAATAAAAACAGAAATACCAGTATTTGCAACTCTTACTAAAGGTAGACCAAATTCTACAGCTTTAATTTTTGCAAGAGCCAAATGTTGATAAGGTCCACTAGTTTCTCCAAACCAGGCGTCATTAGTTATATTGATCAATAAGTTTGTATTACTTGATATTTTACCCTTAATAAGATCAGAAAATAGTATTTCATAACATATTAAAGTAATAACATCACCAACACCGTCGATGTAAATTGTAGGTTTATTTTTCCCAGCTGAAAAATCCTTTACAGGTAAAAAATTAGAAATAAAGCTTAATTGTTTACGAAATGGAATATATTCTCCAAAAGGCACTAATCTTATTTTGTCATATTTATGGATAATATTTCCTTTATAATTCAAAAAAGCTAATGAATTATAAAGACTATTACCATCAGTTCTTAGTAAACCAAGTATTAAAATTGTATTTGAATTTTTTATAACTTTTTGGCTAATTGTGGACAATAATTTTTTATCACTAGGAATTGCACCTTCAAAACTAGTTTCAGGCCAAATAATTATTCTTTTTGTAAAATTTTTATTATTGAAACTTTCACTAGACAACTTGATAAGATTTTTTAAATGTTGTTCTCTTCTCTGCAAATTCCATTTATATTTCTGCTCAATATTTGGTTGAACAAGTGTAATATGTTGATAAGTAGGTTTTAATAAGCTTTTATTGTGAAATCTCAAGAATCCGAAAATAAATATCAAGAATATTGGAGTAAACAAAATTAAAAAAAGAAAATATTTACCCTTAAAATTTGATAATAATATGAAAGGCAACACACTAAATATCAAAACAATTAAATTAGTTGAAAAACTTCCAATGAAAGAAAATATTTGAATAAAATATTCATTAGAGGAAAATATTATTGAAGGCATTAACCATGGAAATCCAGTAAATAAATAAGCTCTTAAATATTCAAAAAGAGATAAAAAAACTATTATATAGATAATGGAAAATCTATTTTTTTTGTTAATTAACTTACCAAAAACAAAAGCAAGCCCCCATAAAATTGCAAGCAAACTTGGCAAAATAATTATAGCAAATGGCATTAAATAAGTATGATAGGTATCCGCAACAATAAAAGCAGAACTAATCCAATATAGACCAAATGAAAACCAGCCAAATCCTAATGACCAGGCTGCTATAAAAGTCTTTCTCAGAGAAGATATAAAACTAATCGAGTAAATACCAAAACCAAGACAAAAAATAAACGGCAAAAATGAATAAGGAGGAGTTGACAAAATACTAAGAGCACCAGCCAAAAAAATAATAATGTAATGTAATAATGAGGGAGTATTAAACTTGTGCATTTCTTTATTACAATTTTAGCTTATTTTTTGAAGAGATATTTTTAAGACCTCTAATTTTCACTAAAATTACTTTTCTAGGATCTGCCTCTAATATCTCAAACTTTAATCCAGAGGGATAATATCTAATTACTTCTCCTTTAACAGGAACTCTACCTGCTATGCTAATTATAAATCCTCCAAGCGTTTCAATTTCATCATTCAAATCTTCTTTTTTTATAGACGAAATAAAACCATCTAATAAGTTAATCATTATTCTAGCTTCAACTATTATTGACCCATCTTCCATTTTTTCTAACCTACACTCTGTCGATAAGTCATGTTCGTCTTCAATTTCTCCAACAAGTTCTTCAACTAAATCTTCAATCGTAACTAATCCGTCAATACCACCATATTCATCAACCACTAGAGCAAGATGACGTCTTTTTACTCTCATCTCATAAAGTAGATCTAACAAACTAATAGAGGGTGAAACAAAAATTGGTTTTTTTATTAATGCTTTAATTTCTTGTTTTTCCTTTAAAAACAAGTTTGCTAAAACGTCTTTTATATGAAGAATGCCTATTATATCGTCTAAACTTTCATTTCTAACAGGTACTCTACTATGATTGGTTTTTATTAATTGTTTTACTATTTCATCAAAATCGTCTGTCATTGCTACCGAAATTATGTCAATTCTTGGAACCATTACATCAGAAGCTGTAATACCTCTCAAACCAGCAAGGTTTTTTAGTAATTCATTTTCATGACTTAAAGCTTTACCATTAGAATCATCTGCATTTATTCTTCTCGCAACAAATTGCTCTAGCTCCCTGTCAAGATTTGTATTTTTTTTATTATGATTTGCTTTTTTTAAAAAACTTGGAAGATTGATTTTCATCTTTAAAATATACCATTTTCTGTTTTTTCTTCACTTATTAATATGGATTATCTACTTGCAATTTTCTTAATATTTTAATCTCAATATTTTCCATTTTTTTTGCCTCTTCTTCTGTTTCATGGTCATAACCTAAAAGATGCAATACTCCATGAATAAATAAATGGATTAAGTGATTATTAATATTTTTATTATCTCTTGTTGCTTCTTTATAAATAGTTTCAAGTGACAATATTATATCACCCAAAAAGAATTCATTTTTACTGTTTGAACTGTTTGGGAATGATAACACGTTGGTTGAGGCATTTATTTTTCTATAGTAATTATTAAGTTCAATCATTTTCTTATCTCCTGAAAAAAAAAGTGAAATTAAATATTTGGTATTTAAAGTATTCAAATCTGATTTTAAATAAATTTCATCAAGAGTTTTAGTTAAATTTTTTTGGAAATTAGTTATGATATTTTTGTTCCACAAAGAAAAATCAATAGTCGCTTCTACAATAAAATTTTTATTTTTCCATATTCGGTAATCTTGTTCAGCCACGTTCATGAATGCTTTTTTAAATGTTTATTTGTTAGTGAAGTTATCATATGCTTTTATAATTTTAGCAACGATTGGATGCCTTATTACATCATTTGCTTCTAAATATATTATCTCAATATCTTTAATTTTACTAAGTATTTTTTTTGATTCATTTAATCCAGAAATTTGACCTTTTGGCAAATCAACTTGAGTTAAATCACCATTAACTACCATTCTAGACCCCTCACCAATTCGTGTTAAGACCATTTTCATTTGAATTGATGTAGTGTTTTGCGCTTCATCTACTATAACGAAAGAGTTTGTAAACGTTCTTCCTCTCATAAATGCCAAAGGGGCAATTTCGATTTCACCTGATTGAATTTTTTTTTCGACCCTATCCACTGGCATCATTTCATATAAAGCATCATAGATAGGTCTAAGATAGGGATCTATTTTTTCTTTCATGTCACCCGGCAAAAAACCAAGCCTTTCTCCCGCCTCAACAGCTGGTCTTGTTAAAATAATCTTTTCAACAATTCCTTTTTTCAACATATGAATACCCTTTGCAACAGCTAGGTAGGATTTTCCAGTTCCAGCAGGCCCAAGACCAAAAACTAGTTCAAAATTATTTAAGGCTTCAAAATATTTTTTTTGACCAACACTCTTTGGAATAATAGTTTTTTTCCAAGTTTCAAATCTTAAATCTTCATTTTTATCAATTATTCTATTTGATTTTGGATAAGAAGAAGTGCCCTGCAACATCCTGAACTCAGTTTCAAAATTTGAAAAATTAAACTCAGAAATATCTAATTTTTTAAGAGATAGTTTATTATAAACGGCAGAAATAATTAACTTGGCTTTGTTTACATTTTCTGAATTTCCTGAAATATTAAATTGATTACCAAATAAGTTTATGTTTACGTTTATCAACTTTTCTAGTTTTACAAGATTAATACTGTGATGACCAACTAAAATTGCTATTAACGAATTGCTAGGAAGTTCAAGTGAAATTTCTTCTTTTTTTATATTATAAGTCAATACATCTAAGCCTTCAATCTTAACATTAAAAATCAAGTACAATATTACCTGTTAAACTATTTTGAAAAGCTTCAGTAATATTTAAATCTATAAATGATCCTATCAATTTTTCATTTTTAGAGCTAAAATAAACAGACTGATTGAAAGGTGATCTTCCAATATATTGATGTTTTTTCTTTCCTTTTTTAAGAACTAATATTTTCATGGTAGAATTAATAGTCTTTTCGTTAAAAGATAATTGTTGAGATCTTAGTAGTTCTTGAACTTCATGCAATCTAGAATTCTTTATATCCTCGTTTAAATGATCAAGAAAAATACTTCCTGGTGTTCCAGGCCTTTTAGAGTACTTGAATGAGTAAGCTTGTGAATAATTTACCTTTTTAATTAAACTTAATGTTGACATATGATCTTTCTCTGTTTCTCCTGGAAACCCAACAATAAAATCCCCTGATATTGCAATATTGGGATTATAATCTCTAACTTTTTCTATAATTGTTAAATATTCTTTAACAGAATGTTTTCTATTCATCATTTTGAGAATTTTATCTGAACCAGATTGGACAGGTAAATGAAGATAAGGCATTAATTTTTTATTATCTCTATGAGATTTAATTAACTCAATATCCATGTCAAGTGGATGAGAGGTAGTATATCTGATAAACTTAAGCTCGTTGATTTTAGCTAGCTCATCAATTAATCTCCCTAATCCCCAATTTTTATCATCTAAACCTTTAGAATTCCAAGCATTTACATTTTGACCTAATAGGGTAATTTCTTTAACACCAATATCTATTAATTTTTTTGCTTCATCCATAATAGACATTAAAGGTCTCGAATATTCAGCTCCTCTTGTATAAGGAACAACACAAAAGGTGCAAAATTTATCACATCCTTCTTGAATTGTTAAAAATGCAGAAGGCCCTCTTTCTTCAATTTTAGCATTTAATTGGTCAAATTTTGGAATAGTAGGGAAATCAATATTAATGTTTTTATTTTTATTAACTGGATCAACTTTAGCAATTAGTTCAGGGAGATTTTGATATGATTGAGGTCCAACAATTATATCAACCCATGGAGAACGCTTTATAATTTCTTTACCTTGAGCTTGAGCAATACAACCAGCAACAGCTACAATTGATCTTTTCCCGGTTTTAACTTTTCTGATATTAATTTTTTCTCTTATACGCCCTAACTCAGAATATGTTTTCTCAACTGCTTTTTCTCGTATATGGCATGTATTCAAAACTATTAGGTCAGCATCATCTTCATTGTCATCTAATTGATAACCATGAGGTTTTAATAAATCTGTCATTCTCTCAGAGTCATAAAAGTTCATTTGACATCCGTGAGTTCTAATAAATAGCTTTTTCATCAAGGCTTCATCACATATTAATGATACTTACTGCCAGTTATAAATTTATTTTGCAAGTTTTTTTGATAAAGCACTAGAATAAACTTTTCTTATTTTATTTTCTAAATGAATACTTAGATCTTTTCTATGTTTAAAATTTTGGGCATTTATTGGTTTTAAATGAATAAGTTTAACTTTAATAGACTTTAATTTAATTAATTTATATAAATGTGGCTTAAGATCCATGTCTCCGTACCAAGCTATCATAGGCCTCAACCATCTGTTAATAGGGATGCCATTTAAATCTGAATAAACAATAACAATTGGTTGAATTGTAAAATTTTGGTTTTCTACTGAAGAAAAGGAACTTGATTTAAATTCTAAAACTCTATTCCCATCAGAAGTAGTTCCTTCAGGAAAAATAAAAACCTTCTCACCAGAAGATAAAACATCTAATATTTTATTTTTTTGGTTAATACTTTCTGTTTTATTCCTTCTGATGAAAATTGATCTACCTTTCTTAGCCAAAAAACCAAATAATGGCCAGCTTTTTACTTCAGATTTTGCTACAAATCTCAATGGATATTTAGATCCCAATATGGGAATATCTAGATAGGATAAATGATTGCTTATAAATAAATTTCTTTTATTTAATTTGTCTGTTTCACCTATTGTTTCAACTTCTAGTGACAAAAGCCACAATAACATTTTATGAAATAATACTGGCAGCCATTTTTCGATTGGAGGTATTATTTTACCAAATAATAAAGAGCAAGCGATTAATATAGAAGCAACAACTATAAAAAGTATAAGTTTTGAATAGAAAATTATATTATCTATTAATGATGAATTATAAATAGGACTTAAATAAAAATTTTCTTTAACTATCATATTTGACTTAATTAATTTAAATATTTCTTCTTATATTTTTCATCTATATTATTCGTATTCACAATTACACACAGATCTATTGTATTGAATTTACTATCGACAAAACAATCATAACTGACCCTTCCACCAATTCTAAGATATCCTTTTATAAGTGGTGGCAATTTTACAAAAGTTCTTAAATTATTAGTGTTTGAATTAAATTCAGTGCAAGCAGGATATATTTTTGGGTTCAAGCTTTTAACTGAAAATTCATCTGGTAAAGAAAAATTTTTTCTTAAGTAAGACAATTCATTAGTGTATTTCAGTACATCAGTCCCGTTAAAACTTGCGCATCCTAATAAGATTTTTATATCATATAATTTTACATACTTAGCAATTGCTTTCCAAAGAAGGTTCATTATGGTTCCATTTCTATAATCTTGATGAACACATGACCTTCCTAATTCAAGTATTTGATTATGTTTATAAGAATTTAATATCTGAGATAAATCAAATTCTGAAGAAGTATAAAACCCACCGAAATTAGATGCTATGTCACCTCGAACAAGCCTATAAGTTCCTACAATTTTATTTTTTATTTTTTTTCTATTTTTGTCTATTACAATCAGATGATCAGCATATTTGTCGACTTTGTCATAATCTAATCTTAAAATTTTTTTTGATAGTGTTGGTAAAGCTTTTTTTTCTTTGTAAAAAACTGAGTACCTAAGAGCTTGAGCTTTTTTTAATTCTGATTTTTTCTCAGCAATCTTAATAACAAAATTATCGACTTCAATTTTAGAAAAATTTTTTCTTGTTTTTAAAGGTTCTGTAGAATAAATTTTTCTATTAAAGATTGAGCTCAATTTTCTTACTTTAAAATCTCTTTTTTCAATATTATTTTTTATTTTAGTGATTAACATTAAACACCTACTGGAAATTTATTGTGATAAAATAAATTTTAAGTATTTCATTTTTATTAAATCTCAAATAATAATCTTAATGCATCTATCTTTTGCTTATTTACTTTATAATAGGCTTTTCTTATTCCAATTTTTTTAAAGCCATTTTTTAAATAAAAGTTTATTGCTTGTGTGTTTTCCATAGACGCTTCAAGAAAAATTTTTTTTATATCTTTAAGTTTTTTTATTTCATTGATTATTAAGGATCCATAATTCTTCTTTTGGCATGATTTTATGATACCAATTTTAATAATTTCAATTTCATCTTTTACGTGATAGAAAATTACAAATCCAACAATTTTTTGAGTTGAAATTTTCCATATTTTAATTGTGTCTTCTTTAAAATAATTTTCAAAATCTTTTTTAGATGCAGGATAGTCAAAAATAACCTTGTCAATTTTAATTAATGTTAATAAATCACCTTTTTGTACTGGGCTTATATTAATCATTTTTAGTTAATTTGTACAGATCGAGCATAAATAGGTTTAAATTTGTCAAATGCGTAGGTGGTTTTATTGATATTTATTTTATTTGATATCAAACGAGAAGCAAGTTTTCCAACTCCCAAAGAATCAGGTTGTTGTGTTGAGTTTATAGAAACTTTCAAATTTTCTATAATATTTTTTGCTATATTAGATTGATGACCAACAAATAAAACTTCCTTTAATGCTAAATTGTTAACCTTAAAATAATTATTTAATTTTTCAATTTTTAATGTATCAATATCGTTAATAGCAGCAATTGGTAATAATTTGTTTTTAGTATAATTAATTTTAAATAACTGCAAAAAAAGATCATCTTTTTTGCTATCAATAGAGCTGATTACATATTTAACTTTTAAAATTTTGGCCTCTTGAAGTGCAGACATTGCTAAACCAGCCAATGAGTTAATGCCTATACTTTTAATATGACTTTTAGATACAGTTATACCTAAAGCAGTTGAAATTATAGCGCGGATTCCTGTAAAACCACCTGGTCCACAACCAACTGCCAAAAAGGAAATATCGTCAAAAGATATAAAGTTATCTTTTAAAAACATTTTAACTGTTGGCACAATAATTTCAGACAATTCATTATTAAAAGGTATAGATATATGACTTATTATACTTTCTTTATTCAATAAAGTAAGTGATAAATCTGATGCACTTGTTTCTATAGAAATAATCATAAGTATCTTTATTCAACAAAAAGAAAAAGGTAGTAATATTTATGTTAATTATATAATAAAGTTATTAGTTATAAAATTAAATTTTTTGATTTTTGAGGATTTAAATGAATTTATTACTCGGCTTTTTATTTTTTATTATACCTTCAATTTCATACTCTCAAACAAATGAAAATAAGAATATTTCAAAAGTCAATTATGCTTCTTTTATTATGTATCATAGATTTGGAGATAGTAGATATCCATCAACAAATATCAAAAAAGAACAATTTGAAAAACACATTGATGAATTATTAAAACCTAAATATAAAGTAATAGAT
This sequence comes from uncultured SAR116 cluster alpha proteobacterium, assembly GCA_902593735.1. GTDB lineage: Bacteria > Pseudomonadota > Alphaproteobacteria > Puniceispirillales > Marisalimonadaceae > Marisalimonas. The sequence continues at coordinate 27,271 of CACJJL010000010.1, forward strand.
ATTGAAAGGGCTCTTCTTGCAATAAATAATATTCAACCAGTAGATGATAGATCTGTAGTCATTACAATTGATGATGCATATTCTTCAGTATTTAGATATGCATGGCCAATATTTAAAAAACACAATCTGCCTTTTACTTTATTTGTATCTACAGATGTAATCGATAATAAAACACCTGGTTATATGAATTGGGAACAAATTAGAATTCTAAGGGATCATGGGGTTACTATCGGTAGTCAAACCAAATCACACCCACATATGTTTAAACTAAATAAAGAAGAAATAATAGAAGAACTATCAATTTCTAATAAAAGGTTTATTGATGAAATTGGAAGTGCACCAAAAATTTTTGCTTACCCGTACGGAGAGTACAATTTGGAAGTTTTAAAACAGGTTAAGCTAAATGGATTTATAGCAGCATTTGGTCAACATTCAGGAGTAGCCCATAAAAGTTTAGGAATGTATGAACTGCCAAGGTTTGCAATGAACGAAAAATATGGTGATATGGGTAGATTTTTACTAGCTGTAAATGCATTACCTATGCCAATTTCTGATCTATCACCAAGAAATCCTGTTCTTGAAAAAAACCCACCTAACTACGGTTTTACTCTATCTGAAAAAATAAAACCTAAAAATGCAGTCAGATGTTTTGCAAATAATGGTTTGAAATCTGAAACCAAAAGATTGGGTAAATACAGAATTGAAATAAGATTGAGTGGTCCTTTTTTGAAGGGGAGAGGAAGAATTAATTGCACTATGTCAGGAGGTAAAAACAGATGGAGATGGCTCGGTAGACAATTCATAATTAAATAATAATGTTTTAATTATTTTCTAATTTGGAATTTCTAAATCTATATAGTTTATTACTGTTGATCATATTTGTTACCTTTTTAACATATTCAAAGCCTATTTCAGCATAATTTTCTAGAAAATTAGCCATTTCGTATCCTGATATTATTTTATTTTTCTTATTTTGTAATTCTCTATATTCCCTCATTTCACCATAAGCTGAGTGCCTGTTTAAATTTAAAATATAAGAGTTTAGAGATTCTAGTACATTCTTAAAGTTTTTTACTGCAAAATCTGCGTTTACGTTACCGCGTGGCTTGATGCCTTGATTGTTTTTCCAAGTCCATTCACCAAATAGAGCATTTCCTTCTTGTGCAAATCTAGAAGAACCCCATCCACTTTCTATTATAGCCTGTGCTAAAATCATTGAAATTGGAATAGTATCAATTTTAATCAGTAACTCGGATTTAATTCTAGCAAATTCAGAACTTGTTAATCTACTGAAATTAATTTTTTTAAAGTTTCGAACTTTGTATTTTTTTGACAAAAATTCAATTTGATAAATATTATTTGTAGAGAATGCCATTTTCGCTAATTTTCTGTCTTCTAAAGCCAATTCATTTCCTCTAAGAGCAATAGGCAACATAATAGATATGAAAACATCTTTTTTTTTATTTATTTCGTATTCTTCAATATGTTTTGGAATATAAGGAAAATACATCCTTGCAATTGGCAGGTTGTTTTTTGCATTATTTAAGATAATGTCTGACCAATTGGATACAATGGTCTTATCATTTAATTGATCGGAGGATAAATATTTTTGATTTGTATTAAATTGGTTTAATTTATTTTCGTTAACAGTTAAATCTCTAATTTTGTTAATAATTAAATTTAAATTAGAGAATGGTTGTTGCACTTTCAAAATATTAGGTATAAAAAACCCACACAATAAAATCAAGAAAACTAGAAATATGAACAAGGAATCAACTAGATTAAGTTTTTTCATAAAATCATTCCAGCTTATTTATGTTTAAAAACTCTAGTATTTTAAATTTCTGCAGCTCTTACTTCTGTGACTTCAGGAATATAGTGTCTAAGCATATTTTCAATACCCATTTTTAATGTTGCAGTACTTGAAGGACAGCCAGCACATGCACCCTTCATTTGTAAAGTAACAACACCTGACTCAAAAGAACAAAACGTAATATCTCCACCATCCATTGCAACAGCTGGCCTTACTCGAGTTTCTAATAAATCTTTAATTTGTTTAATAGTTTCTGAATCTTCAATATTGTTTGTTTCAGTATTTTTATCCTCTGTTTCATAAATTGCTGGAAGACCAGTAGAATAATGTTCCATAATTCCTGTTAATATTGAAGGCTTTAGGTTGTTCCAGTCTAATTGAGAATCTTTAGTTACAGAGATAAAATCGGTTGCTAAAAAAACTCTACTAACTCCATCAATTTCAAATAATCTTGAAGCTAATGGTGAAGCAGAGGCGATATCTTTACTAGAAAAGTCTGCGGTTCCTGTTTTAAGAATAACAGTGCCAGGTATAAATTTTAATGTTTCTGGATTTGGTGTATCTTCAGTTTGAATGAACATAATTTTCCTCCTGTTAATTATATAAGTATTATTTTTTTTATTTCTACAAGTTAACTCCCTAAATTGCAAAACCAACTAATTCTTTTACTTGTTTTAATACAGGTTCTGCAATTTTCCTGGCATTGTCTGCACCATCTCTTAATATACTGTCAATTTCATTTCGATCATTTAATAACTTTCTCATTTCAAATGAGATTGGGTTTAAAGTTTCAATAGCTAAATCAATGAGTTTTGGTTTAAAAAAAGAAAAACCCTGTCCACAAAATTGACTTAAAGTTTGGTCAATTGATTGATTTGATAATGATGAATAAATATTTATCAAATTTAGAGCTTCAGGTCTTGTGCTGAGTTCTTCAATAGTTTCAGGTAGTGGATGAGGATCAGTTTTAGCCTTTTTTATTTTATTTGAAATTTCTTCTTTAGTGTCAGTTAAATTTATTCTAGATGCATCAGAAGCATCAGACTTACTCATTTTTTTTGTTCCATCCTTGAGACTCATTACTCGTGTTGCCTGTCCTAAAATTTGTGGCTCTGGCAAAGAAAAAAAGTCTTTTTGATCATTACGAGCAAACATACTATTAAAAGAAGATGCTATATCTCTAGCTAATTCAATATGTTGCTTTTGATCATCTCCTACAGGAACATGCGTGGCTTTATATAACAAAATATCTGCAGCCATTAAAACTGGGTATCCATACAAACCAACAGTAGCTTTTTCTCTATTTTTCCCAGCTTTTTCTTTAAATTGTGTCATTCTATTTAACCATCCTATTCTACATACACAATTAAATATCCAAGCTAATTCTGCATGTTCTTTTACTGAAGATTGGTTAAATACAATAGCATTCTTTGGATCAATTCCAGATGCAATAATTGCAGCTGTTACTTCATGAGTTGAAGATTTAAGTTTAAAAGGTTCTTGCGGAACTGTAATTGCATGTAAGTCTACTATTGAAAATATTGAACAAATATGTCCTTGAAGATTTACCCAATTTTTTATAGCACCTAAATAATTTCCTAGATGCAAATTACCTGTTGGTTGTATACCTGAAAATATTCTTTTATTACTTTGATTTAATCGTGGGTTTATCATTATATTATTTTGCTTTCTTAAATTTTAAAGATATAAGATGCTCTAATTCTTGAGGAATATATTTAAATATCTTTGTTGTCAAAATATACATAAAAAAACCAAATATACATAAAATTATTAATACAAAAACATCATTTAAATTATAAGTTTCTAATATGTGTTGAACTAGTTTCATACTTAATATCATCAAACAAGAAATAAGGATGATTTTTACACCATAAAAGATAACTGAAAATAAATTTCCTTCTTTTTGAGATGAAAAATTCGGCTTTTCAATTTTTCTAGTTTTTATTAAGAGTGTTATATAAATTATAGTTCCTATCCAAGATACTATTGAGGTAGCTAAAGCAATTCCAGCATGCTTTAAAAAAATCATTAAACTAAAAGATAAAATTATATTTAAAATTAATAGTATAAAACCAATATACATCGGAGTTTTTGTATTGCCTTCTGCCAAAAATGCAGGTTGACACGATTTAACCATAATGAAAGCTGGAACTCCAACCGCATATGCTAATAATGCATGAGAAGTTTGAGTCGTCTCTTTAAAGGTAAACTCACCTCTTTCAAATAATACTTTAATTAATAAATCACTAAAATTGATAAAAACTAATGCCGCTGGAATTGAAAAAAACAAGCCTATTTTGAATGAAATAATTAATTCTTTAGAAAATTGATTAGCGTCTTTGATAGCATCAGATTTTGAGAGCGAAGATAAAAGGGTTGTTCCCAAAGCAATTCCAATTATTCCTAATGGTAGCTGAGCAATTCTGTCTGCAAAATAAAGATAAGAAATAGATCCAAATCCAAGGAAGCTAGCTAAAATAGTATCAACTAATAAATTTATTTGCAAAATGCCACCACCAAATGCCGCTGGTAAAAATTTTTTCCATGTTTGGTTCATGTGAAATTGAATTTGGTTATCAGTATTTCTTTTATTGCTATTTTTACTAAAATTTTTAAAATTGAAAATCTTAAATTTAATTATCATTATTAGGATAAATATGATTTGAGTTAATCCTCCAAAGACAGTAGCGATCGCTAGAGGTAAGGATTTGATAGTCCAATAATCATTTATAAAAAAACACCCTAGAATTATACTTGTGTTTAAAATTGTTGGAGTAAATGCTAAGATCCAAAATTTTCCAGATACATTTGTTGCAACCCCAAGCATAGCTACAATTGAAATTAATGGCATAAAAATTATTGTTATTCTTGAAAGAGTTATTATTTGCTCTATTACGTCTTCATTATTCAAAAATCCAGGAGCTAAAAATTGAATAACAGATGGCATAATTAATTGAAATATTATCATTAAAATAAATAATGATATAAAAACTCTAAAGAAAACTTTTTTAAAGTAAATAAACGCTAAACATTCACCAATTTGTACTTTTAATTTAGAATAAATTGGTAAAAATGCAGAGGTAAGCGCTCCTTCGGCAGTTATCCTTCTTAATAAATTAGGTATTTTAAAGGCTATTAAAAATATATCTGAAAAAATACCAGCACCTAGAAAACCTGCAATAAATATATCTCTAACAAAACCAGTTATGCGACTAATAACTGTAAAAAAGGCGGTTTGTGTAAATCCTCTTATGAAAAAAGATGTTTTGTTTTCCTGTGGATTTTTCATGAGTTTAATTTTTATTCAGTAAAATTGATGTCTTCTAGTATTTTTAATATTGAATTCTTAATTTTGTCGGTTGTTATTGTATCATCAACTTTTGAGCCAAACGCATTTTTAATATAGAAAATATCTACTACTCTGTCACCATATGTAGATACGTTTGCAGTGTTTATTTGAATGCCTAGACTTGTTAATGTTTTTGTAATTTTATATAAAACTCCTGGTGCATTTTTGCATTTAATATCCAAAATAGTAAAGTTTTCACTTGTTTTATTATCAACTATTATTCTTGTAGGTGCCTTCACGGCTCTAAAACGTGCAGGTATCTCCTCCCATTTAATATTTAATGCTTTTTCTATATCAAAATTACCTTCTAAACCTAAAGAAATCGTTTTGATTAACTTTTTCCTTAAATAATCTTCAGATATTGATTTTTTTTCTTTGTTTTGAATAAAAAATGTATCTAGAGCATATCCATCTGATCTTGTAATAATTTTAGCACTAACAACATCATAACCTGATGCAGCAACAAGACCTGATATACGAGAGAACAGACCATGATGATCAGGTGCAATAACAATTAGCTCAGTTGCTTGTAAATCATTCTCTTTAGACAGATGTATTTTAAACTTCTTTTTGTCATCTACCATTTTATTAAAAATATAAAAATGGTTAATGACAGTTTGCAAACTGAATATTTCCCAATAATTATTATAATAGTTCTTGGTATACTGTTCTACTATTTCTTTCTTGATCCCATTTTTAAATAAATCACTCTTAAATAGTTCCTTTGTAGTTTCAAAGTGTTCATACACATTTTGAGAAGATATCTTTTTTTGAAGAAGATTTAAGCTTTTTTTGTACAAGTCAGAGATAAGAGAACCTTTCCAGTCGTTCCATATGTCAGGTCCAACACCCTTTATATCTGCAACAGTCAAAACCAATAATAATTTCAATTTTTCAACAGTTTTTACTTTTTTAACGAAATCTTTTATTGTTTTTGGATCTCCTAATTCATATCTAAAAGCTGTCTTGCTTAATAATAAATGGTGAAGAACTAACCATTTAACAATTTCAGTTTCATCATTACTTAACCCTAGCCTGGGACAAATAGTTGAAGCGATTATGGATCCATTGATTGAGTGGTCTCCTTTCTTTCCTTTTGCAATGTCATGAAGTAACATTGCTACAAATAGACATCTATAAGAGATTATTTCTTTTATTACTTTGCTGGCAAGTGGAGCAAAGTCTCTAAATTTTCCATTTTTTAAAGAGTGCAGATTAGAAATTGTAAAAATTGTATGTTCGTCTACCGTATAAGAGTGATACATGTCAAATTGCATCAAACAAACAATTTTTTGAAATTCAGGAATAAATTTTCCTAATATATTAGCTTCATTCATCACTCTCAAAGTTCTTGTTGAATCTCTTTGACTAGTCAATATATCTAAAAACATTTGGTTAGCATTAAAGTCATGTCTAACTTCAGAATTGATTAAGTTTGTCAAACTTGTAATTAGTCTCAATGTACTAGGATGAATATCTATGTTTTTTTGATGAGAAATATAAAAAAGTTTTATTATATTTACAGGGTTTTCGGTTAATATATTTTTATTTTGTACATATATACGTCCTAGTTCAATAATAAAAGGATCTACATTTTCACTTTTTTTCAAGCTTAGAAAACTTAATCTTAAAGGCTTGTTGAATTCTGTTTCGATAGCTGCACAAAAAATCCTTGTTAAATTTCCAACTGTTTTTGTAGCAAGGAAGTATCTTTTCATAAATCTTTCAACATCTTTATGTGTAATAGTATTTTTAAAATTCATACTTTTAGCAATTTCTAACTGCGCATCCATTGCTAATCTATCATCTTCTCTTTCAGCTCTATAATGAAGATGACACCTAACAGAAAGCAAAAAGCGTTGTGCTTCAGCAAAAGCTAGAGCTTCATTTTTAGATAAAGCTCCCATTTTGATTAACTTGGATATAGAATCGACCTTATATGAAAATTTTAAAATCCAAATTAAAGTGTGAAGGTCTCTTAATCCACCCTTACCATCTTTAACGTTTGGTTCAACAACATATCGAGATCCACCAAATTTTTTATGTCTTAAATCAGACTCTTTTAATTTTGCCTCTACAAAATCTAAGGTTTTAGTAATCGCAATGAAGGAGTTAAATTTGGTATTTAATAAATCAAAGTTATGTTCATTACCTACTATGAGTCTTTTCTCTAATATACTTGTCGATATAGTAAGGTCTAATTTACTTTTTTCAATACAATCAAAAATGGTTCTTGTAGAGTGGCCAACCGTGTAACCTAAATCCCATAGAACGTGCAGAATTAATTGAATTAGATCTTCTATATTTTTAGTTTCATGTTTATTTAAATTGTCTGGAATAAGAAATAGTAAATCTAAATCAGAGTGTGGTGCAAGTTCACCTCTTCCATATCCGCCAACTGCCAAAATTGACAATTTATAATCAATGTTTCCAAAAATATGCTTATGGGTATTGTTTATAATTTCTATTAACATGCTATCAGTTAAAATTACATTTAGACCAACATTTAGCGACCCATCTGAAGTTCTTAAAAACTCATTTTTTATTTTTTGTTTACATAGATCTAATTCTTTCTTTAGATCGATTAAAAGTAATTCTTTAAAAGTTTTTGTATCTTCACAATTAATTTTTATTTTTTTTAATTTATATAATTTATTTCCATTTTTTTTAGCGTAGGTAATAGGTTCCATACTTTGAAACCAGGTTGCACTAGTATCGATATTTTCTACTAATCCAAAAGTATTGTTATTGGAATTAATTGCTTTAGATTTCCTAAAAAATGCAAATTTATTTTTTAAATTTACTTTTACCAATACCCTGTCTCTTTAATTTGAGTTTATACAAAAAATCTAAAGACTGACGTGGACTTATGTCATCAACATCTATTTTATCAAACTCCTTTAAAAAATTTTCAACTTCTTTCAAATTAATTGTAAAAACTTCCTTACTATAACTTTTCTTTGTTTGATTTTTATTTTGAAGATCAGATAAAATTTTAGCCGCACCTTCAGTTACTTCAGATGGAATTCCTGCTAATTTTGCAACGTGAATTCCATAAGATTTATCTGCCTCTCCATCTAATATTTTATGCATAAAAATTATTGAATTATTCCATTCTTTAACAGACATTCTATGGCATGATAAATTATTTAGATTATCTTTTAAAACTGTTAATTCGTGATAATGAGTTGCAAATAATGTTGTTGGTTTAATTTTCTCATGCAAATACTCTAAAACTGACCAAGCAATTGCTAAGCCATCAAATGTAGATGTACCTCTTCCAATTTCATCAAGAATTACTAAAGACTTTTCAGTTGATGTATTTAAAATTAGTGATGTTTCTATCATCTCAATCATAAAAGTAGATTGTCCTCTCGCCAAATCGTCAGACGCACCAACTCTAGAAAATATTTTATCAAACAGGCCTATTTTTGCTTTTTTTGCAGGTACAAATAAACCTGCTTGTGCCATTATAGCTATTAATGCATTTTGTCTGAGAAATGTAGATTTTCCAGCCATATTAGGACCAGTTATTAACCATATGAAGTCCTTATTATTTAATTTACAATCGTTTGAAATAAATGAACCTTGTGTAAGTCTCATCTGGTGTTCTACAACAGGATGTCTTCCACCAGTAATTTCTAATATTTTATCGTTGGAAATATTAGGGCAAACATAATTTCTAAATACTGACTGACTAGCAACCATAAATGAAATATCTAATTCAGAAATGGAATTTACAATTTTTAGTATTTCTTTGCCTTTTTGTAATATTTGATTAGCAAAATTATTAAAGATTTCTAGTTCTATTTTTATTGCTTTGTCAAATGAGTTTAGTATTTGTGTTTCAATGTCAACAAGTTCATTTGTTGTAAATCTTGATGCCTGAGCTGTGGTTTGCCGATGAATAAACAAATCAATGTTTCTTATTGATTGATCGTGGATAGTTCTAACTTCTACATGATAACCGAGCATTCTGTTGTGTTTAATTTTTAAAGAAGAAATTTTTGTAAGTTCTGAGTACTTCCTTTGCAGTTTCATTATTTGATTTAATTCATTATTTCTTAAATTTCTAAAGAAATCTAATTCTGCATTAAAACCATCTTTAATAAATCCACCTTCTTTTGCAATTAAGGGTACTTCTGATTTTAGAGCTTTTGTAATATTCAAGAAAAGACTATAATCAATTTTTAGACTGTCCAAAATTGAGTTTAGCAACTTAGGTTTTAAGTTTTTTTGCTGATCTAATGTCAAATTTTCGAAAATTTCTTTTGTATTAAGAAGACCTTTAGAAATTAATAGTAAGTCTCTAGGACTGCCCCTTAATAATGAAATTCTGGATAATGATCTCTCAAGATCTGGAATTGCCTTTAAACAATTCTGATAATTATTTATATCAATATTATTTCCTAAAATCCAATTGATTACGTCATATCTATCTTGTATGAGATTGAGATCATAAAATGGCTCAATTATTCTCTGCCTTAGCAACCTTGCACCACTAGCAGTTTTTGTTTCATCTATACTTGAAATTAAGCTTCCTTCACTATTTCCCGACAAATTTTTAAGAATTTCAAGTGATTTTTGAGTAAAATAATCAATTTCTAAAAAACTATTAATGTTTTCAGATTTAATCATTGAAAGAAACGGTATTTTTCCACATTGAGTTAATTTTAAATAAGATAACAAAACTCCAGCGGCAATAATTTCTCCTTTACTAAAGGACCCAATACCCTCTAATGATACAACTGAATAATATGAACAAATCTGATCAAAACAAGATTGGTAATGAAATAAACTAGGAGATTGTTTTTTTAATATAGGATGCCATTCATCAATTATATAATCCATATCCATGTCATCAGAGATTAATATTTCTGAAAAATCTTTTCGTAACATAAAATTAGTTAATAATTGTTTTTGATTTAGATCATTTTCTTTTCCAATAAGCCTTGATTTAAAATATCCTGTCGATACATCTACCCATGCCACAGAAATTGAACCATTAAATATTGAAATAGCTCCTAAATAATTATTATTTTTTCTCTGTAATAAGTTATCTTCTGTTAAAGTACCTGGTGATATTATTCTCACAACTTCTCTTTTAAGGGGCCCTTTTTTAAGATTGAGTTTAGCCTCTTCAACAGTTTCTGTTTGCTCACATACAGCAACATTAAAACCTTTTTTAATTAATTTTGGTAAATAGTTGTCAGCTGAATGGAAGGGTACGCCACACATGGGAATATCTTTACCATTAGATTTACCTCTTTTAGTTAGAGCAATGTCTAATGCGTCTGAAGCTATAATTGCATCTTCAAAAAATAACTCATAAAAATCTCCCATCCTGTAAAACAATAAGGAATCTTTATATCTATTCTTAATACTTAAATATTGTTCCATCATTGGAGTGTATGTATTTTTCACAATAAAATAATATTCCTTAAAAACTTGTTGTAAATTTATTTATAATCGAAATATTGTTAATAAAATACAATTTATTAAGATCTTTTAAAAAATTTAAGTTATAATCTAAAATTTACAATTTTAAGTTTGTGAGGAAAAAATGTCTACTACCAATAACGATGCTAACAAATCTAACTTAGAAAAGGAAGCCTTAGAGTATCACAAAAAGGGTAGACCTGGAAAACTAGAAGTAACACCAACTACACCTCTAATTAGTTCTAATGATTTGTCATTAGCATATTCCCCAGGTGTTGCAACACCATGTCTAGAAATTGAAAAAAAACCTGAAACTATTTATGATTACACATCTAAAGGAAATATTGTTGCCGTGATTTCTAATGGCACAGCAGTTTTAGGTTTAGGTAATATTGGGGCAGCAGCTTCAAAACCAGTTATGGAAGGAAAATCTGTACTTTTCAAAAAATTTGCTGATGTTGATGGGATAGATTTAGAAATCAATACAGAAGACACTGAAAAGTTTGTTGATGCTGTTTCGTTACTTGAGCCTAGCTTTGGTGGTGTTAATTTGGAAGATATAAAAGCTCCTGATTGTTTTATAATTGAGCAAAGATTAAGAGAAATAATGAATATTCCAGTATTTCATGACGATCAACACGGAACGGCCATTGTAACGGCAGCTGGAATAATAAATGCTCTTCATTTAACTAAAAGAAAAATAGAAAATACAAAATTTGTGAGTAATGGTGCAGGTGCAGCATCAATAGCTTGTGTTGAACTCTTAAAAGCAATGGGAGCACAAAATAATAATATTATTTTAGTTGATAGAGATGGTGTTTTATATAAAGGCAGGCAAAGTAATATGAACCAATGGAAATCTGGTCATACTGTTGATACAAAAGCTAGAACCTTAGAAGATGCTCTTAAAAATGCTGATGTTTTTTTAGGATTATCAGTTCCTGGATCAGTGACAAAAAAAATGATTAAAAACATGGCTGATAAACCAATCATATTTGCAATGGCTAATCCAATTCCTGAAATTATGCCTGAAGAAGTTAAAAACGCCAGATCTGATGCTATAATAGCAACTGGTAGATCTGATTATCCAAACCAAGTGAATAATGTGCTAGGATTTCCATACATTTTTAGAGGTGCTCTCGATGTAAGAGCAACTTCCATTAATGAGGAGATGAAAATTGCTGCTGCGAATGCAATAGCTAAATTAGCAAGAGAAGATGTTCCTGACGAGGTAAATGCAGCTTACCATGGAGTCCAGCTTCATTATGGAAATGATTACATAATACCAGCTCCATTTGATCCAAGACTAATTTCATCAGTTTCATCAGCTGTTGCTAAAGCAGCTATGGATAGTGGAGTAGCTAAAAAACCAATTAAAAATTTAGAAGCGTATAAAAGAGAATTGGAAGGTAGGACTAATCCAATAGCCTCTATTTTAGAACCTATCAAAGCAAGAATAAAAAATAAGAAACAAAGGGTTGTATTTTCAGAAGGTGAAGAAGAAAAAACCATTAGAGCAGCTTTATCATTTTATAATTCTGGTTTTGGTATTCCAATATTAATTGGTAGAGAAAACAGAGTAAGAGAAACTATGGAAAAAGTTAATTTAGAAGGACTTAATGAGCTAATTATATATAATGCTAGTCTAAGTAAAAATAATAAAAAATATATAGATAATTTATACACATTACTTCACAGGAATGGTCATTTAAGAAGAGATTGTCAAAGATTAATCAACCAAGACAGAAACGTATTTGCCGCATCTATGGTTTCTGCTGGAGACGCAGATGCTATGGTTACTGGTGTTACAAGACCATTTGGAAGATGTTTCAACGATATAACAAAAGTTATCTCTTCAAAAAAAGGAGAGAGTTTTTTATCTATGTCTATGATGGTTTCGAAAGAAAGAACTGTTTTCATTGGAGATGTTAATATACATGACACACCAAATGCTGAACAATTAGCTAATATAGCAACTGGTATTGCTAATACGGTAAAGGATTTAGGTTATAAACCTCGCGTGGCATTGTTATCATTTTCTAATTTTGGAAGTTTGTCTAGGCCTAGTTCCAAAGATTTGAAAGAGGCTGTAAATATACTTGACAACAAAAAAGCTGACTTTGAGTTCGATGGTGAAATGACTCCGGAGGTAGCATTAGATTATGAACAAATAAAAGAAAATTATCCGTTTTGTAGACTTTCAGGTCCTGCGAACGTTTTAATAATGCCAAGCCTTCTAGCTGCAAATATATCATTCAAATTATTACAGAAACTTGGTGGAGGTTCAATTTTAGGACCTCTTATGATAGGGGGTGAAAAACCATTTCAAATTGTTCAGATGGGTTCATCTGTATCAGATATTGTTAACTCTGCATCAATAGCCGCTTATAATGCGCTCTTTTTAAAATAATTTAATTTTCACAAAATTGACTTAAGAGAAATTTGAGGTCGTGCCCCAAGATATTTAATTATTTCTGAAGCTGCTTGGTTTCCAAGATAACCACATTCTTCAATTGAGTAATTATTTATAAAACCAAATAAAAAACCAGATGCATATAAATCGCCTGCACCAGTTGTATCTATTATTTTTAGTACACGTATAGGGTTTATATTATATTCAACTTTTTTTTCAAAAACTATTGAACCTCTTGAACCTAGGGTAATTGCTCCAAAATTTACAGTATTTATTATTTTATTTATACTTTTAACCAAATCAGTTTGAAATAAACTTTTTATTTCATCTTCATTTGCAAAAATAATATCTATATACTTATCTATTAAGTTTAAGAAATCTCCTCTGTTTCTATCAACACAAAATAAATCAGATAAACTCAAAGCAATTTTCTTATTGTTTGCTTTTGCTAAACTGCAACAATGATAAATTGCCTCCTTTGCTTTAAATTGATCAAATAGATATCCCTCAATGTAAATTATACTACTGTTAATTATAAATTCATCATTAATTGAATTAGTATTAAGTTTATTACTAGCCCCTAAATAAGTGTTCATGCTTCTTTCGGCATCAGGTGTTACTAAAACTATACTCATTGAAGTTTTTTCTGAAAGTTGAAAATCTTTTTCTTGAAAAAACACGCCAGAATTATTTAGATCCTTTGAAAACAATTTCCCAAATCTATCTTTACCAACTTGTCCTATAAAAGTACATTTACCTCCAAAAGACTGAAAACCTACAGCAGTATTAGCTGCACTTCCACCAGAAATAATTGACGGGTTTTTTAAAGATTTTAACAATGTATTACATAGTTGCTCATTAACAAGTTGCATAGAACCTTTTTTAATTTTTAACTTATTCAAAGTGTCAAAACTAATCTCAGATATGATATCTACTATTGCATTTCCAATAAAGCATATTTCAAATTTAGAATTCACCATATTTTCCTCAAGAAATTTTTAAATAGACTTCCATTAAAACAATATTTATGAATATGATCTATGAAAACTATTCTTTGTAAAATTATCATTACTATTTGTTTGTTTATATCTATAAACGCATGTCATACGTTTGAACACAACAATATTTTTATTGAAAATAAAGAAAGTACAAATCAAAAAAATTCAAATGATGAAAATATAAAATCAAAAATTAAAAAAAAAGATGTTAATAATAGAAAACCAACAGAAATAAACGAGATGGCCCCAATAGATATTCCTAAAAAAAAAGAAAAGGTTCAAAAACAAATTTTAAAGAAAAAAACTTTAGTAAATAAGAACTTTAATCTAAAAAAATTGAAAAATTGGACTGAAGTTGAACTTATAAAAACACTAGGAAAGGGTGATTTTATTAAGGAGGAAGGTAAACTAAAAAATTATCAATATTATTTCAATGAATGTTTTCTTGATGTTTTTGTATTAAAAGTTGGTAGTCAACGTTTTGTGAACTACATAGAAACAAGACCTACCAAGTTAAATGGTAAAATTAATGTTGATGCCTGTTTAAAAGAAATAAACAAAATTTTAAATTAATTATATTTATCCACCAAGTTCTAAAACGTCTGCAAGAGAATATAAACCTGGCCTTGCATTAACAGCCCAATGAGAGGCTCTTAAGGCTCCAGATGCAAAAATTGACCTATTTGTAGCTTTATGAGTTAATTCTATTCTTTCTCCAGAGTTACAAAATAATACTGAGTGTTCTCCAACAACATCCCCGCCTCTTAAAACTGCGAAGCCTATTTCCTCTGATTTTCTTTTTCCGACTAATCCATCACGTGAAATAGATTTTACATTTAAAAGTTCTTGTTTTCTTGCGTCTGCAGCCGATTTTCCGAGTAATAGTGCAGTCCCTGATGGCGAGTCAACTTTATGTTTATGATGCATTTCTAAGATTTCAATATCCCAGTCAAAGCCTAATGTTTTTGTGGCGTTTGAAACTAGTTGAGACAACAAAGTCACTCCTATTGAAAAGTTAGCAGAATAAACAATGGGTATTTTTTTAGAAAGAGATCGTAATTCATTTTCTTGATCAGCATTTAGTCCAGTAGTGCCAATTATAATTGGCATATTATTATCATAACATAGTTTTGCGTGATACATTGTTGCATCTGGAGCAGTAAAATCGATTAGTACATCAGAGTTTTGAAACAATGACGAAGGTTCTGCGTTAATTTCCTTATTAATTTTGCTTTTTCCAGCAAACAGACCAATGTCAACACCTACTTCGTCCTCATTAGGTAAACATGTTGCTGATGCTATCTCATATTTAGAACTTTCTAATATAAGACTTAGGAGAGTTTTACCCATCTTGCCGTTACTGCCGGGGATAGAAATAGATATTTTATTCATAGTAATCTCTTTTATTAATTCAATGTTTAAATATACTTAGATTTTAAACTACTGAATTAATTTTTTAAATCTACTAGTTTTAGGACTGATTTTTTCTAATCCTAAATCTTTAATTTGGTTAAGTAACTCTTCTTGTTTTCTTGAGAGGCCAACTGGCGTTTCAACATTAATTTGTACATATTGATCGCCTCTAGTTCCACCTCGTAATCCAGGCATACCTTTTCCCTTCATTCTTAAACGAGTACCACTTTGTGTTCCAGCACTTAAATTCATTTTTGCTTTAGACCCATCAATACATGGAACTTGAATGGAATTTCCTAAAACAGCGTCAATAAAGTTAACCGGCACCTCAATAAAAGTATCTTTTCCATCTCTTTGAAAAAGAGAATGATCTTTTATATCAATAAAAATATACAAATCGCCAGCTGATGAACCTCTTGGGCCAGCTTCTCCTTCACCAGAAAGACGAATGCGCGTTCCGTTATCTACACCAGCTGGGACATTCACTGATAGCTTTTTATTTTTATTAACTCGACCCTGACCTTTACAGGATCTACAAGGATCGCCAATAATTTCTCCAGCACCGGAGCACGCACCACAAGTCCTTTCTATTGTAAAAAAACCTTGTTGAGCTCTTACTTTTCCATATCCACCACATTGACCACACTGCTTTGGTTGTGAACCTTTATTAGCTCCAGTTCCGTTACATGATTCACATTTTCCAGGTACTGTTAGGGAAATTTCAACTTGATCCCCAGAAAAAGCTTGTTCAAGGGAAATAGATAAATCATATCTTAAATCTGAGCCAGCAGAAGCAGATCTTCTTCTTGAATCACTTCCCATACCAAACATATCTTCAAAAATATCTGAAAAACCGCCAGTTCCAAAACCCGAAAACCCTCCGCCCTGATTACCTCCACCACCTTGAGAGAATGCGGCATGTCCAAACTGATCGTAGGCTGCTTTTTTTTGGGGATCTTTTAAAATCTCATAAGATTCTGATATTTCTTTGAATTTTTCTTCAGCTTTTTTATCACCAGGATTTCTGTCGGGGTGAAACTTCATAGCTAATTTACGGTAAGAGGATTTTATTTCACTATCCGAAGCAGATTTAGATAAACCAAGTATCTCGTAATAATCACGTGCCATAAATTATGCCTTAAGTTTATCTTTAGTCTATTTACGAAGCATCTTTCTTTTCTTCATTATCTTTAACTTCTTCGAAATCAGCATCCACAACATCTTCTTTACTTTCACCAGTATCATCTGCTTTGTCTGCACTCTCAGCATTGTTTGCTTCATTTGCTTTGTAAGCTGCTTCTCCCATCTTCATCATAACTGCTGATAAAGAGGATGTTTTTTCTTTTATTATTGAAATATCTTCACCCTCTAAAGCAGTTTTGAGTTCAGCAACAGCATCTTCTACTTCTTTCTTTGCGTTATCCTCTGCCTTATCACCTAAATCGGATAGCGATTTTTCGGCTCCATGTATCATTGACTCAGCTTGATTTCTTGTATCAATGGCTTCTCTTTTTTCTTTGTCCGCTTCAGCATTATCCTCAGCTTCTTTTACCATTCTTTCAATTTCATTGTCATCAAGTCCACCAGATGCTTGTATTGTAATGTTATGAGCTTTTCCAGTAGCCTTGTCTTGAGCGCTTACATTAACAATGCCATTTGCGTCAATATCAAATGTAACTTCTATTTGAGGCACTCCTCTTGGAGCAGGTGCAATACCTTCCAAGTTAAATTCACCTAAAGATTTATTATCTGAGGCCATCTCTCTTTCACCCTGAGAAACTCTAATTGTTACAGCTGATTGGTTATCCTCAGCAGTTGAAAAAATCTGAGATTTTTTTGAAGGAATGGTTGTGTTTCTGTCAATTAATCTTGTAAACACACCACCCAATGTTTCAATACCTAAGGATAATGGAGTAACATCCAATAGAAGGACGTCTTTAACGTCACCCATTAAAACCCCACCCTGTATTGCTGCACCTGAAGCAACAACTTCGTCGGGATTTACACCCCTATGAGGTTCTGTTTTAAAAAAAGAGGTTACAGCTTCAACTATTTTTGGCATTCTAGTCATTCCACCGACAAGAATAACCTCGTCAATATCACTAGCGTTAACTCCGGCATCCTTCAAGGCAGCTTTGCATGGTTTAATACTTTTAGTAATAAGATCATCTACAATACTTTCAAATTGCGATCTTGTTAATTTTACGTTAAGATGTTTTGGCCCACTTGCATCAGCTGTTACAAAAGGTAAGTTAATATCAGTTTGAGCTGCACTAGAAAGTTCTATTTTGGCTTTTTCGGCGGCCTCTTTCATTCTTTGAAGAGCTAATTTATCGGTCCTTAAGTCAATTCCATTTTCTTTTTTGAATTGTTCAGCTATATAATCTATTATTCTTTGATCAAAATCTTCTCCGCCTAGAAATGTGTCACCATTTGTCGATTTAACTTCAAAAACACCGTCTCCAACTTCTAGGATTGATACATCAAATGTTCCACCACCTAAGTCGTAAACTGCAATTGTACCACTTTCTTTCTTGTCAAGACCATAAGCTAGAGCAGCGGCAGTTGGTTCATTTATAATTCTGAGGACCTCTAACCCAGCAATTTTTCCAGCATCTTTTGTCGCTTGTCTTTGTGCATCATTAAAATAAGCGGGCACTGTAATTACAGCTTTTTCTACTTTTTCTCCAAGAAATGCTTCGGCATCTTCCTTGAGTTTTCGCAGAATAAAGCTAGATACCTCAGAGGGCGCATAGTCTTGTCCGTTAGCTTGAACCCATGCATCCCCATTTTTAGCAGATATAATTTTATATGGTACTAATTCAGAAAATTTTTTGGAATATTCGTCATCATGCCTTCGCCCTATTAATCTTTTAATAGCAAACAAAGTGTTTTCAGGATTTGTTACTGCCTGTCTTTTAGCAGGCTGTCCAACTAATCGTTCGTCATCTGTAATGCCTACCATAGATGGTGTTGTTCTGGCACCTTCACTATTTTCAATAATTTTAGGTGATTTACCATCCATCACAGATACACATGAATTCGTTGTACCTAAATCGATACCTATAACTTTTGCCATTAATGCACTCCTTAGATTCAGAGTAATTCCTGAGAATTAACTATTTAAATAATATAATTTTGTTATATGGGTTAAGTTGTTGAATTTACAAGATTATAAATAAAAATTATTTATGTTCATTTTTTTTATTATTTTGTTCTGTGGTTTCTTCTTCAGATTTTTTTGATATTCCCACCATCGCTGGCCTGACTAATCGATCATGTAAAAGAAATCCTTTTTGTGAAACTTCAACAACATACCCTGGTTCCTTTTCATTTGTTGGAACTTCAAACATTGCTTGGTGAAGGTTATAATCAAACTTCTCTCCAATTGGATTAATTTGTTTTAAACTATGTTTTTCAAATGTGTTTAATATTTCCTTTTCAACAATTTCTAAACCAATGACTAAGTTTTTTATAGGCTCAGAGAGTTGTGATTTATCATCGGGAACTGCCTCTAGTGCTCTTTGAAGATTATCAACAGATGAAACTAAGTCTCTCACAAAATAAATATGACTATACTTTTTAGCGTCAGCAATCTCCTTAATTGTTCTTTTTCTAAGATTTTCACCTTCGGCTAAACTTCTTAATAATTGATCTTTTAGATCTTTTATCTCTTTACTCTGGTTTTCAAGAGTTTCTTCGATAGAAAAATCTTCATTTGTCTTTGCATCAACATCCACTATTTTATTCTCAGTATCTAAATCATTCTTCAAATCTTCTTTTTTTGAAGGATTTGAAACATCACTATTAGTTTTTGAGGATACTTTTTTTTTGGACAATTTAAACTCCAAGCATGTTTTTATTTTCATATCACATAATAAATATTATAATAATTTACAAGAGGTAAAAAATTATAAAAGCTTTCAAATATAGTTTCTATGATTTAAGTTTAATGATGCATATTATCAGGAATTTAGAGATTAATGTATAAAAGACCATCTAATAGAACTTTCAACGAGTTAAGAGAAATAATACTAGAAGCTAATATATCGCCTTATGCTGAAGGATCTTGCATGGCTAAGTTTGGAAACACACATGTTTTATGCACCGCATCAGTTGAAAATAAATTACCATTGTGGTTAAGACATTCTGGCAAAGGTTGGATTACGGCTGAATATGGAATGCTACCAAGATCAACACATTCTAGAATGGATAGAGAAGTAATCAAAGGAAAGCCATCAGGTCGCACACAAGAAATTCAACGATTAATAGGAAGATCCCTTAGATCAGTTGTTGACTTGAAGAAATTAGGTGAACATCAAATTAAAATAGATTGTGATGTAATACAAGCTGATGGAGGAACTAGAACAGCATCAATTACTGGTGCATGGGTTGCTCTTTATCAAGCTGTAAATTTTTTACTTAAATCAGGTAAATTAACTGAAAATCCGTTATTAGATCAAGTTGCAGCAATATCATGTGGTATTTGTAAAAATCAAGAATTAGTAGATTTAGATTATAATGAAGATTCTAATGCTGAAACTGATGGAAATTTTGTTATGACCTTGACTAGAGGAATTGTAGAAATACAAACAACCGCAGAAAGAAAACCTTTCAGTAAAGATCAATTTCAAAAACTTTTAAATCTGGCAGAATTAGGCACAAATTATATTTTTAAAATTCAAAAAAATGCTCTTGGTTTAAATTAAATCTATGGGTGTAGCAATATTTAAAGATAAAAATATAATAATTGCTAGTCATAACAAAGGTAAAGTCAGTGAGATTAAGGATTTATTAAAACCACTTAAAATAAAAATTTTATCTGCTAGTAATTTCAGTTTACAAGAACCAGTTGAAAATGGAGTATCATTTGAAGAAAATGCTTTGATAAAGTCTTCTTATGTTTCAAAAAATACAGGCATTCCAAGTCTATCAGATGATAGTGGAATTTGTTTTTCTGATCTTAATAATGAACCAGGTATTTATTCTGCTCGATGGGCAGGAGAAAGTAAAAATTTTAGTTTAGCTATGTTAAAAATTCATAAGTCGCTTAAACGAATAAGCAATCCAAGTTATAATTGTTTTTTTGTCTGTGCATTGTCACTGTGTTGGCCTGATGGACAAAATGTTACTGTATCTGGAAGGATAGATGGAAAATTTTCATGGCCACCCAAAGGTAATAATGGTTTTGGTTATGATCCTATTTTTAAACCTTTGGGGCAAGACAAAACTTTTGGTGAAATGGATCCAAAATTCAAACACTCTATAAGCCATAGAGCTATTGCTTTTAATAAATTAATAGATTTATGTTTCCCTGGTTTAAAGTGTTGAAAAAGAATACTCAAAATTTGTTAAGTTTGTATGTACATTGGCCCTATTGTAAATCAAAGTGTCCATATTGTGATTTTAATTCACACATAAACGAAAAAATTGATATAAATAAATGGATAGCTTCTTTTAATAATCAACTATGTTA
The DNA here is from genome assembly GCA_902593735.1 of uncultured SAR116 cluster alpha proteobacterium. Lineage (GTDB taxonomy): Bacteria > Pseudomonadota > Alphaproteobacteria > Puniceispirillales > Marisalimonadaceae > Marisalimonas. The sequence goes on from CACJJL010000010.1 coordinate 48,193, forward strand.
TATGAAAGATGAATTAATTCATAAAAATATAGATTTTAAAAATTTAAATACAATTTTTTTTGGTGGAGGAACACCTTCATTAATGCCAATAAAAATTATAGAACACATATTGAACATAAGTGACAAAATTTTTGGCATGAGTAAAAATATTGAAATTACCTTGGAGGCAAATCCAAGTTCAAGTGATAAAAATAAACTTATTAATTTAAAAAAAGTTGGCATCAATAGATTATCAATTGGGGTGCAATCTTTAAATAATAAAAATTTGAAATTCCTTGGCAGATTACATAATATTAAAGATGCACAGATTACTCTTGAAAATGCATCTAATTTATTTAAGAATATCTCTGTCGATCTGATTTATGCTTTGTATGGTCAAAAATTGAAAATATGGACCAATGAATTAATTCTTTTTCTTAAAACAAATAATTTACATCATATTTCATTATATCAATTAACTATTGAGGAAAACACACAGTTTTTCAATGATTATAAAAAAGGTCTAATCAAATTAATAGACAATGATCTTGCAGCGGAATTTTATAGTACTACAAATGATATTTTAAAAGAATTCCAGTTTTTTAAGTATGAAATTTCTAATTATGCCAAGAAAGGTTTTGAGTGCAGACATAATTTAAATTATTGGAATTCTGAAAATTGGATTGGAATTGGACCTGGCGCTTATGGGAGAGTCTGGTTGAGAAATCCTAAGGTTAAAAGAATCGAATATAAAAATTATACAAATCCAAAAACTTGGTTATCAAAAAATATGAACAAAGCAGAGTTTGAAAAAATTTATACTTTAGAGGATGAAGCTTCTGATATTGATACATTAATTATGGGCTTAAGACTTAACAATGGTATTAGAATTTCTAAACTGAAAAATAAATTAATGATAAATTCGAAAGCTCTTGAGGAATTACAAAATAAAAATATTATCTCTACAAAAAATGGTATTTTAAAAGTTAACGAAAATCATTCTTTAAAATTAAATAGTATTATCAATTACTTGATTGATGTTTAGATTTGCTACATTTTTGAATTATTTTAGTTTTTCCCAAATTTTCAATTTGTAAAACTTGTGTAGGTTTTACAACTAATCCATTTTTATTCAAAATCAATCCTGTAACTGGACCTTTAGTTTTGCTTAAATATCTTAATGAATTGCTCAATTTTTGAGTGTAGTTAATTCCCCAAAAACCAGAATCAAACCCCACATTAGTAAAGTAATTAGTATTGCCACCCCAAATCTCTTTCCAAAGTAGATTAAATTGATCATCGTTCTCACTTGCTATAATTGGAAACCAAGATTTTTTTAATGATGGTTCATTTTTAATTTCTTTGATGTTAAACTTTTCAGTACCTAAAATCTTTATGCTTCTAGAATCTACATTGAAAAAAGCTAATAGTGGTGCAATTTCTAGAATAAATTCTTTACTGCCACCTAGAAGAATACTGTCAAATTTTGAATGTGCTGTTTGTGTTTTTGAATATTCGAGAAATTTTCTTAAAATAGAATATAATTTTGGTTTGTTATTTAGTTGCTCGTTTGATAAAAAAACATTATCATGTTTGTTCTGTTTACTAACAGAAACTAATTCTAATGAATGTCTAGTAATTATTTTCCCATATAAATTGTCTGGAGCAATTACACCAAAATTTTTATATCCATGGATAAGAGCACACGAAATAACTCTTTCAACTTGTTCCTCTGGTGAAAAACCAAGTGACCATACATTATTTTCGACCATGGCTATATCATTAGAAAAGGTCAATAATGGTATTGAATTTATTTTAGCGAGTGGCTTTATTTTTAATAAAACCTCTCTTGTAAAAGGACCAATTACAAAATTAGGTGATATTTCTTCAAATAAACTTGTTAAATTTTTCTGCTCGACTTTTTTTCCAGTATCAAAATAAATTATCTTTAGATTGTTACTACCAAAATTTAAAATACTTAAATCTATAGCTTTTCTAATTTTAGTACCAAAATTGGAATATCTTCCAGTTAATGGAAGGAAAGCCAATATATTTTTATATTTTAAAACCTCATTAATTTCATGAGAATAATTATCTACTTTTGATAATTCATTATTTTCATTTATATCAGTATACAACTGGTTAGATGTAACATTTTTTCTAAACATTTTAAGAACAGCTGTTAGAGCTTTTTCAGTTTTTTTTTCATTTTGTTTATTTAAAACTTCTCTTCCTTGTAATAATCTCTCATTTTTAAATTCAAATATGACATTCTCATTTTTTTGTACGTTAAATGGCTTCTCGTTGCTCACTATAATTTCATTTTTAAGAATTTTGTTTTTTGCAAAAGTTTTGTTAATTGGTGATTTTGTAGTTTTTTTTATTAGATTAGTTTGTTTATTTTCAACTATTAATTTTTTGTTTTGATTATTACACCCAGCTATTACTAACAGTATACATAAAGATAATATAAGTTTATAATTTATAATGTTGATCAACATAGATTCTCGTTTATAACATCAATAAAGTTAAGGTAATCTATTGAAAAAATTAAGTAAAGAAGATCTAAAAAATACAAAAATTACAAAAGAAGATAATTCTGGATGTCTACACATCATTGCTACACCTATCGGAAATTTTGAAGATATCAGTTTGAGAGCTATTAAATTACTTAAAAATGTTGATATTTTAATTTGTGAAGATACTCGAAAAACAAAGTTATTACTCTCGCACTTAAAAATTAAAAGAAAAAATCTAATTTCATACCATGATAAAAACGCATACAAAAAAAGACCATTTATAATTAATCAACTACTTACCAACAAAATTCTAGGAATTGTTTGTGATGCTGGCACTCCTTTAATATCTGATCCTGGTTATAAGCTTATAAAAGAATGTATTTCTAATAAAATAAAAGTTACTCATGCACCAGGTCCCACTTCTGTTATATGTGGGTTAATACTTTCTGGTCTTCCAATAAACCAATTTTATTTTGGAGGATTTGTTTCTTCAAAAGAAACTTTAAAAAGGAAACAATTCTTATTAATTAAAGATAATACTATGACAGGAGTGTGGTTTGATACTTGTTTACGTCTAAGTAATACTCTAAAAATTATGTTGGAAGTTTTTGGAAATAGAAAAATTTCTCTAACAAGGGAATTAACAAAAACTCACGAAGAAGTTATTTCATGCGATTTAGAGAATATTGAAAATTATATTAAAAAAAGAAAGGCGAATAATAATCCTTTAAGGGGCGAAATAATATTAGTGTTAGAAGGTCATAAGGAGAATAATAAATTTGACATTGAAGCTTTAAATGTAATTATTAAAAATAAACTTCAAAAATTATCACTTCGTGATACTGTGAACGAGATCGTTATGGAAACTAAATATCCCAAAAAAATAGTTTACAATTATGCAATTAAGATAAAGAAACAATTGTTACTAAATTTGCTATGATTTTAATATTTTTTAAATTATTGTTTATATTATTGAATAGAGAATTAGAGTGAAAAATTTAACATTTATATTAATAATAACTTTCATTTTACAGTCATGCACTCCAGTAGTTGGAACATTAGGTGTTGTGTCTATAGGGGCCGCTTCCAAAGAGAAAGGAATAGGCACATCAATAAGCGATAATCTTGTTAAAACAAAAATATCTAACTTAATTTATAAGTTTAATAAAAAATTAATAGCAGACACTAAAGTTTTTGTTAATAATGGTTCAGTTTTATTCACAGGAAAAGTAAAGAAACCAGAGGACAAGATTGAATTTACTAAAATTGCCTGGACCGTTAAAGGGGTAAGAGAAGTTAATAATGAACTTCAAATAATTGATAAGTCATCATTAAAAAACATTGCTAGAGATATAGCCTCATTAGGAGAGATCAGAGCTAGAATTATGTCGGACACTTCAATAAACAGTATTAATTTTTCTATTGATGTAGTAAACGACAAAGCTTACATAAGTGGGGTAGCTAATAACAAAGAAGAAATGAATTTAGTTATTTCACATGCCTCAAGCGCTAGATTCGTTAAGGAGGTATATAATTATATAATTTTGAATAAAGATAAAAGATGACACACAATCTTAAAATTGCATTCTTAATGGATCCTCTTGAAAAACTTGATCTTAAAGGTGACACCACGTTTGCTCTAGCTTTAGAGGCACAAAAAAGAAAACATACCATTAATTTTTTTGAACCAAATGATTTAATACTGAATTCTAATTCTGTTTTTGCGAATGTTTGTAAGTTAGAATTGTATTCAACAAAGAACTCAAATCAATTTAAATATCATACAAAAAAAATAAGGCCATTGACTGATTATGATGTTGTAATGATGAGACAAGACCCACCATTTAATTTAGCTTACATAACTGCTACTCATATACTTGAAAAACTTCCATCGAAAACTTTAGTTGTTAATAACCCTTATGAAGTAAGGAATGCACCAGAAAAAATCTTTGTTACAAACTTTGCACACTTAATGCCTAAAACAATAATCACTCGAAACAAAGAAGTAATTGAGAATTTTCGGAATGAATTCAATGATATAATTGTAAAGCCATTGTATGGCAATGGTGGTCAAGGTGTTTTTCATATACTTAAAAACGATGAAAATTTTAATTCAATTTTAGAAACGTTTTTTGCTCAGAATAATGAACCTTTAATAGTACAAGAGTATTTGAAAGACGTTAGAAAAGGAGATAAAAGAATTATTCTTTTAAATGGTGAAGTGGTTGGAGCAATTAATAGAATTCCAAAAAAAGGTGAAAGTAGATCAAATATGCATGTAGGTGGTGAGCCGCAAAAAACAGAACTCACAAAAAGAGATTTATTCATATGTAAAGAAATCTCAATGTCACTAAAAAAAAGAGGATTATATTTTGTTGGTATAGATATAATTGGAGATTATATAACAGAAATTAATGTCACTTCTCCAACTGGCATAAGAGAAATAAAAACTCATAGTTCAATAATTATTGAAGAAATGTTTTGGGATTTCATAGAGAGTAAACTTAATAGCTAATTGATCATTCGTCCCAAATTTTTGCCTCCTAAAATGTGAAGGTGAAAATGTGGTACTTCTTGATTTCCGTCACTACCGGAATTCGTAATTAATCTAAAACCTTTATTAACTATTTGTTCTTGTTCTATTACATCATTTACAAGTTGCCAAAAGTAATTTACCTCTTGTGATGAAGCATTTTTGGTAAAATCGTAAAAGTCTATATATTGCTTTTTAGGAATAACCAAAATATGTAATGGTGCTTGTGGATTTATATCAGAAAAGGCTAATGCGAAATCATTTTCCATTATTTTGTCACAAGGTATTTCTTGTCTAATTATTTTAGCAAAAACATTAGTATTATCATAAAATTTATTCATTAGATTTACCTCTACTTTTTTTCTCTTCAAAACCTGATATTGATTTTCTCTTTGAAAGTTCATTCCAAACATCTTCTGGTTTGATTCCGATAGAAATCCAAATAACTAATAAATGATAAATTATGTCAGCTGACTCTTTTAAAACCCCTTCTTTATTAATTTTCACATAATCAATGATTAATTCTGATGTCTCTTCTCCAATTTTTTTTGCTAAAAGCTCAGAGTTATTTAATAAAAATGAGGTATAAGACTCTTTTTGGGGATAATTCTTTCTTTCTTTTAAAGCTTGAAAAAGTTCATTAATAATTAAGTTATTCATTTTTCTTTTCACATTCTCTTATTTTTATTCCATTCTTTAACATTTCTCTTTTCACAGACCATATTGAATGAATGCCAAAATGAAAAATTGAAGCTGCTAATACAGCGGACGCTCCAGCTTTCAAAACAACGTCTACCATGTCTTTTGGATTTCCTGCCCCACCTGAAGCTATGACTGGTACTGTAACATTTTCTGAAATTAATTTAGTGAGTTTCAAATTATAACCTTTTTTGGTTCCATCTGACGTCATAGATGTTAATAAAATCTCTCCTGCTCCTTTTTTAACACCTTCCTTTGCCCATTGCAAAACATCGATATTTGTTTTTTTTTTTCCACCGTGTGTGGTTACTTCATAACCAGATGGCATAGATTTATTTTCATTAGCATCAATAGCTAAAACTACACATTGATTTCCGAATTTATCTGAAGATTGTCTAATTAAGTTAGGATTATAAACAGCTGATGAATTAATTGAAATTTTATCTGCTCCACAATTAAGCAGTTCTCTAAAATCGTTTACACTATTTACACCTCCACCAACCGTTAATGGTACAAAGCAACATTCAGCTGTTTTTGATATAATATTAAACATAGCCTTTCTTTTCTCATTCGTAGCTGAAATATCCAAGAAGCAAATTTCATCAGCACCTATATTACTGTAAAGCTTTGCTTGTTCTACAGGATCTCCTGCATCATTTAAATTAATGAAATTAACTCCTTTAACTGTTCTTCCGTTATGCACATCTAAACATGCTATTACTCTTGTTGAAAGCATTAAGAGGTATCCTCTGTTAATAATTTTAAAGCATCAGAAAAAGTAAATTTTTTTTCATACAAAGCTCTACCTATAATAACTCCTTGTACGCCATTATTTCTTTTTTCTATTAATTTAACAATATCGTCTAATGATGAAACACCACCAGAGGCAATAACAGGATGTTGAATGGAATTAGCAAAATTTACAGTGCTGTCAATATTTATACCCTTTAAACTACCATCCCTAGATATATCAGTAAAAATGATAGAACTTATAAAAAAGGGATCAAACGTATTAATGAATTCTGCTGCCATTAGCCCTGACTGTTTTGTCCAACCATGAGTAGCAACTCTATTATTTCTAACATCCACACCAATAATTAGTTTATTTGAGTAAATTTTACTAAGGTTGCTAAAAAAGTTTGGTTTTTCAATTAAAAGTGTACCCAAAATTATTTTATCAGCAGAATTTTCTAACCAGAAATCAATATTATTTTTACTTCTTATACCACCACCTATCTGTATCTTGACCTTATTATTAAGACTTTTTAAAATTTTCTTTATAACAGTTTTATTAATGCTCTTGCCCTCAATTGCACCATCTAAATCAACGATATGAAGCCATTCAGCACCTTGATCAACAAACCACATAGCTTGGTCTACTGGATTATCATTATAAATTGTTTCTCTATTCATGTCTCCAAATAACAGCCGAACACATTTACCATCTTTTATGTCGATGGCAGGATATAAATTAAATTTACTTTTCATCATTCAAGCTCTTTATAATAATAATATCCAGCAATATATTTACCATCTATTAAAACAGATTTTGGATTAGTTCCAGATTTAATATAACCAGCTTGTTCATAAAGTTGTATTGCTCTTAATTGTGTTTCTCTTACTTCTAAATTTATCACCTTAAAACCTTCTTGTTTTGCTTTCAATTCAGCCTTTTGAAAAACAGCTTTCGCTAAACCATATCCTCTTGCCCATGAAGCAAAGAAAAAAGTGCTTAAGATGCATGAATGCGCTTGTGCTTCATTATTTTTAGCGGGTTTTATCAATTGGGCTGAACCTGCGACTACATTATCTAATTTTCCTATTATTAATATTCTTTCTGGAATAAGCAAAACACCTTTCCAATAATTTTGAAGAGTTTTTAATGATGGAGGTGAAACCCAACCAAATCCTCCTCCAGCTAAAATAGCTTCTTCAGTCGCATCGCATAATTCTTGTAAATCAATTTTACTTAGACTTTTACACAACTCAGCCTTAACATTAAACTTTTTTATTTGTGTTTCCATTTTTACTCTTTTAAGGTTTCCACTTAAGCCAATTGTATATGAATTTTTGTCCAGACGTACCACTTTTTTCAGGATGAAATTGAACGCCTATGTAATTGCCTTTTCCAATAATTGCTGGAAAACTCTGATTATAAATTGTATTAGCGATAATCTGTTCTTTTTGTTTTGTCTGCAAAGCATAAGAATGAACAAAGTAATATTGCTCCTTTTCAGCTATATCTTTTAAAACTGGATGACTCTTTTTTTCAATCTGTAAATTATTCCAACCCATATGAGGAATTTTATAATTATTACCGAGATAATCTTGTCCATCTTTTTTTAACTTTTCGATACTACCATTTAACCAACCAAAACCATTAGTTCTTTCTTTTTCTAAGCTGTAGTCAACCATTAATTGCATGCCTACACAAATACCAAGGAATTTTTTTCTTTTCCTTACTACTTGTTCCGTTAACAAATCCATTAAACCATTAATTTGGGTCAAACCTTTTTTACAATCAGGAAATGATCCAACCCCTGGCAATACTATATGGTCTGCTTCGTAGATCTCATTCAAACAACTTGTAACTTTAATTTCGTACCTTAAATTGTTAAGATCAATTGAATTTTTAAAAGCATTTTCCACGGATTTTAAATTTCCGGAACCATAATCAATTACTACCAATTTCATCTTATTTGTTTCCAGTCAATGTTCCTTTTGTGGATGGAACATTATTAAAATTTCTTGAATCAATAGCTATGGCACTTCTTAAAGAAAGTGCTAATGATTTGAAACACGATTCAATAATATGATGTGTGTTTTGTCCATAAATGTTTTCTATGTGCAAAGTAATTTCAGAGGATTGCGCAAAAGAATGAAAAAATTCTTTAAAGATTTCTGTTTCAATATTTTTAATTGATATGTTTGGTAAAAAAACTTTCCAAACTAGCCATGGCCTTCCAGAAATATCAATACAAGATCTCGTTAAACATTCGTCCATAGGTAAATAAGTAAAGCTATATCTTTTGATACCTTTCTTATTTCCTAATGCTTTATTTATTGCATTTCCAAGGGCCCAACCTATATCTTCAATTGTGTGATGTGAGTCTATTTGAAGGTCACCAACACAGCATAAATAAATATCTATAAGGCTATGCTTAGATAATTGTTCAATCATATGGTCAAAGAATGGTAAGCCAGTGTCAATTTTATTATTGCCATTTCCATCTAAATTTACTTTTACATTGATCTCAGTTTCATTAGTTTTTCTATGAACCGATGATATTCTTTGTGTATTCTTACTTTTCATAAATCATCCAACAATATTAACAGTAGTTAATTGCCATTGGCTTTATATTTATTTTTAATTCTCACCAATAAAGCCCCTTCACCACCAAAATTTTTTGGTGCAACATCAAAATCAACTAAAATTTTTTTTAAAAATTCATCATTTAGCCAACTGGGTACTTCTTTTTTTAATACTCCTTTATTTTTGTGTCCTTTGCCAGTTATAACTAAAACATTCCTAATGTTATTGTCATAACAGTTAATAATATGCTTCTGCAAAAACAATTTACCTTCATGCTGTTTGTAACCATGAAGGTCAATAACACTATCAGGTTTAATCTTTCCTTTTTTTAAAAGCCTATTGAAATTTGAGGAGTTTTTCTTTTTAAAACCAAAATTTTTTTTCTTGGAATCATATAGATTTTTTTTATTCTCTACTAAAGTAAATTTTTCAAAATTTGATACGTATGTATCCCAAATTTTTTTATCATACTTAGAAATGGAAATCATTTTCTAATTACTTTTAGTTTCAATTAATGTCCAATTAGGATTAGAATTGTTAATTTTTCTTTCGAACACCCACTCATCTTTAACAAGTATTTGTTCATCTTTATCTCCATCAATAATTTTATTATTTTTGTCTAACAGTGCTCTTACTTGAAATGACTCAAAAATAACATCAATTTTTATTGCAGATTTAGTAATAGTTGATTTAATTATCTCGTTTTTATTAATAGACTTTAAATCTATTAAAAGTGTCTCTTTTTCCTTGTTTCTTTCATTTATAGCAACCTTAAAACTGCTAATAACCGACGGTTTTGTAAATTCTTTAATATCATCTAGATTTCCACTTACAAAGCTATTTAAAACCATCTTGAAGAATGTTTTTGAGCCAATTAAAAAATCTTGAACATTGAAATCAGGATCTACCTCTAAAATTTTATTTAGCTCAATGTTTTTAATATCATTATCCTCAGTCTTTAAATGAACAACATTTGTGAATTGTTTATCTTGAGTTTTTTTATTAAGATTTGTTTCTTCATAGCCTGTTTTCGTGCCTAAGATGTTCTTTAGCCTAAAAATTAAAAATACTGCTATGACACCAAATATTAGTATATCTATATAAGGAAAACCATTTTGCATTTAAATCACCATTTCTCCAATCAATTGAACATTTTTATTATACAAAAAAAATTAAAAAATAATATTCATTATTATCTATTTCATATATATATACGAGACTATATATGTATTTAGAGAATTAAATGAGCAAAGTAAATGAAAATAAAGTAGAAGACTTGATAATTATTGATCACTTTATTAAAGATTTATCTTACGAAAACCCTCAAAATATAAATCTGAAACATATAAAAGATGATAAAGATCATGACATTGTTTCTGATCTTAAAGTAACCTTTCGAAGACTTGATAAAAAAATTTTTAGTCTAATTTTAAAATATACATTAGAGTGTAAAAACAAAAGTAAAAACGAAATATTATGTCATCTAGAGTTGGATTATTTTGGACTTTTTCAGGTAACAGAAGATAAATATGATCAAAAAAACTTAACTAAACATGCACTTCATCTAATTTTCCCATTTGCAAAAGAAATAGTAGAATATTTAAGCCGAAAGGGAGGAAGTATTCCAGTTACTTTGAATCACATAGATTTTAAACTTAAAGAAAATTAAATTCCTAATTTTTTCCAAATGCTGTTAGGTATTTCACTTATATTTTTTTTATGTAAAACGTTATCAATTTCATTTATTTTTACAGCATTAATCTTCTTGAGTTTCAAATTTTTGTATAACACATTAATATCTACATTATCAAAGTTATATGTTTCATTTAGTATTTCGTTTTCATCTTCAAATTCTAGTTTTGATTGTTGCCCACCTATTAACTCTAAATAGACTGACGCCAATAATTTTGCGTCTTTTAATGCACCATGCAATGACCTGTGAGATAAATCAATGTTATATTTTCTACAAAGTGAATCTAAGCTGACTGATTGCCCTAAAAATTCTTTTTTGGCTAACTCTAATGTATCTATTACAACGGATGCATCAATTTCAGGTAAATTACATTTTCTAAGTTCTGAATTAATAAATCCTATGTCAAAAGCTGCATTATGTATTATTATCTTACTATCTGCAATGAATTCAATTAAATCATCTGCAATTTCACAAAACTTAGGCATAACACTTAAAAATTCTCTAGTTAGACCATGTACAGCCTCAGCCTTAATATCTGACTCTCTTTCTGGATTTAGATAAGTATGAAAATTATCACCTGTTGGCACATGATTTTGAAGTTCAATTATTCCTATTTCTACTATCCTATGTCCATCATTGTAATCCAGTCCCGTTGTTTCAGTATCTAATACTAGTTCTCTCAATGTGGTTTCACCTTTTCACTAAGAATAATCCCTAACAAGCTGTACAAAGTAAAAATAAAGCTGAATAGTTTTCCATAAGATGTGTCAATAATAATTGGTCTTTTCATTTTTTTCTTTTCATAACTCCACTGAGCTTTGTTGATAAGATCGAATTTTTCTTCTGTCATATTTGGCCTTAACATAACTCTTTTCTTTTGTATGCTTTTTTTAGCATTTACCAAGAATACATAATTACAAATTGCATCATTTCCTGTTTCATATAATAATGGAACATCTAATGCAATGATATAACTATTTAAATGATCCTTGATAAAGTTATCTCTTTTTTCTCCCACAATTGGGTGTATTAGTTTTTCTAATATTTCTCTATTTTTTTTATCCTTAAATATTATATTCGCAAGTATAACTTTATTTATTTTCTTTTGTGATTTTATGAAACATTTTGTTTCTGGCCAAATTTCTATAATTTGCTTTATAATTTGATTATTTGTATTTAGTATTTTTCTAACCTGTTGATCTGAGTCAAATACTGGAATTTTCAAGAACCTTAACATAGAACAAACTGTGGTTTTTCCCATCCCAATAGATCCAGTTACTCCAATTATGATCATTTTATACCTTCAGCACATGTTAGTAAATTGTTAGTGTTTTATAAAATAACTAAATATATTTATTTACACTTTAATTTATTAAACATACTAATACTTTACTAACATGTGGATAAAATTAAAATTAAAAATTTTAAATTGTTAATAAGTAACATTATAATTATAATTCTTAGTCATTTAGCTTAATAAATTGTGAATAAAAGTTGATAATTAGTCTTATCCACAGAGTTGCTAATTACATCTACATATATTAATTAATACATAAATTTATATGTTTAGTTAAGGATACTTAATGAATAAAAAATTAATGCTGAATACCTTCAAAATAAAATCTAACGATATTCCTGTTTGGTTTTTAAGACAGTCTGGCCGACATTTACCTGAATATTATGAAATCAGGTCTAAAAAAAGAAATTTTATAAACTTCTGTTTAGACGAAAACTTGATTTATGAAAGTACTATGTTGCCCCTTAAATATTATGATTTAGACGCAGTAATTATTTTTTCAGATATCTTGATTGTACCATGGGCAATAGAACGAAATGTCAAATTTTTCAAAGGTATTGGTCCAAAATTAGAGCCTCTTTTACCGGGAACTAAATTAATAGAGAATTTAAATATAAAAAATAAGCTTTCTCCTTTATCCAATTCCATTACTAACATAAGAAAAAAGCTCGTTACCTCCAAAAGTATAATAGGTTTTGCTGGTGCACCATGGACACTGGCTTGTTATATGATAGATGGTCAAAGTAGTAAAGACTTTATAGAAACTAGAAAAGCCGTTTGGGGCTCCAATAAATGGTTTAGAAAACTTCTAAATTGCTTAACAATTTACGTAACTGATATATTAGAACTGCAAGCAAAAGCTGGTGCTGATATATTAATGATATTCGATAGTTGGTCGCATATGATACCAAACAATTTTTTCCAAGTTTGTGCTATTGATCCAACTGCTAACATAATTAAAGATCTTAAGTTTAGAGGGGTAAAGTGCCCCATTATTGGTCTTCCATTCAAGGCTGGTTCTTCTTTAATTAAATATTCTTATGAAAGTACAGTGGATTGTATTTCTTTGGATTGGACCATTGATCTAAGTTGGGCAGACAAAAATCTTAATAAAGATTTAACTATACAGGGCAATCTTGATCCAGCATCATTAATTCCAAATAAAAGTGATTTGTTAAAAGATAATGTCTTATCAATTTTAAATAAAATGAATGATAGAAGATTTATTTTTAATGTTGGACATGGTTTAACCCCTGATTGCAAAATTAGTAACGTAAAAAGTGTTATTGAAATTGTGAAAAATTATAGAATGAAAGAAAGTAATTGTATTACGATTTAGTTAAATCATTACATCTAATAGCTGTAATTTCCTGGATGGTTGGTTTGTTGTACTTACCAAGACTTTTTGTGTATCATAATGATACTAAGCATATGAGTGAAATTGATGAAACTTTTTTATTAATGGAATATAGGCTTTTAAAATTTATTATGCTTCCTGCAGCTTTATCTACATATGTGTTTGGTTTTATAATGCTTTATGAAAATTTATATTTACTTCATGAAATTTATTTCATTGTTAAATCTTTACTAGTTATTATAATGACAATTATTCACTTTTATTTATCTGTTCTTTACAAAAATTTCAAAAAAGGGTATAGAAAAAAAAGAACTATTTTTTATAGAATTATAAATGAAGTTCCAACTTTATTAATGATATCAATTATTTTACTAATAATTGTAAAACCAGATCTCCTAATCTTTTAAATATTCTAGTAAAATGAGTTATAAATGCACTTAAAAGAACTTAAAGCGAAGAATCCTTCAGATTTACTATCATATGCAGAGAGTCTTGACATTGAAAATGTTAGCACACTCAGGAAACAAGATATGATGTTTGCTTGTTTGAAAAAGCTGGCAGATAACGATATTGCTATTTATGGAGATGGAGTCTTAGAGGTTTTATCAGATGGCTTTGGTTTTTTAAGATCACCAGAATCTAACTATCTTGCTGGTCCGGATGACATTTATATTTCTCCAAATCAAGTGAGAAAATTTGGTTTGCGTACAGGCGATACAGTTGAGGGACAAATTAGAGCACCAAAAGATGGAGAAAGGTATTTTGCACTTCTAAAAGTTGAAAATATTAATTTTGAAACACCAGATTCTGTTAGACATAGAATAAATTTTGATAATTTAACTCCTCTTTATCCACAAGCGAAAATAAATTTTGAAACAGACTTTGATCCAAATAACAAAGATATTACTACTCGGGTTGTTGAAATGGTTGCCCCAATGGGAAAAGGTCAACGAGGTTTAATAGTTGCGCCACCTCGAACTGGAAAAACAATGATGCTTCAATCAATAGCTCAAGCTATATCTAAAAACCATCCAGAAATATATTTGATTGTTTTATTAATTGATGAAAGGCCTGAGGAAGTTACAGATATGCAAAGATCTGTAAATGGGGAAGTAATAAGTTCAACTTTTGATGAACCAGCTTCTAGACATGTTCAAGTTACTGACATGGTAATAGAAAAAGCCAAGAGGCTTGTTGAACATAAGCGAGATGTTGTTATTTTGTTGGACTCAATCACAAGATTAGCTAGAGCATATAACACAGTTATACCTTCAAGTGGCAAAGTGTTGACTGGTGGAGTAGATGCAAATGCATTACAACGACCAAAAAGATTTTTCGGAGCTGCTAGAAATATAGAGGATGGAGGGTCATTAACTATTATTGCAACTGCCTTGGTTGAAACAGGATCAAGAATGGATGAAGTAATATTTGAAGAATTTAAGGGAACAGGTAATAGCGAAGTAATTTTAGATAGAAAGCTCTCAGACAAGAGAACTTTTCCAGCTATAGATGTAACAAAGTCAGGAACAAGAAAAGAGGAACTTTTAGTGGAAAAGGATACTTTATCTAGAATGTGGGTATTAAGAAGAATTCTAATGCAAATGGGACCTGTGGATGCAATGGACTTTCTTTCTGACAAATTAAAGCAAAGCAAGTCTAATGAAGATTTTTTTAGGGCCATGAACAAATAAATTGTTTCACGTGAAACATAACAAAAGTTTTTAAATTGTATACAATCTTTTCCTCCGCATCAAACGCTTATAAAAGCGCAATAAAAATTATCAGAGTTTCAGGCAGTCATGCGAAAGAATTGCCCGAAATATTTTCATTCAAAGTTACAAAACCCCGTGTTGCATCTATTAGAAAGTTATATGATTTAAAAAAGAAAATTATTGATCATGCCTTAGTGATTTTTTTTCCAGGGCCAAAAACGGTAACAGGAGAAGATCTTTTTGAGTTACACATACATGGAAGTTCAGTTATAGAAAAAAAAATCTATAATGTACTTTGTGATAATAATAAATTCAGAATAGCAGAAAAAGGTGAATTTACTAGAAGGGCTTTTCTTAACGGAGTTATCGACCTTACGCAGGCAGAAGCTTTGAATGATTTAATAAACTCAGAGACAGAAAATCAGTTCAAAGCATCAATCTCTCAATATGGAGGAGCTTTATCAAAAAAAACTCTTCATTGGAGAAATGAAATTATACATTCGCTTGCAAAATTGGAGACACTGATTGACTTTGCGGATGAAGAGCTTCCAAGAAATCTTCAAAAAACTTTTCATGATAATGTAGTCTTATTATTAAAAGATATGAAAAGAGCGATTAAGTTCAGTAGTTATGGTACAAGATTAAGAAGTGGTTTTGTTATAACACTAATAGGTCGCCCTAATGTTGGCAAAAGTTCTCTTGTGAACTATTTATCAAACAAAAAAATTGCAATTGTAACAAATCAAGCAGGAACGACAAGGGATGTATTAGAGGTAACTTTAGACTTTGAAGGGTTTCCAATTATATTGAACGATACCGCAGGCATAAGAAAAACATCATTAGAGGTAGAGAAAATAGGCATTAACAAGGCCTTAGAAAAAGCTAAAAAATCTGATATTATACTGATATTATCTGATAAAGAAGATTTTTCTTTTCCTGAATTAAAACCAATGCCAAAAGTAAAGAAAATTTTAGTTCACACAAAATGTGATTTGGCGGTAATAAAAAATAATAAAGTGTTAAATTTATCTGTGAAAAAAGATATAGGGATAAATAAGTTAGTAAAAACAATTGTTGATTATTTAAAAACCTTATCGCCAAAGGAAGATGTTTTGCTTACAAAGCAAAGACATATTAAGGCTGTAAAAGAAGCAATAAAAGCGTTGAGTAATATTATTGACATAGATTTGAATAAGAACCCTGAATTAGCTGCCGAGCACTTAAGAATTGCTGCAAAAGAAATTGGTAAAATGACTAATCTTATTGACGTAGAAGAGATATTAGATGATATATTTAGTAATTTTTGTATTGGAAAATAATCATGGTAAATCAAAAAGAATATTTTGATGTTGTAGTTATTGGTGGAGGTCATGCTGGTGTAGAAGCAGCTTCTGCATCATCTAGGATGGGCGCAAAAACAGCATTGTTGACTATGGATATCGAAAAAATTGGCGAAATGTCTTGTAATCCAGCTATTGGAGGTTTAGGAAAAGGTCATTTAGTCAGAGAAATTGATGCCTTGGATGGCTTAATGGCAAAAGCAATAGATTCTTCTGGAATTCAATTTAGAATGCTTAATCGTTCAAGAGGTCCTGCAGTTCATGGCCCAAGGTCACAAGCTGACCGTAAATTATACAAAAAAAGTATAAGTGAATTATTAAAAAAATGTAAAAACCTGTCTATATACCAAGAGACAATTAAAGATCTAAGAATTAAAAACAATACAATTCAGGAAGTTATATCAGATAAAGATATTTCTTTTAAAGCTAAATCTGTAGTCCTGACCACTGGTACTTTTTTAGGTGGCATTATTCATATAGGAGAAAAGAGAATTCCAGCGGGAAGAATTGGAGACAAGCCATCAACTCAATTATCTAAAAAAATTAGATCATTAAATTTACCAATTGGTAGATTGAAAACGGGAACTCCACCACGACTAATTAAAACTAGCATTGATTGGAACAGAGTAGAAATGCAACCGGCTGATAAAAATCCCATTCCGTTTTCCTATATGAACAGCAAAATAAACATTCAACAAATTGAATGTGGAATTACTAAAACCAACCGAAAAACCCACAAAATTATATCTGAAAATATAATGTTTTCACCAGTATACTCTGGCAATATAGAGGGGTCTGGGCCAAGATATTGTCCTAGCATTGAAGACAAAGTTATTAAATTTTCAGACAAAAACGCTCATCAAATTTTTCTTGAACCCGAAGGCTTAGATAGCTCTTTAGTTTATCCGAATGGCATTTCTACTAGCCTTCCGGAAAAAATTCAAAATGAATTTTTAAAAACTATTACTGGTTTAGAAAATGCAATAATTCAACAACATGGATATGCAATTGAATATGATTATATGGATCCTAGAGCTTTAAAAGAAACCTTAGAAGTTAAAAGTATTAACGGTTTATTCTTTGCAGGGCAAATAAATGGTACAACCGGATATGAAGAGGCAGCTGCACAGGGCCTCATTGCAGGAATAAATGCAGCCATTAACATTAATATAAATCCAAAATGGTTTAAACTTGATAGATCTGAGGCATATATTGGTGTGATGATTGATGACTTAATTAATAGGGGCGCCCCTGAACCATATCGGATGTTTACGTCAAGGGCAGAGTATAGATTATTTTTAAGATCTGATAATGCAGATCAAAGATTAACAGATAAAGGCATAAAATTTGGTGTAGTAGACAAATCAAGAAAGAATTTCTGGAAAAAGAAAAAGCTAAATCTAAATAAATCCTATGAGATAATAAATAAATTATTTGCTAAAACATCCACATTAAAAAAGTTTAATCTTCCATACACTAGAACTGGCAAATCTAGATCACCTATAGAAATCTTATCAACTGGTCAGTTTTTTATAAAAGATTTATTTGAAATATGGCCTTGTTTAAAAAATATACCTTCCGATTTACATGGGCAGATTGAGACTGATGCCATATATAATGTTTACTTAAAACGACATAAAGAGGACATTAGAGCTTATCAACAAGAAAATAAGACCAAGATACCTCTAGATTTTGACTTTAATCAAGTAAAGGGTCTCTCAAATGAGACAAAAGATATCTTAAATAATGTTAAGCCTAGAACTATAGCCCAAGCATCTAGTCTTCCAGGATTTACTCCAACGGCAACTCTATTGTTGTTAAGGTATATAAAGAGAGGTAAAAAAGAGAAAATTATCAATGAAAATTAATACATATGACGACTTTTGTTCATATATATATGTTTCACGTGAAACATATGAAAAATTATTAATTTTTAAAAAAACATTAATTAAATGGCAAAATAAAATTAATTTAATTAGTCAATCCACAATAGAAAATATTTGGGAAAGGCATTTTTTAGATTCTGCCCAGTTATACCCGTTCTTAAAAGACATAAATGGAAATGTTTTAGACTTTGGCTCTGGGGCAGGTTTTCCTGGATTGATATTAGCTATGATGGGGAAAAAAAACATTCATTTAATTGAGGCTGACCTTAAAAAATGTGTTTTTTTAAGAGAAGTAGTAATGTTAACTGGTATTGATATAACAATTCATAATTCTAGAATTGAAAATTTCAATTATATTAAGGTTGAATTAATAACGGCCAGAGCACTTGCTTCTTTGAGTAAGTTAATATTTTACGTTGAAAATTATATAATAAAGGGACAAAAAAAACAACGAAAAATACCTAAACTGTTGTTTTTAAAGGGTAAATCCTATAATTCTGAAATCTTAGAGCTTAGCAAAATAAGAAATTTTACATATAAAATTTATCCATCCCTGACTGATAAAAATAGCAAAATTATATATATTGATGATATAAATAAATTAAAGAATGATTATGAAAAATAAGTTTTTAAAAATTATTGCAATTGCTAATCAAAAAGGTGGTGTCGGAAAGACAACTACAGTAGTAAATTTAGCAACTGCCATGGCGGCGTGTGACAAAAAAACTCTTATTATAGATGCTGATCCACAGGGAAATGCAAGCACTGGTTTTGGTATTAGATATGATGATAGAGATAAAGATTTGTATTCAATAATTTGTGGGTTAAACAATGTTAACGTTTCTATCAAAAATACAATGATACCAAAACTTGATATTATACCAACCTCACCACATTTATCTGCATTAGAACAAGAGTTGGTAGAACTTAAAAATAGAGAATATAAAATCAGAAATCTTATAGAAGAGATAAGTGAAATTTATGATTATATCTTTATTGATTGTCCTCCATCCCTAGGTTTGTTAACCTTAAACGCATTATGTGCAGCTAAAAGTTTAATAATTCCATTGCAAACAGAATTTTACGCTTTAGAAGGACTAACTCAATTAATGAACACATTAGATTCTATTAGAAATAACTTTAATAGAAATATAAAATTAGAAGGTATATTGTTGACTATGTATGATAAGAGGAACAAAATTTGTGAGATGGTTTCTGAGGATGTCAAAAATCACTTTGATAACAAAGTTTTTAAAACAGTAATTCCACGAAACGTTAGAGTTTCTGAGGCGCCAAGTTTTGGTCAACCAGTATTAATGTATGATATTTCTTGTGCAGCATCTCAAGCATATGCATCTTTAGCAGGTGAAATTATTCATCATGAAAAATAATTAAAATGACAAAAAAGAAGAATTTAAAAAACACTGGTTTAGGTAGTGGTCTTACAAGTCTTTTAGGTTCAAACAACTTAAAAGTAAAAGAAAATTTTAGAATGATTCCAATTGAATTAATAAAGCCAGGACCCTGGCAACCAAGAAAAATTTTTGATAAAGACGAATTAATTTCATTATCAAATTCAATAAAAAAACAAGGCGTTATTCAACCTATTATAATAACATCAAAAAATCAGTTACAGGATGAATATTTTTTAATTGCTGGAGAAAGAAGATGGAGAGCTTGTCAACTTGCTAAAATTCACGATATACCTGCAGTTATTAGAAATGACTTAGATGATGAAAAAATTGCTGAGTTGTCTCTAGTTGAAAATATTCAAAGATCTGAATTAAATCCAATAGAAGAAGCAGAAGGTTATCAATCCTTAATGAAAAAATTTAAATACACACAAGAAGACATATCGAAAGCAGTAGGAAAATCACGATCTTACATTGGCAATATAACTAGATTGCTATCTTTATCAAATCAAGCTAAAAAATATTTATTGCAAAATAAACTTACTATTGGACAAGTCAGACCAATTATAGGCCAAAAAGATTCTGATCATT
>CACJJL010000011.1 GCA_902593735.1 uncultured SAR116 cluster alpha proteobacterium
TTAAGAAAGGTCTGAATATTCCTATTGCAGGAGTACCGAAACAAGTTATAGTTGACACTAAAATTCCAAAATCGGTAGCAGTTTTAGGTCCTGATTACAATGGCCTTAAACCTAAAATGTTTGTTAACGTAGGTGATAAAGTTGAACGAGGTTCTCCTCTTTTTTGCCATAAAGACAATCTAGAGGTTCATTTTGTTTCTCCCTGTAAAGGTTTTGTCAAAGAAATCAATAGGGGAGAAAAGAGAGCATTATTAAGTGTAGTTATTGATATTGAAAATTTAGAAGATAAGGGTACTTCAATAACAAAACTTCATTCTAAAGAAAAATCAAAAAAAGAGTTCACAAAAAAATGCTTGTTTAGCAGTGGCTTATGGACTTCATTTTTAACAAGACCTTACTCAAAAATCCCTGATAGCCAATCTGAACCATCTTCAATTTTTATAACTGCTATGGACACAGAACCACTTAGCCCAGACGCAGATATTATCATAATGAATGATCAAACCTCATTTGAAGAAGGTGTGAAACGTATTTCACTCTTGACTAATGGTAATGTTTTTATATGTAAAAAAGAAAATAGTGAAATTCGGGTCAATGGTTTTGATACATATGAATTTGCTGGGCCACATCCTGCTGGTTTAAGTGGCACTCATATGCATTTTTTAGACCCACCAAATGCAAATAAGACCGTATGGTCAATTAATTATCAAGATGTTATTGCAATTGGTAAATTATTTTTAAATGGCTACATTGATATTAATAGAACAATTTCAATCTCTGGTCCTTTATCTAGTAATCCCAGATTAGTAAACACTGTTATAGGTGCTTCCCTTGACGATATCTTAGAAGGAGAATATAACAAAGTAGAGGATTGTAGAATAATTTCAGGATCTATTCTGTCAGGATTTCATGCGTCTGGAGACATGGCTTATTTAGGAAAATATTCTAGGCAGATTACAATTATAAAAGAAGATAAAGAAAAACATTTTTTTGGTTGGATTAAACCTCAACCTAATAAATATTCAGTTATGCCTGTACTTTTATCAGCTTTTAGTTTTTTTAAACTATTTAATCTTACCTCAAATTTAAATGGAGGAAGAAGAGCAATGGTTCCAACCGGTGTTTTTGAATCATTAATGCCACAGGATTTTTTGCCAACACAATTACTTAGGTCTCTTTTGGTAATGGACACCGACGTTGCTCAATCATTAGGTGTACTTGAACTTGATGAAGAGGACATAGCATTGTGTACTTTTGCTTGCCCTGCAAAATATGAATATGGTACTGCTCTAAGGGACAGTTTAACAAAAATTGAAAAAGAAGGTTAATTAATGTCATTAAGAAATTACTTCCATTCTATAGAACCTCATTTTGAAAAAGGTGGTAAGTACGAAAAATACTACCCTATTTTTGAAATGGTTGAGACAATATTTTTTACAAGTAATACAGTTACAAAAGTTGCTCCGCACGCTAGAAGCTTTGTAGATATGAAAAGGGTAATGACCTATGTTGTCATTTCTACTATACCATGTGTCCTATGGGCACTTTACAACACTGGTTTACAGACTAATAGTGCTTTGGCTACTCTAGGTGTTGAAGCTCAATCAGGATGGCGTATATCGTTGCTTCAATTTATTGGCTTAGGAATTAGTCCTGAGAGTTTAGTTTCAAATATTTTTCATGGATTATTGTATTTTTTACCAATCTACTTAACTACTTTAATAGCTGGAGGTATCTGTGAAGTAACATTTGCTACAATCAGAGGTCATGAAGTAAATGAGGGTTTTTTAGTTTCATCTATGTTGTTTGCATTAACCTTGCCTGCATCTACTCCTTTATGGCAAGTAGCACTTGGTATTTCCTTTGGTGTTGTAGTTGGTAAAGAAGTTTTTGGCGGAACTGGTAAGAATTTTCTTAACCCAGCACTTACAGGTCGTGCATTTTTATATTTTGCGTACCCTGCTTATATGTCAGGAGATTCAATCTGGACACCAGTTGATGGATATTCAGGAGCTACTTCTCTGGGAATAGCTGCTGCCGAAGGATATGAAAGTTTGAGTAATTATGGCATCACATGGGCAGATGCTTTTCTAGGAACCATTCAAGGATCACTGGGTGAAACGTCTACGCTTGCTTGCGCCATTGGTTTGGTTTTTCTTCTTTTAACAAAAATTGCAAATTACAGAATGGTTGTTGGATGTCTTTTAGGAATGATCATTTTTTCTACATTTCTTAATTGGGTAGGCTCAGACACAAATCCAATGTTTAGTATGCCTTGGTATTGGCATCTGGTTATTGGAAGTTATGCTTTTGGATTAGTTTTTATGGTAACTGAACCTGTGTCTGGTAGTCATACTAACCTTGGACGATATATATACGGAGCATTGATAGGTTTTATGGTTGTAATGATAAGGGTACTAAATCCTGCATTTCCTGAAGGTATGATGTTAGCAATCTTATTTGGAAATATATTTGCGCCATTAATTGATCATTTTGTTGTTATGGCAAATATTAAAAGAAGGACAAAATTTAATGTCCAAACCCAATAATATTTTAACTAAATTTAAAAACATGCCAGTTGATGGCATGACTAAAACTTTATTTGTTGCTATTACTCTATGTCTTGTTTGTTCTATGGTTGTTTCTTTTGCTGCTGTAAATTTAAAAGAAGTTCAAGAAGTTAACAAAGCAGTTGATAAACAAAAAAAT
Organism: uncultured SAR116 cluster alpha proteobacterium; assembly: GCA_902593735.1. GTDB lineage: Bacteria > Pseudomonadota > Alphaproteobacteria > Puniceispirillales > Marisalimonadaceae > Marisalimonas. The sequence goes on from CACJJL010000011.1 coordinate 2,710, forward strand.
ATTCTTCAAGTAGCTGGACTTTATTATGATGGAATTGATGTTGAAAAATCATTTTCTTCATTCGAGCCAATAGTCGTTGACTTAAATCAGGGTAAATTTACAAATCGTTTTGATCCTCTAACTTTTGACGATAGAAAAGCTACACAAGATCCACAATTAAGTATACCATTAAAAGAAGATCCAGCGTCAATAGGAAGGAGAACCAACTTTGCAACTGTCTATCTTCTTAAAAAAGAAGATGGATCTCTAGATAAGATTATACTTCCAATACATGGATATGGTTTGTGGTCAACATTATATGGTTTTATAGCTTTAGAAAAAAATGGTAATGATATTTTTGGTCTTCAATTTTACCAACATGCAGAAACACCTGGCTTAGGGGCTGAAGTAGATAACCCTAAATGGAAAGCTCAATGGAAAGGAAAGAAAATCAACAATGATAGTGGTGAACTGATGATTACAGTAGCCAAAACTCAAAAGTATAAAGATCATCATATTGATGCTTTAGCTGGAGCTACCCTTACTTCCAATGGTGTTGATAATTTAGTAAAATTTTGGATGGGTGAGGCTGGTTTTAAAAAATTTCTAACAAATTTACAAAATGGAGCAGCTTAATGTCTCAAACTAGGAAACAATTACTTACTGATCCATTGGTAGATAACAACCCTATAACACTTCAAGTCTTGGGAATTTGTTCTGCTTTAGCGGTAACATCTTCTTTGAATGTTGCATTTGTAATGTCATTGGCTGTTATAGCTGTTTGTGGCTTTTCGTCTTTATTTATTTCATTTTTAAGACATTATATACCCAATTCAATTAGAATTATTGTTCAGATGGTTATAATTGCATCCTTGGTAATTCTTGTTGACCAAATCATAAAAGCATATGCTTATGAAATTTCTAAAACATTATCAGTTTTTGTAGGATTAATTATTACAAATTGTATTGTTATGGGAAGGGCAGAGGCTTTTGCAATGAAAAATAAGCCATTTGAGTCATTTGTAGATGGGGTTGGAAATGGTTTAGGATATAGTCTTTTATTGATGAGTGTTGGAGTAATTCGTGAGCTTTTTGGTGCTGGCTCACTATTTGGGATAATGATTTTTGAACCTGTGAGCAATGGTGGGTGGTATGTTCCCAATGGTTTGTTACTTCTTCCTCCTTCAGCCTTTTTTATTATAGGATTTATTATTTGGGGTGTTAGGACATGGAAAAAGTCACAAGTTGAGGCCCGTGAATATAAAATACAAACACTAGAGGAACATTAATGGAAGGTTTGATTTCATTAGCTGTAAAAGCAATTTTTGTAGAAAATCTAGCTTTATCTTTCTTTTTAGGAATGTGTACTTTTATTGCTGTGTCTAAAAAAATATCAACAGCAATAGGCTTAGGTATTTCAGTAATGATAGTTCAATCAATAACTGTTCCCGCTAATAATATTATACTTTCATATTTGCTAAAACCAGGTGCATTAGCTTGGGCAGGATTTCCAGATATTGATTTAACTTTTTTAGGTCTTATTTCTTATATAGGCGTAATAGCTGCATTGGTTCAAATTTTAGAGATGATATTAGACAAATATTTTCCACCACTTTATAATGCACTTGGAATATTTCTTCCATTAATAACAGTTAATTGCGCTATATTAGGAGGTTCATTGTTTATGGTTGAAAGAGATTATAATTTTTCAGAAGCAACAACATATGGAATAGCTTCAGGGTTTGGTTGGGCTTTGGCAATTGCAACAATGGCTGGTGTAAGAGAAAAACTTAAATATAGTGATATTCCTGACGGCTTACAAGGACTTGGAATTACTTTTATAACTGCTGGGCTTATGGCAATGGCTTTTATGTGTTTTTCTGGTGTTAAACTTTAAAGGATTAATAAATGGATACATTTGTACTCGGTATAACTCTTTTTACAATGATAGTGCTTACTTTAGTTTCAATTATCATATTTGCTAGAAGTAAATTAGTTTCATCAGGAGACGTAAATATAACCATTAATGGTGAAAAAACTGTATCTGTTCCAGCTGGAGGTAAATTATTACAAACTCTTGCTGCAGAAAAACTTTTTGTTCCGTCAGCTTGTGGAGGAGGTGGAACTTGTGCTCAGTGCAGAGTTAAAGTTCATTCAGGTGGTGGAGCTATTTTACCTACAGAAGAGAGTCATATTAACAAAAGAGAAGCGTCTTGTGGGGATCGTTTGTCATGTCAAGTTGCTGTAAAACAAGATATGGAAATCGAAGTTCCAGAAGAAGTTTTTGGCGTTAAAAAATGGAGATGTAAAGTCAGAAGCAATGATAATGTTGCTACTTTTATAAAAGAATTAATATTAGAACTTCCAGAAGGAGAAGATGTCAACTTCAGAGCTGGAGGGTATATTCAAATCGAGGCACCAAGTTATTCATTATCATATAAAGATTTTGATGTTGCAAAAGAATACCATGAAGATTGGGATAGATTTAAAATATGGGATTTTAACGCTGAAAGTAATGAGCCAATAGAAAGAGCTTACTCTATGGCAAATTGTCCTGATGAAAAAGGGATTGTCATGCTAAATGTTAGAATAGCCTCACCCCCGCCTGGTTCTACAGGAATTCCTGCTGGAAAAATGTCTTCATATATATTCAACTTAAGACCTGGCGATGAGGTAGTAATTTCTGGTCCTTTTGGGGAGTTTTTTGCTCGAGAAACAGAGAAAGAAATGGTTTTCATTGGAGGTGGCGCAGGTATGGCTCCAATGAGGAGTCATCTTTTTGATCAATTTAATAGAATTAAAACTAAACGTAAGGTCACCTTTTGGTATGGCGCAAGATCTAAAAAAGAAATGTTTTATGTTGAAGACTTTAATAAGTTAGCTAAAGAGAACTCTAATTTCAGTTGGCATGTGGCTCTTTCTGATGCAATGCCTGAGGATAAATGGGATGGACTTACAGGATTTATTCATAATGTTTTATATGAACAATATCTAAAGGATCATCCTGCGCCAGAAGATTGCGAATATTATATGTGTGGACCTCCAATGATGAACCAATCAGTGATAAACATGCTTCTTGACCTTGGTGTTGATAGGGAAGATATTATGCTTGACGATTTTGGTGGTTAAATGAATTTTCATTTATAATTAAATTTATTTTTTTTAATTATATTAGTAACATAATCTAAACTTAAAAAGATTAATGACGCTAAACATGGAAATTTTAATATTTATTTTCCCATTAATTAGTTTTTTTATTTTTCAGTTTTTCAAACTAAAAATAAAGAATGTAATTTTATACTGTTTTAATATATTATTGCTTATTACATGTCTAATATTAACTACTTACATGTTTTCAAGTTTATTAAATGTGAATAATGCTTCGCCAATAATTTTGTATCCCTTTATTAAATCTGATTATTTCTTCATAGATTGGACATTAAGATTTGACCTACTTGTCACAGGATTAATGATGGTTTCAATATTTATTGTTTTGATAACAGTAATTTTTTCAATTAGCTTTTATAAAAGTCATATAATAAATTGTAAAATACAAAGTGCAACCTCATTATCTTTATTCAGTTTTTTTATATTAGTATCGTCAAATAATTTAATTCAATTTTTTGCTGGTTGGCATTTGATAATTTTATCATCTTATTTTTTATCTAACATTTTTAATAAAAAAAATAATACTTATAATAATGGTAACGTGTTTTTATATAATAGAATTTCTGATTTAGTATTTTTTTTAAGTTTATTTTTCATCTACGCTTATACCAAGTCAATTCAGTTTGATTTTATATTTAACAATTTTGAAATTCTTAATTCGAGTTATTTGTCTTTGTTTATTAAAGATATTAGAGTTTCCGAAATCATTTTTTTTTCATTATTTCTTTCTTTTTTATTAAGATGTCGACAATTTTTTGTAACAAATTCTAGTTATGATTTTTCTAATTTAGGTATACCATCATTAATTTTAATTATTTATGTTATATTTTTGCCCACTGGTTTATACTTTGTCTTAAGGTTTGTGCCTATTACTCACTTTTTAACAGAAAGCTCAAATTTAAATATATTATTAGGTTTTTCTTTAACATCAATTTTTTTATTTTTATTGTTAAAATCAAAAAATATTAAAGATTTCGTAATTTATAATGCTTCTTGTTTATTTAGTGTTTTATTATTTTCTATTGGTGTCAAATCTTACAACCTAGCATTGTTTCATTTTCTAACTTCAACTTTGTCTTTAGTATTACTTTGTATGGGTTTTGGTATTATAGTGTCAAATTTAAATAGCGAATATAGCATTAGGAATATGGGTGGTCTTTTTTTTAAAGCCCCATCAACTTTTTTATTTACTTTAATTGGTAGTTTGTCATTAATAGGAATACCATACTTTTCTGGATTTTATTCCAATAAACTTCTTTTTTTATCATCCCATTTTATTAATGAATCAATTTATTTATTATCATTAATTATATGCTACATGTACACTTTTGTAATATCATATGTTTTATTTAAATATATCTTCTCTATTTTTTTTAGTCAGAATAATTGTAATATCCATTTATATAATAAGGTAAATGAAGATTTTTTTTTAAAAAAGTTAATCCTTTTTTTGCTTTCTATAATTATAATTTTTTTAGGTTGGATTTTGAAAAATTTATTTATTGGTTTGAATGCTGAATATTTATGGGAATTGGTATTAGTTGGTAATGCAAATTTTTCCATTAATCATGAGGATATTTTTTATGAAAAAAATCAGGAAATTAAAGATATTTTATGCTATTTTGGTATGGCATTAGCTATGTTTAATTACACGATTTTTTTAAAATTAGGAAATAATATGCGTCTAAAAAATAATAAATTGTATAAATCTTATTTGAAATTTATTTATACTGATAAAAACTAACTATAAAAAATTTAGATAACTTTTTGATGATTAAAATTAACTTAAATATCTTAAAAAAATGCTCTAGTACCAATGATGTTGCTATCAATAAGGCTTATGAAGGATTGCCAGAAGGAAGTTCATATTTGTCTTATTTACAATTAAAAGGAAGAGGAAGAAATGATAAAAAATGGGAGTCATTAAATGGTAATCTATTTTTATCAACTATTTTCAGACCAAGTAATGATAGACAAAATTGGCATCAGTTATCTTTAATTGTTGGATATTCAGTGCTTGAAGTTTTATCAAAATTAGGTGTAGATAGAAATAAAATTACAATAAAATGGCCTAATGATGTGTTAGTTGAGGGGAAAAAAATTTCTGGAGTTTTATTAGAAGCTTTTGATAGTTTTATTGTTGCTGGGATTGGTATTAACATAAATAAAACTCCAAAAAATGATTGTAAATGGTATACGACTAAACTAATTGAGCATTCAAATAATTACTTTTCTCTAAAACAGATTGCAAATATGTTATTAGAAAAAGTTTTTAAAAATTATTATATTTGGACAAATAGGGGTTTTGTTTTTTTTAAAGAGAAAATTAATAATAATTTAAATAATATTAATAAAAAAATCATTGTTAATTTAAATTCGAATTTAAATGATGTCAGTGGGATTTTTGTAGGTTTAGGAGAAAATGGAAGTTTGAAAATTAAAGTTGATGATAAATATTTTGAATATTATTCTGTCGAAAATTTTTTTTTCCCAAATAAAGTTTAATTATGATTTTAGCTATTGATTGTGGAAATACAAATACTGTATTTGCCTTATACACCACAAATAAAAAAATTAAACAATTAGTAAGTTGGAGAATTAATAACGATTCAAATAGGACAGCTGATTTGTATTACCCTTGGTTGTTAAAGATGTTTGAACTATCAAAATTGGATATTAAAAATGTTACTGGAGTGACTATAGCATCAGTAGTTCCTGGAACACTTGTGAATATAAAATCCTTAATTAAAAAATATCTCAATATTACAACATTAATTGTAAATGAAAATATTCTTGATTTGGGGATAAAAGTAAATATTGAGAATCCAAAAGAAGCAGGCGCTGATAGATTAGTTAACTCATATGCGGCTGAGAAACTAAAAATTTCTCCTGCTATTATTATTGATTTTGGAACTGCTACAACCTTTGATATTGTTGGCAAAGATGGTAGCTACAATGGTGGCATAATTGCCCCTGGGGTAAATTTATCTTTAGAAGCTCTATATCTTGCTACAGCTAATTTACCAAAGATATCACTAAGACCGTTGATTGACAAGAATACTTCTATAATTGGAAAAAATACAATAAACGCTATGGAGTCTGGTATATTCTGGGGGTATGTTTCAATGATTGAAGGATTAATTGAAAAAATAAAATCAGTTAATAAATATTCTAATTATAAAGTTGTGGCAACTGGTGGATTAAGTAATTTATTCAAAAAATCGTTAAAAAGTATTGATATAATTGTAGATGATTTAACTTTGTTTGGATTGGTAACGTTATATATAAATAATAAAATAAATTAATTATCAGAAATAAAATAATGAATTGGGATAAATCAGACTTATTATTTTTGCCTGTAGGTGGCTCAGAAGAAATAGGTATGAATGCAAATTTGTATCATTATGATGGCAAATGGATATTAGTGGATTTTGGCATTTCATTTCCTGATGAGACAGACTTAGGTATTGATGTTTTATTACCAGATTATGAATTCATTGATTCTTTAGGAAATAATTTTTTAGGTATTATTCTAACTCACGGACATGAAGATCACATAGGTGCAATACCATATTTTGCAGATAAGATAAATTGTCCTATCTGGGGTACACAATTTACTATTGCTCTCTTAAAAAGAAAATTAAAAGAAAATAATAAAAATAATGAAATTAAATTAAAAACTTTAAATATTGATGAACAATTTAATGTTGGTCCCTTTAGATTAAAAGCAGTAAAAACTTCACATTCAATTCCTGATCCAGTATCAATTTTAATTTCTACAGATATAGGAAATATATTTCATTCAGGGGATTGGAAATTAAATACTGCTTCAAATATTAATGAAAATGTCGACATAAATCATTTTCTATCTTTAGGAAAAGATGGAATTTTGGCAATGGTATGTGATTCTACCAATGCTTTAGTTGAAGGGAGAACACCATCAGAGGATTTTGCATATGATGGGTTAATGGAAATTATACCAAAGATAAAAGGAATGGTGCTTGTTACTTGTTTTTCTTCAAATATAAGTAGAATTAAGTCTTTATTAGATATAGCTAAAAAATCTGATAGATCTGTCTTAATTATTGGTAGAGCGCTTTTGAGAGCAATTGAAGTAGCAAAAGAGGTTGGAATTTTAGATAATTTACCTGATTTATTGACTGCAAATAACCTTAATTTAATTCCCAGGAATAATGTTTTAATTATTTCTACTGGATCTCAAGGTGAACCCAATTCAGCTCTAAGCAGAATTTCTAAAGGTGCTGATAAATTTATTAAACTAAAAAAAGGTGACTCAATAATTTTTTCTAGTAGAAAAATACCTGGTAATGAGAATGCGATATTAAAGGTTCAGAATCGATTTCTAGAGATGGGTGTTGAAATAATTACTGATGATGACAAAAATGTACATGTTTCAGGTCATCCTTCAAAAGATGAGTTGGTAGAAATGTATTCTTATATTAAGCCTAAAATTTCTATTCCAGTGCATGGCACTAGAGAGCATATTAATGCACACGCGGATTTAGCACGTCAATGTCAAGTACCACAGATTATAAAACCTAAAAATGGAGATGTAATAAAATTAAGTGGATCTTCTCCCAGTGTAGTTTCAAGAATTAATTTTACTAATAATGTTTATGATGCTGGTGAAATAGTTCCTATAAATAATGAGAGATTTACAGTCAGAAGACATTCACTATGGAATGGCTTCGTAAGTGTTTCAATTGTTATTAATGAAGAAGGTTATCTAGCTTCCCCTCCTCAGATATCTCAAGTAGGAGTATCTGACAGTAAATTGATGGAAAATTTTTTAGTAAATATATCTTTAAAAATTGAAAATTTGATTGATGAAAATTCTTTAACAATAATAAATTCTAACGATGATATTTATGAAAAAATCAAAAAATTAATAAGAAGCGAATTTAAATCAATTTATTTTAAGAGACCAACAATAAGTATTCATATCAATAGAGTTTAATTTAGATAGATGAGTTTAGTATCTTATATTGTAGTTTTTTTAATAAATTGGATGATTTTGTTTTTTATGTCTCTTCCAATAGGGGTAAATGTTTCTGAGAAACATGAAAAAGGATTAGCTAGCTCTGCACCAGATAAACCTAATTTGAAAATAAAAGTTCTTGGTTCATTTATAATATCATCTATTCCATCTTCCGTTATTTACTGGGTAGTTGAAAAGGAAATATTTAATAAATTCTTTAACATTACTATTTTATAAAAAATTAAATATTTTTATTAAATTTTGAAATTGAACTTTAAGTTTTTCTAGGGTACAAAACTCAATAATAGTTCTTTGTTGGTATTGTTAAATGTTTAGTAAAATTTTCTTATCCTCAGATCATGGTGGTTTTGAACTTAAAGAAAAGGTCAAGAATTTTTTAATAAACAATAATATACATCTTGAAGATTTAGGGTGTAAATCTCTTGAACCTGTTGATTATCCAGATTACGCAAAAATTTTATCCAAAAGATTAAAAAAAGAAAATAAATCTATAGGCATTCTTTTTTGTGGAACTGGAATTGGAATTTCAATGGCTGCAAATAGATTTTCACATGTGAGAGCCGCATTATGTACAAGTGTTGAAATGGCTTCAAAAAGTAGAAAACATAATGATGCTAATGTACTCGTATTAGGCGGCAGAATTTTAGAAGAAAAATTAGCCTTAGAAATAGTGAATGAGTTTTTATATACTAATTTTGAAGCTGGAAGACATAGTTTAAGAGTTGATAAAATATAAAATTTGATAGTAAGGATAGATATATGTTTTATAAAGATGGATTTTTTAATAAAGATATTAGTGATTATGACCCTATTTTATCTAAATCTCTTAATAAAGAACTAAATAGGCAACAAAATCAAATTGAGTTGATAGCTTCTGAAAACATAGTGTCAAAATCAGTTCTACAAGCTCAAGGTTCAGTTTTAACTAATAAATATGCAGAAGGATATTTTGGTAAAAGATATTATGGTGGATGTGAATTTGTTGATGAAGTTGAAAAACTGGCGATTGATAGAGCAAAAAAACTTTTTAATTCAAATTTTGTCAATGTTCAACCTCACTCTGGTGCACAAGCAAATCAGGCAGTGTTTCTTAGTTTATTAAAGCCAGGTGATACTATTCTTGGAATGAGTTTGGCCGCTGGTGGGCATTTAACTCATGGTGCTAAACCTAATGTTTCTGGAAAATGGTTTAATGCTATTCAATACGGTGTAAGAAAAGAAGATTCACTTATAGATTTTGACGAAATAGAAGAACTTTCTTTTAAGTATAAACCAAAACTAATCATTGCAGGAGGTTCTGCTTATCCTAGAATTATTGACTTTAAAAAGTTTCACGATATAGCTCGTAGCATAAATGCTTATTTTTTAGTAGATATGGCACATTTTTCAGGTTTAGTTGCAGGGGGTGTACATCCAAACCCTATTGACTATGCAGATATAGTAACGACAACTACACATAAAACTCTCAGATCTGGAAGGGGTGGAATGATCTTAACAAATAATGAAGACCTTTTTAAAAAAATAAATTCTGCCGTTTTTCCTGGCCTTCAAGGTGGTCCTTTAATGCACATTATTGCTGGTAAAGCTGCAGGCTTTGGAGAAGCGTTAACAAATGAATTTAAAACATATGCAAAAAATGTTGTTTTAAATGCTCAATGTTTATCTAAAACATTAATTAAAAGAGGCTATGAAATAGTTTCTGGAGGCACTGACAACCATATAGTTTTATTAAATTTAAACAGTAAGAATATAACAGGAGCTAATGCAGAATTGGCGCTTGAGAATGCTGGTTTAACATGTAACAAAAATGGTATTCCATTTGATCCTTTACCTCCATCAATTACTTCAGGTGTTAGGTTTGGTTCGGCTGCAGCTACTACTAGAGGTTTAAAAGAAAAAGAATTTGAATTAATAGGTAATTTTATTGCTGACGTCTTAGACAATTTTAAAGATAATAAATCTAATGAAGAAAAAGAAAAAATTATTTACGAAAAAGTTAAAAATTTATGCGCAAATTTCCCAATTTATTAGTTTATAGGAGTATATTATGAGATGCCCTTTTTGTGGGAAAGATGATACACAAGTAAAAGACTCTAGGGCAAGTGATGATGGCGGATCGATTAGAAGAAGAAGACTATGCACTAGCTGTGGCTCAAGATTTACAACTTTTGAAAGAATTCAATTAAGAGACTTAACAGTTATAAAAAGGAATGGAAAAAAGATTCCTTTTGAAAGAGATAAACTGTTAAAATCAATGCTGTTGGCACTCCGCAAACGACAAACGGAAGAGGATGCAATTGAACGTGCTGTTAATGGCATTGTTAGACAGCTTGAATCTTATGGTGAAAATGATATTCAATCAAAACTCATTGGTGAATTAGTTATGAACGCTTTGGCTGAAATTGATAATGTTGCCTATGTCAGATATGCATCAGTGTATAAAGATTTTAGAGAAGCTAGAGATTTTGGTAAATTTGTAGAACAAGAAATCAAAGAATAATAAATTATAGTTAACAAATGTCAGTAAAACACATTAAATGGATGAATTTTGCAATTTTACAGGGTTTAAGATCAAAGGGTACAACTGGAAAAAATCCACCGGTAGGATGTGTAATTGTAAAGAATAATATTTTATTATCGTATGGAAGGACAGGTGTAACAGGCAGACCACATGCTGAAGAAGAAGCTATTAACAACGTAGTTGACAAAAAAAATCTGATTGGATCTTCTATGTATGTAACTCTTGAGCCGTGTGCTCATAAAAATAAGAATGGATTATCTTGTGCTGAACAAATTTATAAATCTGGTATAAAAGAAGTTTTCATTAGTTGTATAGACCCCGACCATAGAACCAACAAAAAAGGAATTAATTTTTTAAGAACAAAAGAAGTTAAAGTTCATGTAAATCTATTGAATAATGAGGCACTTAAGCTTTATGACGGGTTCTTTTCCAGGATTTTATTCAACAGACCTTTTGTTACTCTTAAAATTGCTTGTTCATTGGATGGTAAAATTGCATTAAAAAACAATAAATCTAAATGGATAACTAATGAGTTGAGCCGTTCTTATGGACATTTTTTAAGGTCCCAAAATGATGCAATTATGACTTCAAGTTCTACTATATTAAATGACAATCCAAGAATGAATTGTAGATTAAATGGATTAGAAAAAAGAAGCCCTACAAAAATTATATTGGATAGATATTTAAAAATATCTTCAGGATATAATATATATGATACATCCAATAAAAATGATATCTTTGTTTATTCTTTTATGGAAATGAAACATCATTTGAATGAAAATAAATTTGTAAAAAAAATTAAAGTTGATAAAAAATTGAATGATAAAGATTTTTTTGATTTTATTTTTAACGATTTGGCTAAAAAAGGTGTAAATAATTTATTAATTGAAACAGGTTCTACTATAAATACTTTATTGTTATCTTTAAATCTAGTAGATGAATTAGTAATCTTCCGTTCAGGAAATATTATTGGCAATGATGGTCTTCCTTTTGTTAATAATTTAAATTTTAAAGAAATTAATGAGCTTACAAATTACAAAATTTCTAGTCTTAAAACTTTTGAAGATAACACTTTAGAAATCAGAAATTTGACAAATAAGGATGTTACATGTTCACAGGTATCGTAAGTCATATAGGTAAAGTTAGCAAGATTTCACATCCTGATGATTGGGAATTATTGGTTGACGTCATAAATGATAATGACCGAGATATTAGTTTTGATATAAATTCAATAGCCATTGGTGCTTCTATATCTTGTTCAGGAATTTGTTTGACCTTAAAAAAGGTTTCTAATAACACGTTATTTTTTGATGTAAGCGATGAAACACGAGAAAAAACAAATTTTTCAACTTGGAAAGTTGGATCTTTAATTAATTTAGAAAAGTCTCTTAAAGTTGGTGATGAATTAGGTGGACATTTTGTTTACGGACATGTTGATACCACTGCTGTGATTAACTCAATTGAAAAGATAAATGGTTCATACAAAATAACCTTTAAAATAAAAAGAGATTTTTTAAAGTATTTTGCATCTAAGGGTTCTGTTTCAGTTGATGGCGTATCTCTCACAGTTAATGATGTTGATAAAGACTTCTTTACAGTTAATATTGTTCCTTTTACATGGTTACACACAAGTTTTAAGAATTATAAAACTGGTACTGTTGTAAATATTGAAATTGACATTTTAGTGAGATATTTAGAAAGTCTTAATACAATTTAAGTAACTATGATATAATATTTTAAATAAAAAAATTTTTTCTTGGAGTAGAAATGGGTTTGTCCAGTATTGAAGATGTAATTAAAGATGCATCTAGAGGTAAAATTTTTATATTAGTTGATGATGAAAACAGAGAAAATGAAGGAGATTTATGTGTTTTAGGAGAATTTGCATCTCCTCATGTAATTAACTTTATGGCAAAATACGGTAGAGGCCTTATTTGTTTGTCTCTAACTAGATCTCAATCAGAAAATTTAGGTTTGTCTTTGATGGAAAGAAGGAATGAAGGCAGATTTGAAACTGCATTCACTGTCTCCATTGAAGCTACTAATGGAGTTACTACAGGTATTTCAGCGGCAGATAGATCATTAACAATCAAAACAGCAATTAATCCCAATGTGTCTGAGAATGAAATTACAACACCTGGACATGTTTTCCCATTGATTTCTAAAGATGGTGGAACTCTAATTAGAGCTGGACATACTGAAGCAGTAGTGGATATAGCAAAACTTGCTAACGCAAATCCTTCAGGAGTTATTTGTGAAATAATGAAAGATAACGGAGAAATGGCTAGATTACCAGATCTTATTACTTTTTCAAAAAAGCATAAAATTAAAATTGGTTCAATTTCAGATTTAATATTGTACAGAAGGAAGAATGAAATTTATTTAAAAAGAGTTTCTGAGTCTATTCTTGAAAGTAAGTTTGGTGGAGTGTGGAGAATAATTATATATAAAAACATAATTGATCAATCAGAACATATTGCGCTTGTAAAAGGTATAATAAATCCAAATGATACAATTTTGGTAAGAGTTCATGCTCTTGATCTATTATCTGATGTATTAGGAAAGCAATCAACAGAAAGAAATGGTTCTGAATTATCTTCTGCAATGGAAACAATAGCCAATGAAGGGAATGGCATTATTATATTGATAAGAGATTTATCACCTGAATCTCTATCTAAAAGAATTTCAAAATCTTTAAAGTCAATCCCAAAAAAATCCACTAATATTAGAGAATATGGGGTGGGAGCTCAAATTTTGTCAGAATTAGGAGTTAAAAATATGACTATTTTATCTAACAAAAAAGCTCATGCTATTGGGTTAGAAGGTTTTGGTCTCAGTATAAAAGACTGGAAAAAACTAGGCTAATATTATGATTGATAAAAAAAAAGTTTTATTAATTTGTGCTCCATATTACAAAGATATTACTAGTAATTTAATTAAAGGAGCGTCAGATTTATTAGAATCTAAATCTGTGGATTATAAAATTTTAAATGTTCCAGGAGCACTAGAAGTTGCTCCTGCAATAAAATTTGTTTTAGACAAATCACTAAAAAAACCAAATTTTGATGGCTTTGTAGCTTTAGGTTGTGTTATAAGGGGTGAAACATATCATTTTGAAATAGTTGCAAATGAAGCCGCAAGAGCTTTAATGGATTTGTCTATAAATTATTCTATACCTATTGGTAACGGAATTTTGACTGTTTTTAATAAAGATCAAGCTATTATTAGATCTGACCCCAAAAAATTGAATAAAGGGGCAGATGCAGCACAAGCCTGCTTATCTTTGATAAATATAAAAAATAGTATCAATTATGAATGATACGAAACATAAATGTAAGGAAAATTTAAGACATATTTCGATAAGGAAAAAAACAGCTTCTAGGATATGTTCTACCCAAGTATTGTATGGTGCATCATTTTCAAATTGTGAAATTGATGTATTAATAAACTCTTATATAGATAATTATTTGCCTTCAATATTAGAGGAATTAGACTTAAAAGATTTGGATTATGATCTCTTAAATTCTATAATTAAAGGTGTTTGTAATAATATTTTAAAAATTGATGAAATAATCTCAAAAAAGCTATCTAAAAATTGGTCAATCGAAAGATTAAGTGAAACAGAGAAATCAGTATTAAGATTAGCAACATACGAATTACTATTTGAAAGGAAATTTAAAAAATTAACTATAATTAATGAATATATAAGTATAATTGAAGTGTTTGGTGGAAGCCCAGATTTTGCTAATGGAATATTAGAAAATATTTCAAAAGATATAAATGAAAATTAAAATGAACGAATTTGATTATATAGATAAATATTTTAAACCTTTAACTAACAAATTTGCTTCTGATTTAAAAAACGACGCAGCAATAATTAATCAAAAATCATCTTTTGATTTAATTATTAGTACTGACACTTTGTGTGAGGGTATTCATTTTTTTGGACATGAGGATCCAGCAGATATAGCAAAAAAAAGTCTAAGAGTTAATCTTTCTGATATGGCAGCAATGGGAGCCAATCCCATTTTTTATAATCTTGCATTAAGCATACCAAAAATTAGAGCAAGTCAATTTATACCTAAATTTGCCAAAGGTCTTAAAGACGATCAGGAAACATTTGGTATCAAGTTAATTGGAGGTGATTTAACGTCTTCACTAAAACACATAAATATCACAATTACAATTTTTGGTGAGACTTCTAAAAGTAAATCTATACCCAGAGACGGCGCTAAGACAGGAGATTGCTTATATGTTTCAGGAATTTTGGGTTTATCAAAAATAGGGTTAAACAATTTTAATTCAAAGTATGAATGCTTTCAAGAGGCTAAGCTAAAATACTTACTTCCACAACCAAGAGTTGATTTAGGTATTTCACTTAAAAATATAGCTAATTCAATGATAGATATTTCAGATGGCTTGATACAGGATGCAACACATTTAGCTAAAAATTCAAACTTATCAATAGAAATAGATATAGATAAATTGCCATTGCCGAATTTTACAACCTTAAATAAAAGTACTATTTTAAATTCTGCTTTATATGGTGGTGACGATTACGAATTATTATTTTCATGTAATCCTTTTCATGAAATTTATTTAAAGAAATTATCTTCTAAAATAAATATAAAACTTACAAAAATAGGTATTTTTAACAAGTACGAGGGGAAATATATAAAATTTAAAAATAGTCAACTTGAACCTAAAAATAAGTCATATTTACATTTTTAATCTTCTATATTTTGTCTTCTTAGTGCATTTATCATGTCTTTCCAAAATTGTGTAAAATCTATTGTGTTTTCATCTTGATTTTTTGCTATATCTAAATCAATTCCATCTTTTTCCGTATATTTTTTATATTCTTGGACGACATTATTTTTATCTAGTATTATTTCTAAAACTAATAATTTGTCTGTCTTCCTTTTCTCAAGAGCTTTATAGCTTGTTTTGTGTGTCAAATAATAAATAATATTTTTATTGAAAACATTTTCAAATATTGGAGGTCCGTATTTAATAATTAATTCTCTTTTTGATGTTTTTCCAATTTCAACATTAAATTTTTCAATCTTTTTACTAGACAACCCATTTTTTTGTAAACTTTGTGAACATGAACTAAGAAATAATAAAGATAATATTATCAAAAAATTTAAATAATACATATTTGTTTCCAATTCATTTTATTTGATGTATGTATGCACTTTATAATATTTGTTTGGACAATGTAGATATGTTTTTTAATTCATATGTAGTTAGTAATTACCAAAAAAAACAAATAATAGATTTATTTTATCAAAAAATAGTAAATATTTCTAGAAGTAAAGTTTTTTATACCAAATTATATGTACCTGATACACTAGATGGAAGGTATGATTTGTTAGCTTTGTTTTCAATAATATTAACTTTTTCTATGTCAAGAACAGGTTCAAAAGGAATTGAATTATCACAAATTTTATTTGATAAAATTTTTTTAGATTTAGACTTAAGTCTTCGTGAATTAGGAGCGGGAGATGCTGGTGTACATATTAAAATAAAAAACATGGTTAAATCTTATATGGGGCGTCAAAAAGTTTATTGTGATTGTTTTGAAATAAATGATTTCAAAAAATTGGAAAAACATATTGTTAATAATGTTTATAGAAATGTTAAAAATTATCATAATTCTCATGAAAAACTAGCTGAATATTGTAAAGAATGTGTTATTGAGTTTAAAGATAAAAATATTAAATATTTTTTATCTGATGATTTAAATTTTCCAAATTTAGACAAAATTAATTAATAACCAATAAGACTTTAATTTATTAATTTGCATAAATCATATGATGTTGTTAATAGTTTACTATTTTAAATTTTTAATTTTAATATAATTTCCAAATGGAGTAATTTTGACAAAATTAATACATATATCTTTAGATACTATGGGTGGAGATTATGCTCCTAAAATTGTTGTAGAAGGTGCCGCGCAATCTAAAATAAGATATCCAAATTTAGTGTTTTCATTTTTTGGAAATAAAAGAAAAATAGCTCCACTAATAAATTCTTTAGGAATACTTCAAAATTCTAAAATTATTCATACAAGTGATATTATAGACGCTAATGAAAAACCGAGCATTGCAGTACGTAAAGGCAAAAACTCATCAATGGCAATGGCAATTCAACTAGTTAAATCTGGAAAAGCTGACGCTGTAGTTTCTGCAGGGAATACAGGTGCTTTAATGGCAATGACCAAGTTATTTCTTAGACCAATGGAAGGTATAACCAGGCCAGCTATCGCAGCTTATTTTCCAACTATTGCTGGTGAAAGTTGTATGTTAGATTTAGGTGCAAATATTGAATGCGATGCTAAAAATCTGGTTCAATTTGCTTTTATGGGACAGGCTTTTGCAAACATTGTAATGGGCATTACTAATCCAACAATTTCACTTCTTAACATTGGTGAAGAAGAACAAAAGGGTCTAGATTATATTAAAGAGGCATCAAAAATTCTAATAAGTTTGAAGAACCAAATTAATTATACAGGATTTATTGAAGGTGATAAAATTGCTCAAGGTATAGCTGATGTAATTATTGCCGATGGATTTATTGGAAACGTTTCTCTTAAAACTGCTGAAGGAACTGCTATGTTAGTTACTTCTTATTTAAAAAAAGCATTGACAAGCTCTTTAAGTTCTAAAATTGGTTATTTGTTTGCTAAAAAAGCGATAAATAATTTTAGACTTCAAATGGATCCAAGAAAATATAATGGAGCAGTCTTTCTTGGATTAAATGGTATTGCTGTTAAAAGCCATGGTGGCACTGATGCATTTGGTTTTGCAAACGCAATTGGAGTTGCTGTAGATATGGTAAGGTATAATTTTATTTCTGATTTACAAAATAACATTAGTAAAATTAAATACAGCCTTTAATCGCCCTGTCATTATAGGAGGATGTAAAATTTCTTATAATATATTACTAACTGGTGTAGGCGCCTATTTGCCTATTAACAAATGTTCAAATGAAAGTCTTTCTGAATTTGTTGACACTTCAGATGAATGGATATCAAAAAGATCTGGAATTAAAAATCGATATTTTGTTTCAGATGGAGAAACTACTTCTGATATGGCTTACAATGCTTCTTGTATTGCTATTAAAAATGCAAATATCAATAAAAATGATATCGATTTGATAATAGTTGCTACTACTACTCCTGATCATACTTTCCCTTCTACAGCTACTCTTGTTCAAAAAAAATTAGGAATAAATGCAGTTTCTTTTGATGTTCAAGCAGTTTGTGCAGGTTTCATTTTTGCTCTTTCAGTTGCAAAGTCTATGATGTCTGAAAAATTGTATAATAACTGTTTAATTATTGGAGCAGATTCAATGTCAAAACTGTTAGACTGGAATGATAGGTCAACCTCAGTTTTATTTGGAGATGGTGCAGGAGCGATTGTTCTTCAAAAATTTGAATGTAATAAAAACATATATGATGATTGGGGAATATTATCCAATGTAATACACTCAGATGGAAATTTTTATGATTTATTAAAAACTAATGGTGGAGTTTCAAGTAATCAAAGCACGGGTTTCATAGAAATGACAGGTAAAGAAGTTTTTAAACACGCCGTAGATAAGCTTTCATCCTCTTTTGAGGAAGTTTTAACATTTTCGAAAAAAAACATTGACGAAATTGATTGGCTTATACCGCATCAAGCAAATCAAAGAATCATTTTAGCTGTTGCAGAAAAAATGAAAATTGATATCAATAAAGTAATCTCAACTGTAAAAGATCATGGCAACACCTCTGCTGCTTCTATTCCACTCGCTTTGCACAAAGCGATTAGAACTAATAAAGTTAAAAATGGCAATTTAATTGGTTTTAATGCAATTGGCGGTGGTCTAAGTTGGGGAGCTTCAATCGTTAGAATTGGTAAACCACAACTTTTGTAAAAAAAAACTTTTAACTTAGTAAATTTGTATTAATATGTAGCTATGAAAAAAACATGGACGAGAAATGATCTTATTGAATCAATAAGTGACAATGTTGGCTTATCTCAATCTGATTCATCTTTTATAATAGAGGAAATTTTTGAATTTATTTTAAATGAACTTGAAAAGGGTGAAGATGTAAAAATTTCATCCTTTGGCACATTTTCAGTTAGGCACAAAAATACTAGAATTGGTAGAAATCCTAAAACAAAAATTGAAGTTCCAATTAAAGAACGTAATGTTGTAACATTTAGTTCTTCAAATATTTTAAAGTCAAAATTCAATTTATAAATTTATAATTAATGTCTAGCGAAATGTCATTCTTCACAATCTCAAAAACTTCTAAAATTATAGGCGTCCAATCTCATGTTTTGAGATTTTGGGAAAAAAAATTTTTATCAATTAATCCAAAAAAAAGTAGTAGTGGCAGAAGATATTATTCATCAGATGATATTCAATTTTTACTTAAGATAAAAAAATTGCTTTATGAAGAGGGGTTTACGATTAAAGGTGCTGTAAATTATATTAACAAAAAACATAAAGAAAAAGATTCAAATGAGGACAGTCAAGCAATTTTGAAATTAAATGAAGCAATATCATTAATTAAAGAAGGCTCACATTTAATAAAAAAAAATATGAATTAATTACTAATCTCTGGTTTAAGGAAATAATCTTCTAATTCCTTATAATTTCTTTTCAACTTATGCTTTTTGGCTAAGTCAATAACAAAAGAATTTGAAAAATCATTAAAAAAGCTTTTGGAAAAATTGATATTTAAATCGTCATAAATTTTTTTATCAAATTTATAATTATCAATTTTAATTTTTTTAATTCTTAAAGCTATTATTGATTTATTAGATACTAAAAGGTTAATAGCCTTATCATTTATATTAAAAATGCTTTCAATTAAAAATGGATCGTTAATTTTTTCTAAAAATTTATCACTTCTCGTAATAGAAGTGTTAAAAGCAAGATTGTTTTCATTTTTAGAAATTAGCTGCTTTGCTTTTTCCTTAGATTTAAAAATTAATTCCTTTTCTAACCAATTATTATAAACCTTTGATTTTACTTGCTTAAATGTTGGTTTTTCATTTTTATTTTCACTAACTATCTCTATTAAATTGTAGATATCTTCAGTTGAATTAAATATTTCGCTTATTTCATTTAAATTAGTATCCCAAATATTTTTTAAAAATTGTGGTTTTCTCTCAAGAAAGCTAGTTTTTTTATCATATGAGTAAATTAATCCTTGCTTAGATATTTTTCTAATTTTTTTTATTTTTAATTTATTATTTAATATTTCTGAATTTACAATATCGTCTAAATTATTTCCTTCTGCAATTTGGTCTTCAATTAAATCAAGTTTTTCAAAAAGAATTTCTTCTGACAATTCTTTTCTTAACTTATTTTTGATATCTTCTATTACTTCTTCATAATCAATTTGTTTTTTTGGAACAATTTTAATTATTTTGTAAATACTATAACCAAATTTAGTTTTTATTGGACCAATTGTTTCATTTAAATCACTTTCAAAGACTTTTTCTGCACTTTCAGTTGGCAAATCAGATTTACTTAAAAGGCCAATATTAGTGTCAGTTTTACTTAAATTAAAAATATTTTTTGTAAGTCTGTTAAAATTTTTACCAGATTTCTCTAAACGAATAAATTGATCAGCTTTTGACTTATCTTGAGTGACTATTTGAAGAATTTCTCTCTTTTCTTCAATAACATAATTATTCTTTTCAATTTCATATTTATCATATATATCTTTTTGATTTAAAACAACCTCATTTTCGAAGATTGAAGGATCTATTTCTATGTAATTGATGTCTCTTGTAATAGGTATTTCGTAAAATTCTTTATTTTCGTTATAAAATTGTTGCAGAATATTATCAGTTGGCCTAGATAATTCATTTTTATTTATAAATTCAAATGTTTCGTATTGAATTTCTCTAACTTCATTTTGCCAATCAATCATTTTTTTAACAATTTTTTCATTGTAATAATCATTCAAAATAAATGGCATTGATATTTGTCTTAGATTAGATTCTGTATTAATCATCTGTATATATTTAGCCTCAGATAAGCCTACGTTTTTTAATGATTGTGAAAATTTATTTTGTGAAAATTTTCCTAGAGTATTTTTAAAAGCTTCTTCTTTTTTTATTGCATTTGTTTTTTCTGATAATGGTACATGTAAATTTAGAGAATCTGCTTCTGCATTTATTAAGATTTCTCGTTCAATATTTTTTAAAATATTTTTATGCAAACCGCCTTTGATAGCGTCTTGCAAGCTTGGTCTTTCAGGTAACAAATATCTAGATCTATTAATTTCATTTAGAATTTCTTCAATAGATATAGCTTGACCTTCAACGCTTACAATATTTTTTCCTCTACTTCCACCAGTTAAGTCCCCAACTCCCCACAATGCAAATCCACATATTAATAATACTAGAAAGCATTTAAAAAATATAGAACGAGTTTGATTACGAAGTGCTCTTAACATTAATTTACCCAGTTTGTTTGTTAAATTATATAAATTAATATACTATTTAAAAAAAATTATAAATACCTATTTAATTAAATAAATTTATTATCATAGGATAATTTTAAATATGTTCATAGCTGCCAATTGGAAAATGAATTTAAGTAAAAAATCAATTTCATACTTTATTGAAAGTCTGCAGAGTGTTGAATTTTCAAAAACTGTAAACGCATGTATTTTTCCACCTTCAACATATATAGACTTTTTGTTAAACTCTATAGGTAAATTACCAATTTCAGTTGGAGGACAAAATTGTCATTATGAGTTATCTGGAGCATTTACTGGTGAAATTTCACCACTGTTTCTGAAGGATATAGGATGTACTTATGTAATCTTAGGACATTCTGAAAGAAGATGTTTTAATAATGAAACTAATGAAGATATTAAATTAAAAATTCAATCAGCAATAAAAGCAGACTTAAACCCAATTCTTTGTGTCGGCGAAAAATTAATTGATCGAGAACAAGGCAATGCAAATAAATTTATAAAAAATCAAATAATCGGTTGTCTACCTGAAAATCTTGACAAAACATTTATTGCATATGAACCAATTTGGTCTATTGGAACTGGTAAAATTCCAAATTATTCTCAAATTTCAGAAATGCATAAGCACATTAAAGAAATTGTATTCGATATTACAAGAAAAAATATTAAAGTTTTGTATGGAGGCTCTGTCAATAAGAAAAATATAAGTAACATATTGAAAATTAAAGATGTTGATGGAGTTTTAGTGGGTGGTGCAAGCTTAAATGTTAAAGATTTTCTTGCAATTTACAGTGCAGCAGTTAAACATTTATGTGAAAATAATAATATAGAGAATTAAATGATTACAATAATTTTAGTGATACATGTTATTTTAGCGTTATGTATTATTATCGCAGTATTATTACAAAAAAGTGAAGGCGGTGGATTAGGTATTGGCGGTTCCGGAAGTGGTGGAGGTGGTTTTATGACAGCTAGAGGAACTGCAAATTTTATGACTAAGTTAACTGCATTATTAGGAGGTTGTTTTTTCTTAACTTCTATCATTTTAGCTTTACTTTCTCCTGATAATGCTCCTTCTATTGCAACAGAAGTACAAAAATCAATAGAAAAGAATTCAACTAATGAGCCGTCTGTTCCTATTGGCAATTAAAAAAATCTAGGATTTAAATGAAAAATAAATCTGTAAAATTTATTTTTATTACTGGGGGTGTGGTTTCATCTTTAGGTAAAGGGCTTGCATCTGCAAGTCTTGGTGCCCTTCTTCAAGCTAGAGGTTACAGCGTAAAATTAAGAAAGTTAGATCCCTATCTAAATGTTGATCCTGGAACAATGAGCCCTTATCAACATGGAGAATGTTA
The DNA here is from genome assembly GCA_902593735.1 of uncultured SAR116 cluster alpha proteobacterium. Lineage (GTDB taxonomy): Bacteria > Pseudomonadota > Alphaproteobacteria > Puniceispirillales > Marisalimonadaceae > Marisalimonas. Next base: position 25,248 of record CACJJL010000011.1, read on the forward strand.
TGTAACTGATGATGGTGCTGAAACTGATTTAGATTTAGGTCATTATGAGAGATTTACAGGTGTTCCAGCAAAAAAATCAGATAATATAACTACAGGTAAAATATATTCTAATGTAATTTCTAAAGAAAGAAGAGGTGATTATTTAGGTGCAACAATACAAGTTATCCCACACGTAACTGATGCAATTAAAAATTATATTTTGTCTGATATTGATAATCAAGATTTTGTTCTTTGTGAAATAGGAGGAACAGTTGGCGATATCGAGTCGCTTCCATTTATTGAAGCCATAAGACAACTTGGTAATCAACTTGGATTATCTCAAGCTTGTTTTTTGCATGTCACACTTCTTCCTTATATCAAAGTAGCTGGTGAATTAAAAACTAAACCTACACAACACTCAGTTAAGGAATTACAAGGAATGGGAATTCAACCTGACATTTTATTGTGCAGAACAGAGTGTATTATTCCTGATGAACAAAAATCCAAAATAGCTTTATTTTGTAATTTAAAATCTGAAACTGTAATTGAGGCTTTAGATTCTTCATCTATTTACGAAGTCCCAATTGCTTATCATAAACAGGGTCTTGATTATCAAGTTTGCAAACATTTTGACTTGGATTTAACAATTAAACCTAATCTAAAAAGGTGGTATAAAATTAACAAAATTCAAAAGTCATCTGAAGGCATTGTTAATGTTGGTGTTGTAGGTAAATATACATCTATGATTGATGCATATAAATCATTAATAGAAGCAATAAATCATGGTGGCCTTGCAAACAATGTTAAAGTGACTATCAAATGGATTGATTCAGAAACATTAGAAAATGAAGAATCTGATTTAGTGAGTGTTTTTAAAGATATAAATGGCATCATTGTACCTGGAGGTTTTGGAGAGAGGGGGGTTGAAGGTAAAATTAATGCAATTCATTTTGCTAGAGTGAATAAATTACCTTTTTTTGGCATTTGTTTTGGAATGCAAATGGCTGTAATAGAATTTGCTAGAAACGTTCTCAATATAAAAGATGCTTCTTCATCAGAGTTTGGAAAAACTAAATTTCCTTTAGTTGGTTTATTGACTGAATGGCAAACACAGAAAGGCTATGAAAAAAGAAACATTGAATCTAATTTAGGTGGAACAATGAGGCTAGGATCTTATGATTGCAGACTAACTGAAAACAGTCTTGTTAAATCCATTTACAATAAGGTTATAATATCAGAACGTCATAGACATAGATATGAGGTGAATAATAAATACATAAGTGATTTTAAAAAAAATGGACTAAATTTTTCTGGAATGTCTTGCGACAATACTTTACCAGAAATTCTTGAAGTTCCTTTACATCCATGGTTTATTGGTGTTCAATTTCATCCTGAATTAAAATCTAAACCATTTGATCCACATCCACTTTTTTCTTCATTTATTAATGCAAGTTTAAAGCAATCAAGATTATTATGATGTTATATATTTTGGTATTGTATTAAATGTCCCAAAACTTTGTTGAAATATTAAATTTTAAAGTATCTAATGAACTTCCTTTATTTTTAATTGCTGGCCCTTGTTCTATTGAAAGCAAAGAACACGCTATTAACCATGCAGGTATGATTAAAGATATATGTAAAAAATTAAATATAAATTTTGTTTATAAATCATCTTTTGATAAAGCAAATAGAACTAGTACAAAGTCTTCTAGGGGGGTGGGCCTGGAAAAGGGTTTAAGTATTTTATCTGATGTAAAAAAAACATTTAATTTGCCAATTTTGACTGATGTTCATGAAACACATCAATGTAAAGATATTGAAGAAATTGTTGATATTATTCAAATACCTGCTTTTTTATGTAGGCAAACTGATTTATTAATTGCTGCTGCTAATACTAAAAGGGTAATAAATGTAAAAAAAGGACAATTTTTAGCCCCTTGGGACATGAAAAATGTATTAGACAAGATTTTAAATAATGGGAATGATCAAATTTTACTTACTGAAAGAGGTACATCTTTTGGCTACAACACATTAGTTTCAGATATGCGCGCACTTCCGCAAATGTCTAGTTTTGGATACCCAATAATTTTCGACGCAACACATTCTGTTCAGCAACCTGGAGGATTAGGCCTTACATCTGGAGGTCAAAGAGAGTTTGTTCCAACATTATCAAGAGCTGCTGTTTCAGTAGGAGTTTCAGGTTTGTTTATTGAAGTTCATGAAAATCCTGATAAGGCTCCAAGTGATGGCCCAAATATGTTAAAAATGTCTGAACTTGAACCTTTATTGGCTAAATTGATAGAAATAGATAAAATTATTAAAGTGTAGTATAGTATCCTAAATTGGAGTTATTATGGTCTATATTGAAGATGTCCAAGCTAGACAAATATTAGATAGTAGAGGTAATCCAACTTTAGAAGTGGATGTGAGATTATCTGATGGAAGTGTTGGTAGAGCAGCTGTCCCATCAGGAGCCTCAACAGGAAAGTATGAAGCTTATGAGCTAAGAGACAGAAAAAGTAATTTATACAACGGGTATGGTGTAAGTAAAGCTGTTGAAAATGTAAATGTTGAAATATTCAACACTTTTTCTGGAAGAAATCCACTTGAACAAAAAAGTATAGATTATGATTTAATTGAGCTTGATAATACAAAAAATAAAAGTCGTCTTGGGGCCAATGCTATGCTAGGTTTTTCAATGGCTGTTGCAAGAGCTTCTGCTAATTTCAAAGGTTCACCTCTTTGGCATTATCTTGGTGGTATTAGAGCAAATACTTTACCTGTGCCAATGATGAATATAATTAATGGTGGTGCACACGCTAATAATGGATTAGATTTTCAAGAATGTATGATAATGCCTATTGGGTTTTCAACATTTTCTGAAGCACTTAGAGCTGGTGTAGAAATTTTCCAAAGTTTAAAAAGTATTTTGTCAGAAAATTCGCTTTCAACTGCAGTTGGCGATGAAGGTGGATTTGCACCTAATATTAGTAATCTTGATGAAGCACTTTCCTATATTTCTAGAGCTGTAGAAAAAAGTGGATATAAATTAGGAGAAGAAATTTTTATATCTATTGACGCTGCTGCTAGTGAATTATATAAGAAAGGTTTTTATCATCTAAGTGGTGAAAATAAAAAACTAAATACTAATGAACTTTTTAAATATTGGGAAGGTATTTGTAAAAAATTTCCAATTGTGTCAATTGAAGATCCTTTTGATGAAAATGATTGGGATGGCTTTAAGGAGCTCACTAAGTTTTTAGGTAAAAAATTACAAGTTGTTGGAGATGATTTATTTGTTACAAATAAAAAACGACTTCTTAAAGGTATTAAAGAAAAGTCAGGTAACGCAATTTTAATAAAATTAAATCAAATTGGAACCGTTTCAGAAACTCTAGAAACTATTGAACTTGCCAAAAATTATAATTTTGGGGTTATAATTTCTCATAGATCAGGGGAAACAGAGGATGTTTTTATAAGTGATCTCTCAGTTGCACTTAATGCTGGTCAAATTAAAACAGGCTCATTGTCTAGAAGTGATAGAACAGCTAAGTATAATCAACTTCTTAGAATTGAAGAAGCTTTAGGGGACAACGCTTGTTATTATGGTAAAAATTATTTTTATAGAAATAACTAATAGGATTTAAAATGCATAACTTTTTTATCAGAAAAAACTTTGTTTTAAATTCTTTTACAATATTAAGTTTTCTTATTTTTGTCTTTTTTACTTCACACATATTTTTTAGCGACAGATCAATTTGGAAAATATTTTTATTAAATTCTCAAATTTCTGCTTATAAAAAAGAATATAATGAATTAATTCTTGATAAGGAAAAAATTATATCAGAAATTGATCTTCTGAGAGATAATAACCTTGATTTTGACTATATTACAGAAATCTCGCACAAGACACTGGGATTAATACAATCAGACCAGATTGTTTTAGAAATAAAAAATTAGATTAAATTAGTATTAGAAATAAATTTAATTCTTTGTTAAAAATAAGATGTTATTTACTTTAAATTCATAGGAATAAAATGAAGAAAAATATAGCTAAAAAAATATTAACCGAACCCAAAATGAACTATGATTTAAATTTATTACAAGAAATGTATAAAAAAATGCTTCTTATTAGAAGATTTGAAGAAAAAGCTGGTCAATTATACGGAATGGGGCAAATTGGAGGTTTCTGTCATTTGTACATTGGGCAGGAAGCTGTAGTTGTTGGCATTCAATCTGCTCAAATTGATGGTGATAGTATTGTCACATCTTATAGGGATCATGGTCATATGTTAGCATGCGACATGGACCCTAAAGGAGTAATGGCAGAGCTCACGGGCAGAAAAGATGGTTATTCAAAAGGCAAGGGAGGTTCCATGCATATGTTTAGCCGTGAAAAGGGTTTTTTTGGTGGGCATGGTATTGTAGCCGCTCAAGTACCAATAGGTGCAGGTTTAGCTTTTTCACACAAATATAATGGAAATAAAAATGTTTCGATTACTTATTTTGGAGATGGTGCAGCAAATCAAGGTCAAGTTTATGAGTCTTACAATATTGCCTCGCTTTGGAAGCTCCCAGTAGTTTTTGTAATTGAAAATAATAAGTATGGTATGGGAACGTCTGTAAATAGATCTTCAGCAGGAGAAAATTTATCTGATAGAGGTAAACCTTATGGTATTATGTCTGAGATTATTGATGGAATGGATATTCTAGCTGTTAGAGAAGCTGCTGTGAGAGCGATTGAATATTGTAGATCAGGGCAAGGTCCATATATTTTAGAAATGAAAACATATAGATATAGAGGACATTCAATGTCTGACCCTGCCAAATATAGGACCAGAGACGAAGTTGACAAAATTAGAAAAACATCTGATCCAATAGAAAATATAAAATCTCTTTTAAATAAGATGGGTGTTGAAGATAAAACTCTTAAAGATATTGATACAGATATTAAATCAGTTGTTGCTGAAGCAGCGAAATTCGCTCAAGTTTCACCTGAGCCATCTGAGGATGAATTATTTACAAATGTAACTATTAATTAATGGTGTTTTAATGACAATTGAAATATTAATGCCAGCCCTTAGTCCCACTATGGAAGAGGGCACCTTATCAAAATGGCTTGTAAATGAAGGAGATTCTATTTCATCTGGTGATTTAATTGCTGAAATAGAAACTGATAAAGCTACTATGGAAGTTGAAGCAGTTGATGACGGCAAAATTGGACAAATATTAGTTACAGAGGGCACTGAAGGAGTGAAAGTCAACACACCCATTGCTTTGTTAATTGATAGTAATGAATTACCTCATGCCACTATTAAAAATATTGCTGATAAACCGTATTTAGAAAAAGAAAATGTTACATCCAAACCTATAAATGAAAAATCAATCTCAATTGAAGCTGATTCTAGTTTAATTACAGTAAGGGAAGCATTAAGAAATGCTATGGCTGAAGAAATGAGAGCTGACAAAAGTGTGTTTGTAATGGGAGAAGAAGTTGCTGAATACCAAGGTGCATATAAAGTAACTCAGGGTTTACTAGATGAATTTGGAGGTAAACGAGTATATGACACCCCAATTACAGAACATGGTTTCGCTGGGATAGGTATAGGGGCTGCCTTTGGAAATTTAAAACCTATTGTTGAATTTATGACGTTTAACTTTGCTATGCAAGCAATGGATCAAATAATAAATTCAGCAGCTAAAACACTTTATATGTCTGGTGGTCAAATGGGTTGTCCAATAGTTTTTAGAGGCCCTAATGGAGCGGCATCTAGAGTTGCAGCACAACATAGTCAATGTTATGCAAGCTGGTATGCACATTGTCCTGGTTTAAAAGTTGTTTCTCCATGGTCAAGTAAAGATGCTAAAGGTCTTCTTAAGTCAGCAATTAGGGATCCTGATCCAGTAATTTTTCTAGAAAATGAAGTAATGTATGGTCAAAGTTTTAGCTGTCCAGATGATGACAATTTTACTTTACCTATTGGTAGGGCAAATATCGAAAAAGAAGGGAATGATGTAACAATAATTGCTTTTTCCATAATGGTTGGAAAATCCTTAGAAGCTGCAGAAATTCTTAAAAATAAAAACATTAACGCAGAAGTTATTAATCTTAGAACATTACGTCCACTAGATATTGATACCATAATTGAATCAGTCAAAAAAACAAATAGGGTTGTTACTTGTGAAGAAGGTTTTCCTTTTTCTGGAATTGGTGCGGAAATTTCAGCTTTAATCACTGAAAAAGCTTTTGATTGGCTCGATGCTCCTGTTGTAAGAGTGACAGGGAAAGATGTTCCAATGCCTTATGCGGCTAATTTAGAAAAATTGGCTTTACCACAAGTTGATGACATTGTAAGTGCATCTGCACAAGTGTGCTATGAAGATTAGGAATATTCGATGAGTGTAGATATCTTAATGCCAGCTCTCAGCCCTACAATGGAAGAAGGAACTTTATCAAAATGGTTGGTAAAAGAAGGTGATAAAGTTATATCAGGTGATCTAATTGCTGAAATTGAAACAGATAAAGCAACAATGGAAGTTGAAGCAATCGAGGATGGTATTATTGGTAAGATTTTAGTATCAGAAGGTCAAGAATCTATTAAAGTTAATTCTCCCATAGCCATCCTTTTATCTGAAGGTGAAAATCTTTCAGAAAACACAATCTCCACAGATTATAACAAAGAAATACAAAAAGAAGTACAAAATAATAAAGAAAACGTTGTGCAGATTAACAATATCAAAAATAACGATGAAATAGTATACTCAAATTCTGAGGATACAACAAAATCATATTTTAAACCTGATAAACTAGAAAGAATTTTTGTTTCTCCTTTAGCAAAAAGAATTGCCAAACAAAGAGATATACCATTAAGTTCAATTAAAGGTTCAGGCCCTCATGGTAGAATTCTAAAAATTGATGTAGATAATTTTGATGTAAATAAAATTGAATATTCAAGCTTAAACAATCTAGAAAGTAATAATTTTGAAATTGTAAAAAATAGTGCGATGAGAAAAACTATTGCAGAAAGATTAGTTAAATCTAAAAATGAAGCTCCTCATTTTTATCTATCTTTAGATTGTAATATAGACGAACTTTTAAAAGTAAGAAAAGCAATAAATTCTAAATCTAATGATGAATATAAAATTTCTGTAAATGATATGATTATTAAAGCTTCTAGTGCTGCACTCTTAAAAGTACCTAAGGCTAATGCCAGCTGGGAAAATGAGAATACAAAATATTTTAACAATACTGACATATCTGTTGCTGTGGCTATTGAGGGTGGATTAATTACACCTATTGTAAAAAATGTTCAGTCAAAAGGTTTATTAGAAATTTCATTTGATATGAAAGATTTAGCTAACAAAGCTAAGGAGGGTAAACTACAGCCTCAAGAATACTTAGGTGGTTCTTTTTCAATTTCTAATCTTGGAATGTATGGTATTAAGGAATTTTCAGCAGTAATTAACCCACCTCAAGGTTGCATACTTGCTGTTGGGTCAGGAGAACAAAGACCAATAGTAATTGACAATGAAATTTCAATCGCAACTATTATGACTGTAACTTTATCTTGTGATCATAGAGTTGTGGATGGCGCCGTTGGTGCAGAATTTTTATCAGAATTTAAAAATTTAATTGAAAACCCCTCATTAATGCTATTGTAGGAAAAAGATATGACAGACGTAGATTATGATCTTATAGTTATAGGAGGAGGTCCTGGTGGATATGTAGCTGCAATTAGAGCATCTCAATTAGGTATGACAGTTGCATTAGTTGAAGATAAACATTTAGGTGGAATTTGTTTAAATTGGGGATGTATTCCTACTAAAGCTCTATTGAGAGCTAGTGAGATTAGACATTTGTTAAATAATGTTGATGAATTTGGATTTAAAGTATCTGGCATAAAAATGGATATAAATAATATAACTAAAAGGTCTAGAAAAGTTGCATCGCAATTGTCATCTGGCATTAGTCATCTTTTGAAAAAAAATAATGTACAAGTTTTTGAAGGTTTTGGCAGTTTGGCTAAAGACACATCAAATATTAAGAAAATAAGAATAAAAACTAAGGATAATAATAATATTGAAAAAACTACTAAGAATGTTATCCTTGCTGCTGGTGCTAGATCTAGAAATTTACCTTTTGTTTCATCTGACGGAGTAAATATTTGGGATTATAAAACCGCAATGACTCCTCCAAAATTACCTTCATCACTTATTATAGTTGGCTCTGGTGCAATTGGAATTGAATTTGCCTCTTTTTATAATGATTTAGGAGTTGATGTAACTATTGTAGAAGCTTTACCTTCAATTTTACCAAACGAAGACATTGATATATCTAAAATTGTAAAATTAAATTTTGAAAAAAGAGGTATAAAGATTAGAACTAATTCAGCATTGAAATCAGTTACAACTAGAGAAAATTCAGTTTCAGCTGAAATAATTACCAATGAAAAGGTTGAAACAATAAGCTCGGAAAAACTTATTTTAGCAATTGGAATAATTGCAAATACTGAAAAACTAGGCTTACAAGATTTTAATGTAAAAATTGATAAAGGTCATATCGTAACTAATGAGTTTTTAGAAACAGATGAGAAGGGAGTATACGCTATAGGTGATATAACTGATGGCCCTTGGTTGGCACACAAAGCCAGTCATGAAGGTATTTTATGTGTAGAAAAAATTGCAGGTCATCAAAATTTAAAACCAATAGATAAAACATCAATCCCAGGATGTACATACTGTAGACCTCAAGTTGCCTCAATAGGAATGACCGAAACAGAAGCGAGATCTAAAAATCTTAATCTCAAAATTGGTAAATTTCCATTCATAGGTAATGGTAAAGCTATTGCTTTAGGTGATTCTGAAGGTTTAATTAAGACTATTTTTAATAAGGATACTGGCGAGTTAATTGGAGCTCATATGGTTGGCCCGGAGGTTACAGAATTAATACAGGGATTCTCTATTGCAAAAAAGTTAGAAACTACAGAATATGAGCTTATGCATACTATTTTTCCTCATCCAACGCTTTCTGAAGGTATTCATGAGTCTGTTTTGGATGCTTATAATCAAGCTATTCATTACTAAATAGAATGGAAATAAATATTATTTATCATGAATGATTTAAAAAAAATAAGACATCCAGAAAAAATTAACAAACCTGATAATATATCACCCAAGAAACCTTTTTGGTTAAAAGTCAAAGCTCCTCAAGGTAAGATTTTTGACGAAACAAAAGGTTTATTAGATGATCTTAATATTACAACGGTTTGTGAAGAAGCTAGTTGTCCAAACATTGGCAATTGTTGGTCCAAAAAACACGCCACAATGATGATTATGGGTGATATTTGTACAAGGGCTTGTTCATTCTGCAATGTTGCAACTGGAAAACCTAAAAAACTTGATTTGTCTGAACCAATAAGGGTTGCTAAATCAGTTGCAAGGCTAAACTTAAACCATGTTGTCATAACTTCTGTGGATAGAGATGATTTATATGACGGTGGAGCAGATCATTTTGTTGCGACCATAACAGATATAAGAAAATATTCTCCAAACACTTCAATTGAAATTCTAACTCCAGATTTTTTAAAAAAGAATGGAGTTTTAGAAAAGGTTATAGATGCAAAACCAGATGTTTTTAATCATAATCTTGAAACTGTCCCAAGATTATACCCGTCTGTTCGTCCTGGAGCTAGATATTTTCATTCATTAAGTTTATTAGCTAAAGTTAAAGAAGTTGATCCAAATATTTTTACTAAATCTGGAATAATGGTTGGTTTAGGTGAAACTCAAAATGAAATTTATCAGGTTATGGATGATATGAGATCTGCAGATATTGATTTCTTAACTATTGGTCAATATCTACAGCCAACCATAAAACATCATAAAGTAGAGAGATTTGTACATCCCAATGAGTTTGATAAATATAAAAAAATTGCATTATCTAAAGGCTTTTTATTAGTTTCATCCTCTCCATTTACAAGAAGTAGTTTTCATGCAAGCGAAGATTTTGAAAAATTAAAAAAAATTAGAATTAATCAAATAAATAATTAGAAAAGTTATCCTAAATGAGGCATGAAGAACGGAGAATAATAAACCATACTCCAAATAATTTATTTAACTTAGTTGCAGATGTTAAAAAATATCCTGAATTTCTGCCTTGGTGTTTAGGCGCAAGAATTAAAAACACAACTTTAAAGTCTTTCGAAGCTGATTTAATAATTGGATTTAAAATTTATAAAGAAATATATTCTTCAAATATAACTCTTGATAAAAAAAAGAAAAAAATAATTGTCGATTATAAAGATGGACCTTTTGAATATCTTCAAAACTATTGGTTGTTTAAAGAAAATCCATATGGCTGTGAGATAGAGTTTATGGTTGATTTTAAGTTTAAATCTATTTTTTTACAAACATTGATGGAAACATTGTTTAACGAAGCTGTAAAAAAAATGGTTAAAGCTTTTGAGAATAGGGCTAATGAATTGTATAATTAAATCTTAGATTTTTAAAATAACATTATTGGCTAATTTAAGAGACTCGTATGTAGTTTTTTGTCTAATTTCAAGTCTACTTCCATCAAATTTATATTTGTTTGTGATAATTTTTTCTTTTGTTCCAATTCCAATCCAAACAAGCCCAACTGGTTTATCAACACTTCCTCCGGAAGGTCCAGCAATTCCTGTAACTACAATAGATAAATCTGCATTTAGTATTTCTAAAGAGTTTTTAGCCATATTGGATGCTACTATTTCACTAACGGCTCCATTTTTTGTAATTAAATCTTTTGGGATATTAAGTAATTTACTTTTCATATCGTTAGAATAAACAATTACAGAAGATTTAAATATTTGACTTGAGCCATTAATATGAACAATTGCAGATGATATCATTCCACCTGTGCAACTTTCTGCTGTTGTTATTGTTAAATTTTTTTTAATACAATTGATATAAAGTTTTTTACTTTCACTATTTATCTTTTTCCACATTTTTAATCCATAAAGTTTATGTATAAATATTTTAATAAAAATTTGTAAAATTTTATTTTGAGCTGAGACTTAAATGTAATAGATACATTAATTAAAATACTTAAGTTATTTAGTTTACTTTAATAATGTTATTACTACTTACTTAGTAATATCAAATATCTCGATTATATTATTAATTACAAAAAGTATAGATTCATTTTTCAGGCTACTCACAAACTAAAAATTCTATAATATAACTTATAATTAATTTGCTTCTAATTATTTTAATTAGCTCTTATATTTTTTATCAATTAACTGATCATAACTAATAAATGAGTATATATTTAATACTGAGATAAAACAAATTAATATTGTAATTTTTAAATATATTAAAGTTTTAAAATGATTTTTTAAGTAATTGTTATATACTAATTATAGATACCTATCAATTTTTTGTAGATAAGATAAAATAATATATTGTTATTATTCAGAAAAATGTTTGTCTCTTACCTGAATAGCTGTTGATACCATAGCTACTATTCCTTCTTGTCTACCAATAAAACCAATGCTTTCAGAGGTTTTTCCTTTAATACTGATTTTTTGTTCATTAATTTTTAAAATCTTAGCAATGTTTTCCTGCATTTGTTTTGAATAATCTAAAATTTTTGGTGTTTCACATACAATTATAGCATCTATATTATTAATTGTTCCGTGTATTTTTTGAAGTAATTTTGATGCATGTTTAAGAAAAATAGAACTATCAGCATTTTGCCATTTCTTTTCTGAGGGTGGAAAAATACTACCGATATCACCTTTATTTACTACACCTAAAATACTATCAGTAATTGCATGAAGCAAAACATCAGAATCAGAGTGACCTATTAATCGTTTTGGATTTTTAATCTTTATACCACCTATAATTATAAAATTATTTTTTATGTTTTTACGGTTATCAAATCGATGTATATCAAATCCATTGCCAATCTTAGTTATGTATGTACTTTTATTTCGAGACAAGTGTGGTTCCAATAGATTTAGATCTTTTTCATATGTAATTTTTAAAGTTAGTGGGTCGCCTTCAATAGCAATAACTTTTAGAGAATTATTTAAAAAAACCGAGCTTTCATCCTCAAATTTTTTTTTATTTTTTTCAAGTAGTTTTTTAAGAATTTTAAAATTACATAATTGTGGAGTTTGAACCAAAACTTTATTTTTTTTGTCAATAGTACTTTTTAAAGTATTAGTCGTAATTGTTCTAATAGCATCATTTATTTTTAAAACAGGTACCACACAAAAGACTTCTTTTTTACTATAGGAAATTAATTTTTTTATAACATTTGAAGAAATAATTGGTCTTGCGGTATCGTGGATCAATACATATTTAGGTTCAAAATGCTCGACAGCTTTTAATCCATTATATGTACTTTTATGTCTTTCATCTCCTCCCAAAATAGGATTAAGTAAAGAATATTTTCTGCACAAATTTGATACCTTTAAGAAATCTTGATTATTAGTAACAATCTGAATTGAAATATTTCTAATTTGTTTTTTAAACTTTATAATGTTCATTTCGAGAATTGTTATATTTTTAACACTTATCATTTGCTTAGTAGTTTTTTTATTAACTCTTGTGCCTTTTCCCCCTGCTAGTAATATTAATACGACATTATTGCTAATCATAATACACTCCACAATTGCACTAATATTAGGCAATTTATATATAGTTTTTTACAAATATAAATATATGTATAATTTATAGACATTAACAATTTTTAATTTGACCGTTTGACTATTTTTTTAATGGAATGCAACATAATATTTTAAATGAATTAAGAACTCCAGTTTTTTTAATAAATGAACTTAATAATGTTATATATATCAACGAAATTGGTGAAGAATTTTTTGGCGTTAGTTCGAATATTATAATTGGGAAAAAAATTAATGAATTTATCCCAAATGATTCTCCTGTATTAAATTTAATTCACAGGGTTAGAAAAAACAAAGTCGGTATAACAGAAGAAAGTTTAGACTTTAGTAATGTAAATTTTCCTAATAGAAAAGTTAGAGCTCATATTGTTCCTTTATCTTTTGACAATAGTCAAATTGTCGTCCAGATAAGTCAATTAGCTCTATCAGAAATGTTTCAATCCCAAAGAATAAATAGCAAAATTTCTAAATCTTTTTCATCAATGGTTGATATGTTAATGCATGAGTTAAAAAATCCTTTAGCTGGTATAAAAGGTGCATCTCAATTAATTGAAAGTGATTTAAAAGAGAATTCTAATTTTTTTGAATTAACTCAGCTTATCTCAATTGAATGTGATCGTATAGAAATTCTTCTAAATAGGATGGAGCAAATAAGTAATAATAACATTAAACTTGAATATGAAAGCTTAAATATTCATGAAATTTTAAATCACTGTATACGTGTTGCAGAAAATAGTTTTGGTGCTGATATAAACTTTGTAAGCGAATTTGATCCATCTTTACCTCGATTATTTGCTAATAAGAATTTATTAATACAAATCGTAATCAACTTGCTTAAAAATGCTGCAGAAGCAAGTCAAAATAAGGGTAATATTAAAGTTAAGACTAGTTTCAATTCTAATAAAATTACTTCTTTTGGTATAGAAGATATTCCAACACCATTACCTCTTCAAATTGAAATCATTGATTTTGGTATTGGTATTCCAAATAATTTAATATCCAATATTTTTGATCCCTTCGTATCATCCAAAAAAGAAGGAAAGGGGCTTGGTTTATCAGTCGTTGCCAGTGGTTTAGAAGAAATGGGAGCGGTTATAGATGTTTCTTCAAATCCTGGATTTACAGTTTTTTGTATCAATTTTCCTGTTCGGAAATCTTAAATAAAAGGAGTTTTTATTTATGGAAATTAAAAATGTAAAAAATATTATTGTTGTAGACGATGACAGAAGTGTTAGGGTAGTCATTTCTACTGCGTTAACCAGAGCAGGCTATAATGTAAAGTCAAGTGGTACGGCTGCTGGAATGTGGAGATTGGTAGAATCTGATTTTGCAGATGTTTTAATTACAGATGTTGGATTGCCAGACGGTGACGCATTAGATATTTTGCCTAAATTACAAAAAAATAACCCAAATTTGAAAATAATTGTAATGTCTGCTAGGACAACCTTGTTAACTGCAGTCAGAGCTGAAAAAAAAGGTGCTTTTGAATATTTACCAAAACCATTTGATTTAGATGAGCTTTTAAACTTAGTGACTAGTACATTTCATACATCAAAAATTGAACATAGCAATAGTAATAATATACAAAAGAATATGTATGATTCTGGCCCAGTTATTGGTAAGTCTATGGCAATGCAAGAGATTTATAAAATTATTTCTCGTATAGTTAATACAAATTTTTCTGTATTAATTTCTGGAGATAGTGGAACAGGGAAAAATCTAATTGCTAAATCAATTCATGACCTTAGTTCTGTAACTAATAATTTATTCATCAATTTAGATATGACTTTTTTTGATAATTACTCTTTTAATGGATTAATAGAAAGGATAAATTTATTTAGCTCGAGTGAAATAAAAAATATTAACGATTTAAGTGGAAGTTCAATTTATATAAAAGATATAACAGAGGCTTCTAGTATTCAACAAAAAAATTTATTAAATTTTATTGAAAGTGGACTTTCTCAACTTTTTGCTGAAAACACCACTCTTAAGAAAAGTAGAATTTTTGTGTCAACCAAAAAAAATATTATTAACTATGTCGAAAAGGGTTTATTTAGAGAAGATTTATATTACCGACTAAATGTTGTTCCAATAAAGTTACCATCACTAAAAGATAGATTTGAAGATATACCAGATTTAACTTCCGCCTTTTTAAGAGCAAATTTTACAAACAAACAAATAAATAGATCTATATCTTACGAAGGAATAAATGCATTAAAAGAGTATTCATGGCCAGGAAATGTAAGAGAACTAAAAAATGTCATAGATAGATTATGTTTGCTTTCCTCTACTGAAGATATTTCTTTATCTCTTATAAAAGAAGTTTTATCTGAAGATAGAGTTGATGAAGAAAATAAATATGAAGAAAATCTTGAATTATATTTTAAAAATTATTTAAAGAAATATTTCAAGGATTTTGATGAAAATTTATCTTTAAATAATTTACATACTAATTTTATATCTAAGATTGAAAAACCTTTAATTGAAACAACCTTAAATTTGTTTAGAGGAAATCAAATTAAAGCCTCAAAGTGTTTAGGTTTTAATAGAAATACCTTAAGATCTAAAATAAATATGTATGGTATTAATGTTGTTAAAAAAAGAAAAGTTTAAGAATTTTTCGTAAAAGTAAATATTTAAGTTATTTTTAATATTGTGTTATGTTAGTGCAAAATGGGACACTTTATTTTAAATTTTTTAAAACAAAAACTATTCTATTTATCTGTGACAATATCGTTAGGTTTTTGTTTTTTCATTTATAATTCATTATATCAGTTTAAACTTATTAATGAGAATAAAGATCTATTCGTATTCACATTATTTTTATCTTTTTTATTAATAATTATTTTATTTACAATTTTTTTTAAAAATTTTTTAAATATCTTAAATAAGATAAAATTAAAAAAAGCAGGTCAAGAATTACAAAAAAAAATTTTAATAATTTTTTCAGTTATTGCACTAAGCCCTACCTTATTTATAGCATTTTTTTCTATATTTATATTTGATACGGCTTTAAGTGGTTGGTTTAATAAAAAAATTTCTACAGCTATCTCACAATCAGTTGAGGTGGCTAATCAGTATTTAAATGAGCATCAAAGTGCTATAAGAGGAGAAATTTTAGAGTTAGTAAACTTGATAAATACTAACTCAGAATTTTTATCATCTGATAAGAAAAAATTTAATAAATTTTTAAATAATTATACTCGTCAACATAATTTGTCTGAGGCAGTGATTATTGACTCTATTGGGAATGTTTTAGCATTTTCAGAATTTGTTTTTGAATATACGTATACTGAAATACCACAAAAATATTATGATACTGCAAACAATGGAAGTATTTTTATAATCAAAGAGGATAATTCAAACAAAATAAGAGCATTTATAAAATTGTCACAATACATCGATGCCTATCTATTAATAACTAGATTTGTTGATCAAAGTGTATTAAATGCAATTGAAAGTACATCAATTGCGGTATCAGACTATCAATCAATTGAGCTTAAACAGTTTGATATTAAAATTTCTTTTATTTTTATTTTTATCTTAATTACTATAATCTTATTATTTACTTCACTTATAATTGGATTAAATGTTGCCAACAAATTGCTTGAACCTATAAGTTCTCTGATAAAAGGAGCAGAAGAAGTAGGTGGTGGTAATTTAGATTATAAAATTTCAAATGAAGTGTTAAATAAAATAAACATAGAAGAGATTAAAAGATTAGTACAAGCTTTTAATTTAATGATTTCAGATTTAAAATCAAATAGAGTTGACTTAGAGAATGCAAATGATCAGTTGGATAAACGTAGAAAATTTTCTGAGTCAGTATTGTCAGGTGTATACTCTGGTGTAATTGGACTTGATAGAGATTTAAAGATAAATCTTCCTAATGTAACTGCCACAAAACTTTTAAACATTTCTATTAGTAAAGATTTTGGGAGATCAATAGTTGATATTGTTCCTGAATTTAAAAATCTTATAAATAAATTAATAAATACTGATAAAAATGTTGTAGAAGATAAGATCCAAATTGTAAGAAATGATAAAGTTCTAAATTTAATAACAAGGATAGTTATTCAAAGATCAGATAATTTAATTTTAGGTTATGTTTTAACATTTGATGACATTACAAGTCTAATAACTGCTCAAAAAATGGCTGCATGGTCTGATGTTGCAAGAAGAATAGCTCACGAGATCAAAAATCCTTTGACTCCAATTAGACTAGGAGCTGAACGCATGATTAATCAATTGAATAATGACAATAAAATTGAAATCAAACTTTTTTGAACAATCTCTAAATATGATTACAAGACAAGTTGACGATATACATCATTTAGTTAACGAATTTTCTTCATTTGCGAGAATGCCATCTCCAAAATTAAAATTAATAAATATTCATAAAGTTGTAATAGATTGCATAAAACCAATTGTTACAACTCATGATGATGTTAGATTTATAATTGATGATTTTAAAGAAAATGCATTCATAATGGGAGATGAGAAACAAGTAAGACAAGCTTGTAACAATATAGTTAAGAATTCTTATGAAAATATTATTTTAAATAATATAAAAAATGGTCTAATTACAATTTTATTTTCGTCAGATAATAATTTTGTTTCTATTATATTTAACGACAATGGAACAGGCATAAAAAAATCAATGATATCTAAAATAACTGAACCATATTATACCACTAAAACAGGTAATACAGGCCTTGGACTAGCAATTACAAAAAAAATTATAGATGATCATAATGGTATAATGTTAATAAAAAAAATAAAGAAATTTAGAGGTACTTCCGTAACTTTTAAGTTTCCTTTATTAAATAAAAAAAAGAGTTAAAAAAATGTTAAGAAATAAAATTTCAATTCTTGTTGTTGACGACGAGTTTGATATTTGCAGTATGGTAGCTGATATTCTAAAAGATGAAGATTATAATGCAATTATTGCAACTAATTATAACATGGCAATTGATATAATTAAAAAAGAAAATATAACCCTTTTGATAACTGACATTTGGATGAATAATAATACAAATGCAGGTCTTGATCTATTGTCATTTAGCCAAAGTTATGACCCACTAATTCCTGTCATAATGATGTCTGGTCATGGAAATATTGAAACAGCCATGAAAGCAGCAAAAAACGGTGCTTATGACTTTATTGAAAAACCATTTAAATCAGAGAGATTGTTATTATTGGTAGAAAAAGCACTTCAAGATCGTAGTCTAAAAATAAAAGTTTTGGATTTTGAAGCAAAAGAAAATAAGAGAACAGAGTTAATTGGCAAATCTGCTATTTTCAAAAATATTAAACAAAATTTAGATAAAATTGCATTAACTAATAGTAGAGTATTAATTACAGGCCCATCTGGATCTGGGAAAGAACTAATTGCTAAATGGATACACAAAAAATCTAAAAGAAAAACCTATCCATTTATTGTTGCATCATGTGCTACATTATCACCTGAGAGAGTTGAACAAGTTCTTTTTGGCTGGAATGAAACAAATGAAGATGAAAAAAACAATCAATCTAGTGTGGGGTTATTTGAGCAGGCTAATCATGGAACTCTTTTTTTTGATGAAATTTGTGATTTACCTAACCAAACACAAGGTAAAATAGTCCAAGCAATACAAGATCAATCTTTTTACAAAATTGGTTCAAACAAAAAGATTTATGTTGATGTTCGAATAATTTCAGCAAGTAATAAAAATTTATCTTTGTCCGTTCGAGAAGGTAGATTAAGGGAAGATTTATTTTACAGACTGTCTGTAGCCCCTATTGAAGTTCCTCCATTAATTAAAAGAGGTGAGGATATTAAAGATTTAATAATTCATTTTTTAAATTATTTGTCAAAGGATTTTGGAAGTAACATCATAAAGTTTTCAAATGAAACATTAGTCATCTTAGAAAATTATGAATGGCCAGGCAATGTAAGACAATTAAAAAACATTATAGAATGGTTAATAATAATGTATGGTAATCAGAAAAATTTTATAGTATTACCTTCTCATTTACCACCAGAAATTTTAGGCTACAATAACGATGACAATAACAAAGTTTTCTCTAACCATTTAAGTTTATCTTTAAAAGATGCAAGAAAAGTTTTTGAAGCAGATTATTTAAAAGAACAATTAAAAAGATTCAAAGGAAATATAGCAAAAACATCTTCATTCATTGGTATGGACAGATCTGCTCTCCATAGAAAATTAAAAGAACTGGAAATTAATATTAGTAAACATAATTAAATAAATTAAATTAAGAAATTATAAATGAAACAAAAAGTTATAATATGTGGTGCTGGAAGAGTTGGCACATCTATAACAGAACATTTATCAAACGAAGGTTTTGATATTACAGTTATTGATTCCAATACTGAAGCTATACAACGTATAACAGAGTTATATGATGTACGAGGCGTTTTAGGACTTGCTTCATATCCAAATGTTCTTGAAGACGCAGGTATTAAAGATACAGACATGTTAATAGCGGTAACACAATCTGACGAAATAAATATTGCAGCTTGTCATGTGGCCAAGTCAATTTTTGCTACGCCTACTATGATTATTCGTATTAGGTCAAAAGAATATCTTGATCCTAAGTACTCAAATTATTTGCTAAAAAATGTAGGTGTAAATAGAATAATTTCACCAGAAGATGAAGTTGCCACAGCAATTGTAAATCAATGGAGGACACCTGGAGCATTTGATGTTGCTGAATTCGCAATGTCCCTTGTTACTATGTTGGGTGTATCTTGTAAAGATGACTGTCCTATCCTAGATACTCCATTAAGAAATTTGGTTGACTTATTTCCTGACCTTTCAGTAAACGTAATGGCTATAATAAGAGGTTCTAAATTAATAGTTCCAAGAGGTGGAGAAGATACAATATTAGCAGGTGACAGAGTTTACCTAGCATGTCCAACTGAGCAAATAAATAGAACACTCGTAGCTTTTGGCCATATTGAAACAACAGCTGAGAAAGTTACTATTTCAGGAGCTGGAGCCATTGGAATTAGAGTTGCGGAGGAAATACATAAACTTTCACCAGAAACAAATCTTACAATTTTAGAAATAGATAAAGAAAAAGCACGTCATGCAGCTGAAATGCTAGAGTATGCATCAATAATTTCAGGAGATTCACTTGATCCAGAAATAATTTTGGAAGCTAGACTTGGTCAAGGTGAAACTTATATTGCTGCCACTAATAATGATGAAGTAAATATTTTATCTTCTTTATTATCAAAAAGATCAGGTGCTTCTCATACAGTCGCCTTAATTAATCAACCAGTTTTTATTCCGCTTTTTAATTCATTAGATCTTGAGGGTGTAGTTAGTCCTCCAAACCTTACCGCCTCATCTATTTTACAAGAGGTAAGAAGTGGACAAATTGAACATGTTCATTCAATTATAGAAGAATTTGGCGAAGTAATATCATTTGAAGCCTTGAAATCATCTTCAATCATTGGTAAACCTATCAAAGATATAAAGTTGCCAAAAGATGTATCATTGGGCGCAATCTTAAAAAATGATAAAACAATTGTGTCTCCAAGAGGTGACACTATTATTGATGCGGGAGATATTGTAGTAATGTTTGTACCAGTTAAATCAATGAAGAAAGTAGAAGAATTACTTTCAGTAAATTTGGATTTTTTTTAATGGCAAATATATCTTATGTAGATGGAATTTATTGTAATAATCAAAATGCTGCAATTCATATAAATGATAGGGGATATCATTTTGGTGATGCTGTTTATGAAGTAATATTATTTAATAACGGTGTTTTCTATGATTACGATGGTCATATCAATCGATTATTCAATTCTCTAAAATCCATTGATATTAAATTTCATTTATCACAACAACAACTTAAAATAATTATAAAAAATCTTTTTAAATTAAATAGAGTCAATTTTGGTAGTATTTATATTCAGGTTTCAAGAGGTGTAGCTGATAGAAATCATAGTTATTTCAATCTTAACTCAAAACCAGTATTAACAATGATTATTTCAAAGAAAAAAAATAATATTCATGATTATGTCAAAGGTGTCAAAGCAATAACTATATCTGATAATAGATGGTCTAGACCAGACATCAAAACAACGCAATTATTACCAAACGTTATGGCTAAAACTTTTGCTAATAAAAAAAATGCTTATGAAGGAATTTTTATTGATCATGAAGGTTATGTAACTGAGGGATCCAGTTCAAACATTTGGATTATAAATAATAATGAAGAAATTCTAACTCGTGAAATTGATGGAAAAATATTATCTGGTATTACTAGAAAAACTATTACTAAATTTGCTAAAAATAATAATTATAAAATATTAGAAAAAAAATTTACAAAAGATGAAATGTTGGAAGCTAAGGAAGTTTTTTTAACAAGTGCATCTTCATTTGTTAAGCCAATTGTAAAAATAGATAATGTAAAGATAAATAATGGTGTAATCGGCAAAAATTCAATTGAGTTAAGAAATTTATATTTCCAAAATTTTTGAATTTGCAATATTTTATGATCAAATATAACATATTTTTAATACTGCCTATTTTTAAAAATTATAAATATTCTCAAAATAATATTTTTAATCATGAAAACTTTATTTCACGTTCTTCAGAAACTAGAAGTTTAGCCCAAGCACTAAACGCATCAATTGTTTTTGAAAAAATAATTAATATTACCATTCCAAAATCAGCATCCTTAATTAATAATAAAGTTGCTGATGAAATTAAAAATAATTTTGACTTAAGCTTAATTGATTTAATAATTTTTGATTGTTCTTTGTCGCCTATACAGCAAAGAAATTTAGAACGAATTTTACAAAAAAAAATCATTGATAGAACACAGCTTATTATAGAAATTTTTGGCCTAAGAGCCAAAACTAAAGAGGGTAAATTACAAGTTGAATTAGCTAATTTAAGTTTTGAAAAAACAAGACTTGTAAGATCTTGGACACACCTTGAAAGGCAAAGAGGTGGTTTAAGTAAAGTAGGTGGTCCTGGTGAGAGTCAGATAGAATTAGATAAAAGAATGATTAATGCAAAAATTAAACGATTAAAAAAATCACTCACAAAGGTCACACAAACTAGAGACGTCCAAAGAAAACTTAGAAAAAATGTTTCTTCTTTAATTCTTTCTTTGGTTGGCTATACCAATAGCGGAAAGTCAACAATATTTAATAGTCTTACAGCTTCTGATATTTTAGTCAAAGATATGGTATTTGCTACTTTAGATACAAAAATGGGTTCTATGAACATGTCTGACAATAAAAAAATTATAATCTCAGACACTGTTGGATTTATATCAGCATTACCTACTGAGTTAATTAATTCTTTTAAATCTTCTTTAGAAGAACTTTTTTCTTCAGATTATTTATTACTAGTTCATGATTTATCAAACCCTAATATAGAAAATCAGGCAAAATTAGTTTTTGATACATTAATCTCTATTGGTTTTAATGAAGAAGAATTAAAAAAGAAAATAATTAATGTTTTTAACAAATGTGATTTAAATTCAGATTTGAGTAATATAAAAATTAAGTTCAAGAAAAATTCAGTTAAAACTTCAGCTTTAACATCTAAGGGGATAATAGATTTAAAAAATTATATTGAAAATTTGGCTGAAAAAAAATTTACAAAAGTACTTTTTCACATACCTATTGACTCTTATAAAATTTCTTCTTGGTTGTATAAAAATTCATATGTATATAATGAAACCTTTTGCAACATAGATTTTGTGGGCAATAAAGTTAAGGCGAAGATATCTAATGATAAATTAAATGCATTCAAATCTAATTTTCCTGAAATAGAGTTGTATACTATCTTATAATTATGAATGATATTTTAATTCAAAATAATAAAACAAGAAATGAGATTATCACCTTTATGATGAATTTATTAATTAATGTTAATAAAAACATTATTTTACATTATTATAAGAATTTGAAACCCGCAGATATAAGTACAAAAACATCAAATGACGATTATGTAAGTATTGCAGATAAAAAAAGTGAAGAATTTATCTCAGCGCAGTTAAAAGGTTTTTTAGATATTAGTGAAATAATAGGTGAAGAAAGTTCTTTTTTAGAAAATCAATATGATAAATATTTAGATAAATCTCTATTGTGGGTTGTTGATCCAATAGATGGGACAAAAAATTATATTAATGGAAAAGAAAATTTTTGTTCTATGATTTCATTAGTGAGTAATATGTATCCTATAGCTACATTTATTTATTACCCTTTAAAAAACATATTTGTTTATGCTATCAAAAACCATGGAGCATTTATAGTTGATACAAATAAAAATATATCAACTAAACTTTTAATAAAACCTGCTAAAAACTTGAAAATAATAGGCTCTGGTGGAACTAAGGGGATTCCCGAGAACTATAGACAATCTATTCTTAAAAATTTAAAAACTAATACAGAAAGATTATTTATTGGTAGTGCTGGTATCGAAACTATTATGCTAGCTAAAAATGAAATTCAATTTATTTTTCACGGCAGAGTTACTCCTTGGGACCATTCTCCTATGAATCTAATAACAAAAGAAGCTGGTGGCTGTGTTTACATGGCAATCAATAAAGGTGCATTTAATATAAAATCTAAAGGATCAATCCTAGCTGCCAGTAATGTTCAAATTTGGAATAATATTAGAGATTTAATCATTCCATCTGATAACCCTTACAGGACATATAAGAATTAGCCATTTTTCACAATATTAAATGGGTTAAAAGCTTGGTCTCCAGCCATAATTTCAATTTTATTAACATTTATATTTTTAGGTCTTGTAGCCACCCAATAAATTGTTTCTGCAATATCTTCTGCTTTTATTGATCTTGTGTCTTTATAAACTTTAGATGCTTTTTCTTTATCACCTTTAAACCTAACAATAGAAAACTCCGTTTCTGCTAAACCCGGCTCTACTGATGTTACATTAATACCTTTGCCAACTAAATCAGCTCTTAAATTTAAAGAAAATTGACTTACGAACGCTTTGGTTCCCCCATAAACATTTCCCCCAGGATAAGGATATGAGCCAGCGACTGATCCTAGATTAATTATATGACCTTCTCCGTTTTCAACCATCAATGGTAAAATAGCTCGAGTAGCATATACTAATCCTTTTATATTAGTATCAATCATTTGATCCCAGTCATCAAGATTTGCATTATCAGCGCCTTCTAATCCAAGAGCTAAACCTGCATTGTTACACAATACAGATATATTATTAAAATTTGGTGATATATTTTGTATAGCTGATTTAACTGCACGCCTGTCACTTATATCAAAAGCAAGTGGTAATGATTTCTCACCTAATTCCAATGCAAGTTCCTCTAAACGATCAGCTCTTCGACCTGTAATTATTGTTTGCCAACCTTTTTCATTAAATAGCTTAGCCGTTGCTTTACCAAAGCCTGAAGTGGCACCCGTAATAAGAATAGTTTTAGGTATGTAATTATTCATTAATTCCTCTTTGATTATTTTTTATTTTATTCCAAAGATTTTTAAAATCATGTTTTGTTAAATTATGCCATTTTAGTTTGTTGTCTTCAATAAAGTTTTCCATCTCATTAAATCTGGTTGTAAATTTTTTATTAGCTTTTCTTATAGTTTGCTCTGGATCTAAATTTAATCGTCGTGATAGATTAATAATAGTAAAAAAAAGATCTCCTAATTCCTCTTCAATCATTTTTTTGTTATTCACCTTGATTGCATCTTTTAATTCATGAATTTCTTCATCAATTTTATTCAAAACTTGAGTTTCATTTTCCCAATCAAAATTAAATGATGCAGCTTTTTTTTGAATTTTAAGAGATCTTAGTAACGTTGGAATATTTTTTTCAATTTGGTCTAATGTATTTTTCGTTTTTGTTCTTTTGTTTTTTTCTAATTTTTTAATTTTTTCCCATGATTCATGAGGTAGATCATTTTCATTATAATTTTTATCAAATATTTGTGGATGTCTTCTAATTATTTTATTAGATATCTCATTAGCTACATCATCGAAATCAAAATCTCCTTTATCATCGGCCACTTGTGAAATTAAAATAACTTGTAATAATAAATCTCCTAACTCTTTTTTTATCTCTTCAATATCATTGTTTTCTATGGCATCTACAAGTTCGTAAGCTTCTTCAATAGAATAGGGAGCTAATGAATTGTAATCTTGTTTTTGGTCCCAAGGACAACCATCTGTTGGATCTCTTAATATTTTAATCACTTTTTTTATTTTTGAAATAGATTCTAGCTTGTTTAACTCACTTAATTTTTCATCAGATAATTTTTTCATTTTTAAACTTTTCATATTAGTTTTGAGTATTTATTTATATAATCTATAATATTTATACCATCAGGAGTTTAAATTGTCTGAAGAAAAAATTGGTTTGTTTGCGAGATTTAGAAGATATTTTCTTGCAGGTATATTAGTCACATCTCCTATTTTGATTACAATCTACGTTACTTGGATCATAATTACTTTTATAGACTCTCAAGTTGCAGGTTTATTGCCTGATAGTTTGGATTTCACTAAACAGTTACCACACCAAATACCTGGAATAGGATTGATCATAAGTATTGTGGTAATTACTTTTATTGGAGCAATAACTCCTGGATTTATTGGCAGAACTTTACTTAAAGCTGGGGAAAGAGTGCTTGATAAAATGCCAGTTGTTAGAAGTATATACGGTGCAATTAAGCAAATTATGGAAACAGTCATGTCTACTAACTCTGATAGTTTTAGAGAGGTTGTTTTAGTTGAATATCCAAGGAAAAAAATTTGGGTTATTGGGTTTGTTACAGGAGAGACAAAAGGAGAAGTTCAGACCTTAAACGATGAAACCTTAATCAATGTTTTTTATACCTACCACTCCTAACCCTACAAGTGGATTTCTTTTATTTGTTCCCAAAAAGGATTTAATATATATGAAAATGAAAGTTGAAGATGCTGTAAAAATGGTAATTTCTGGAGGTATAGTTACTCCAAAAATGAAAACTAATAAGATTAAGTAATGATTAACCACCTTTTAATAATCTGATAGCGTCATTATTTTCGAAAATAGACAAAAGAACATTAATTTTTTCTTTATCGTCTTCATTTTCCAGCATTTTCTTCGCTTCCTCTCTTGCAACGGGAATCATTTGGTTGTGGATATGCAAATCTACAAACTTAAAATCAAGATTGCCAGATTGTTTGCTTCCAAGAATTTCTCCTGGTCCACGTAATTCTAAATCATGTTCAGAAATTTTAAATCCGTCATCATTTTCTTTTAAGATTTTTAACCTAGAATGAGCAATTGAGCTTAAATTAGAATTATATAACAATATGCACGAGGATTCTTTATTACTTCTTCCGACTCTTCCTCTCAATTGATGTATTTGAGCTAACCCAAATCTTTCTGCACATTCAATTACCATTATAGTAGCTTCAGGAACATCTACTCCAACTTCAATTACCGTAGTTGCAACTAGAATTTTACTTTCACCAGATTTAAACTCATTCATTGATGTTTCTCTTTCAATCTGATTTTGTTTTCCATGAATCAATGAAACATTAATGTTTTTAAAATTATTTTTTAAAAAATTATATCTTTCGTTAACAGCAATTAGATCTGAATTCTCAGAATCTTCAATTAGAGGGCAAACCCAATATACTAATGCTCCAGCATTAATTGCTCTTTCAATAGAAGATAACACTTCGGCTATTTTAGTTTGTGACAAAACATATGTATTAATTGATTTTCTACCAATCGGTTTTTCACTTAAAACAGAAATGTCCATATCACCATAAGCAGTCAGTGCGAGAGATCTAGGTATAGGCGTTGCTGTCATAACCAGTACATTAACGTTATTACCTTTTTCTGTTATAGCAACTCTTTGTTTAACTCCAAACCTATGCTGCTCGTCAATAACAGCTAAAGATAGGTTGTTATAAATTAATTTTTTTGAAATTAATGCGTGAGTTCCAATTATAATTTTAATTTCACCATTTTCTATTTGTTTAATTACATTAGATCTAGTTTTGTTATCATAAACAGATCTACTTTCTCCTAATAGAAGAGTTGGTTCAATTTTTAGTGGTATAAGTAAGTCTTTAATTGTATTAAAATGTTGGATTGCAAGAATTTCCGTTGGAACCATCAATACTGCTTGAGATCCGTCTAATATTGCGTTGAGCATAGAAATTACAGCAACAATTGTTTTACCAGATCCAACATCACCCTGAAGCATTCTAACCATAGTTTTATTGTTATGAATGTCCTCTTTTATTTCATTTATAACTTTTATTTGATTACGAGTTAACTCAAATGGTAAATTCGAATAAAAATTTTCAATTAATTCTGAGTTACTATAAATTTCTTTAATTTCTTTAATTTTAGAAATTTTATTTTTTATTAGTAACATAGAAATCTGATTTGCTATTAATTCATCTAGAGCAAGTCGTTTTCTAAAAATGCTATTTAAGTTTAAGTCATCATTGTTTTCTGGATTATGTATTCTAGATATACAAGTATGCCAATTTGGAAATTTGTATTTTATTAGTATATCTTTACTTAACCATTCAGGAATTATTGGAATTTTCTTAATACCTTGATTGATAACTTTGGATATAAATTTTTGGTTTATTCCAAAAAACAAAGGGTAAATTGGTTGAAACAATGGTATTAATTTTTTCTCAGTTTCTTTTACAACATAGTCAGGGTGAGCAATCTGACCAATCCCATTAAAGTTTTCAAATTTTCCACTTATAAAAACTCTATTTCCAACTTTGTAAATATTTTTTAGATATTGTGTATTTTGCCCAAAATAAACAATATCTAACCTAACATTTTTTTCTTTATTGAGGCCAAAGGTTATTATCCTAGACATATTATTTTTTTTTCTAAAATTGAAGGGAGGAATATTTATTTCCACAACCTCTACTTCACAAGTTAATATGTCACCATGATTTACTTCTTTTAAAGATATATTTTGGAATCTATCAATAGACTTGTGAGGTAAATAAAATAAAAGATTTATTAAATATGGACCAATTTTTTTTTCAAAAAGGTTTAATTTTTTTTCACCAACACCACTTAAATTTCCAAGTGATGAGAATAATTCAAAAATCTCTTTTGGTCTTTTAATAATTACATTAGACAAGAAATCAAAAACCTTTATTTATAATAAACAATAACAAAAAATATCAATAAAACGAGAAAAAATTGAATAATAGAAATGTTTTTATAAAAAAATTAATTTATAGATCTAAATATACTGGCACTCGTGAAACAGATATTTTGTTAGGTAATTTTGCAGAAAATCATTTAAAAAATCTCGATGATGAAAACTTATTAGCATATCAAGCGCTTCTTAATTCAGGAGATCCTAGAATTTGGCGTTTATCTATAGATATTGAAAAATCAAAATCTTCTAAAGAAAACTATCTAATAGACCTTATAAAAGAATTTAAAGGTCATTAAATTGTTTAATTTTAATAAAGATTTAAATAAAATTAGAGAAATTAATGGTATCAGAGATAGCTTAATACCTTTCTTAATTTCTTCTTTATCTCAAAATCAAAATATATTTTACGTAGCACAAAATGATTTAGAACTCTCGAATGTTTATAATTTTTTATATTCAAATTTCAAAGAAATAAACATATACAAAATCCCAGCATGGGATTGTTTGCCTTATGATATCTCATCACCAAATCTCAATTTAATTGGAGAGCGTGTACAATCATTTACAGATCTTTGTTTTTTTAAAAACAATAAAAATAAAAGCAAAAACGTTATTTTAACTACTATTAATGGATTATTTACCAAGACAGCGCCTAAAGAATTTTTTTTAAAACATTTTATAAATTTAAATTTATCTTCAGATTATAAATTTCAATTTATTATCGAGTTCTTAAATAACTCAGGATATAAAAGGGTACAAACTGTAAGAGAGTTTGGTGAATTTAGTATACGAGGAAGTATATTAGACGTTTTTCCTGTTGGTAACCAAAGTGCATTTAGAATTGACTTTATAGGTGATAATATTGAAACAATCAAAACAATGGATCCTCTTACACAAAGATCTAAGGATAAAATAAATGATTTTAATATTTATACATCAAATGAATTTATATTGAATGAAAAAAACATAGAGAATTTCAGAAAAAGATTTAGGAATAAGAACGGTGCTGCCAGTATAAAAAGTTTATTTTATGAAAACATATCTGCTGGTATGAAATTTAACGGAATAGAACATTTTTTACCTTTATTTCATGAAAAACCATTAAATTCAATTTTTGATTATTTGCCACTTGGGCAAGGAATTATATGTTTGCTTACAAAAAATTTTGAAAATCTAATTCAAGAACGAGAGTTAGAAATAAATAATTTTGGTAACGAAAGAAAAGATGAAAACACTGATTATAATGCTTTTGAGATTAAAGAATTATACATTTCAAAAATTAATATTTTAAATAATATTAAAAAATTTAATGTTATTAAATTAAATGAATATGACAAACCTAGCAGCACTAATCAAAATGAAATAAATCTTTCTTCTAAACCTTTAATAATTCCTAATATTATTAACTCAGAAAAAATTAATAAAATCAATAACTTTGTTCAATTTTGTATAAATGAGTTTAATAATAACAAAATAATTACAATTATTACAGAAGATGAAACTAAAATAAATAATTTAGTTAGTTTTTTTGAAGAAGATTTAAATAAAAGTAAAATTATATTTGAATTAATTGATATAAAAAAGCTTGTTAACGGTGAAAATTTGTCAAATTTTAATTTTTCATATTCTCCATACCTAGAGAGTTTTAAATTAAATAATCATATCATTATATTCACGAGAGACATTTTGGTTTTCCAGAAAATAAAAGAAAATCATGGAGAAGAAAAACTGAAAATTTTCTTAAAGATGTAAACTCAATAAATGTTGGTGACTTTGTAGCTCACATTGATCATGGGATTGGTTTGTATGATGGATTATTGAAAATATCAACAAATGGAATAGATCATGATTGTTTGAAATTATTATATCAAGATGGTGATAAGTTATTTCTTCCTGTAGAGAATATGAATTTATTAAGCCGTGTAGGTGATTCAGGTATTATTAGAAACTTAGACAAGTTGGGTGCATCCAATTGGCAGAATAGAAAAGCAAATGTCAAAAAAAGAATTAAAGATATGGCTGAAAAATTAATTAGAGTTGCTGCGCAAAGAGAAATCATTAATACAGAAAAATTATCAATTACAGATGATTACGATAAATTTTCTAATGATTTTCCTTTTCAACTTACTGATGACCAAGATTCTGCAATCAAAGATGTAATATCTGACCTTGAATCAGGAAAACTCATGGATAGGCTGATTTGTGGCGATGTTGGTTTTGGAAAAACTGAAGTAGCATTAAGAGCTTCTTTTATTGTGGCAAATGCTGGTTATCAAGTTGCATTAGTAGCCCCAACTACAATTTTAGTAAAACAACATTATAAAAGTTTTTATGAAAGGTTTAAAAATTCATCACTAAAAGTTTCTTCATTATCCAGAATGACTGTGCCAAGCAAAAGAAAGATTATTAAAAATAATCTTAAATCTGGAGATATAAATATTGTTGTTGGAACACATGCTTTACTTTCAAATGATATTGATTTTAACAATTTAGGACTATTAATTGTTGATGAGGAGCAACACTTTGGAGTTGCTCAAAAAGAAAAAATAAAAGAATTACAAGGCAATATTCATGTTTTAACTCTGACCGCAACACCAATTCCTAGAACGCTTCAATTATCTTTATCTGGACTAAAACAATTGAGTTTAATTAGCACCCCACCTGTTGATAGGTTATCAATTCGTACTTTTGTTTTTGAATGGGATAAAGTTGTTTTATTAGACGCTTTAAACCGTGAAAAAAATAGAGGAGGGCAATCTTTTATTGTTTGCCCAAGGATAAAAGATATAGATGGTTTGTATGAAAAAGTAAAAAAAATGGCACCTAATCTATCGATAAAAGTTGCTCATGGTCAAATGAAGATTGATGAATTAGATTCTTCAATTAATTCATTTTCAGATGGTAAATCAGATATATTAATTTCTACTAATATTATTGAATCAGGAATAGATATTCCCAACGCAAATACAATGATAATTTATAAATCTGACATGTTTGGACTTTCTCAACTTTACCAATTAAGAGGACGTATTGGACGAGGGAAAAAAAGAGCATATGCCTATTTCACAGTCGAGGCAGGTAAAGTTTTAAATAAAAACTCTCAACAAAGACTAGATGTAATTAAAACCCTTGATAATCTAGGAGCTGGTTTTTCACTTGCTAGCTACGACATGGATATAAGAGGAGCTGGAAATTTACTTGGTGATGAACAGTCAGGTCAAATTAAAGAGGTTGGAGTTGAGTTGTATCAAGATATGCTTAGGGATGCTGTTTACTCTTATAAAAATAAAGAAGCAACATTAGAAGAAGTTTGGTCTCCTTCAATTTCATTAGGTTTAGCAGTGCTAATCCCAGATACTTATGTATATGATCTATCAACTAGAATGGCACTCTACAGAAAAGCAGGAGACTTAAGAAGCAGTGATGAGATAAATGAGTTTAATGAAGAATTATTTGATAGGTTTGGAGTTCCTCCCGTAGAAGTTAATAATTTGCTTCAAACATTAATAATTAAACATAAGTGTTTAAAAAATAATATTAGTTTTATAGATGCAGGACCTAAAGGTATTTTATTGGGATTTAAAAATAATTTTTTCAAAAATACAGACAAGCTATTAGATTGGATTAGCAAATCATCTGGACAAATAAAAGTTAGACCAGATCAAAAACTTTTTATGGTAAAACAATTGAAAAGCAGAGAAGAAAAAATTGAAAATGTTAAAGAGTTTATAGATGAGTTAGAGGATTTAAAAACTTAATTAAACTCTGCAATCAAATGTACCTAATGCCGTGTCATCTTCAAAAGTTTTTATTTTAATTAAAACAAAACTATTATGGTTATTGCATACATTTTTAATTATTTTGCGAACTTCTAAAGGAATGTTTGTAATAGAATTTTTTTCAATCTTCCACTTTAGCTCAAATGGTTTTTCTTGATAAGTAAAACTACTACTATTATTTAAATCATGCTGAGTGATATTTGAATGCTGATTACAATTAGATAAAATTAACAAAACACAAAATAAAATTATATATTTAAACATAATAAAACTCACATATATGCTTTTTTTTTAAAATCAACTTTAAAAATTAAAAGTATTAAATTCAACAATTATAAAAATTACCACGAACCAATATTTTTCATGCTTGACCAAGGCTCTTTTACTTCAAGGTTATCACCTTGCTGAAGTAATTCTATTGAAATATTATCTGGCGATTTTATAAATGCCATTCTTCCTTCTCTAGGAGGTCTATTGATAGTTACTCCAGCATCAATTAATTTCTGGCATGTTTCATAGATATTTTTAACAGAAAGAGCAAGATGACCAAAATTTCTACCGCTTCCATACTTTTCTGGATCCCAATTATAGGTTAATTCTATTTCAGGTGATCTGGTTTTTATTGCATTGTCTTCGTCTTCTGGTGCGGCTAGAAAAATAAGTGTAAATCTTCCTTCTGGAACTTCTTTTCTTCTAATTTCAACAAGACCAAGCTTATTGCAATAAAAGTCAATAGATTCTTCAATATTAGTAACTCTAATCATGGTGTGTAAAAATTTCATTTTAAATCCAAAATTTGTTAAAATAATATAATATACATAAAGTTAAGAATTAAACTATACTAAATTTACAAATATTTAATAAAGGTTTTTTTATGAATTTAGAAGCTTTTGAGGTAGGGTTTAATATTCCTGCCAAAGTTGGAATGGATATTACTGAGATTCAAACTCCATCTTTGATTATTGATTTCAAGATATTTGAAAATAATATAAACAAAATGAGAGAATTTGTTCTCAATAATAATGTAAAATTGAGACCTCATGCCAAAATGCATAAATCAATCGATGTTGCTAAATACCAAATTAATAAAGGTGGAGCACATGGAATATGTTGCCAAAAAGTTAGTGAAGCAGAGATATTTGTTAAAGCTGGAATAAAAGATATTTTAATAACCAATCAAATAACTGATTCCTTTAAATTAGAAAGACTAGCTAAAATAACTTCTAAAGAATTAAGGATAGGTTGTTGTGTAGATAATAATGAAAATTTAACTAATATTCAGAAAGCCGCAGAAAGAAATAATTCTTTAATTGATATTTATATTGAATATGATTGCGGTGCAAATAGATGTGGAATTAAATCATTTGATAAAATAAATGAACTCATAATAATGATTACAGAAATGGATAACTTAAAATTTGTTGGTTTTCAAGCTTATAATGGTTCTATTCAGCACATTCAAGATTATAAAATGAGAAAAAAAGAGGTCAAAAAAACTTGTAACAATATTAAAGAATTAAAAGCTGAGTTTGCAAAACATTCACCTTTTATTACGGGTGTAGGTACAGGTTGTTTTGATTTAGAAGTATCTGAAGAAGTATATGATGAAATACAAGTTGGTTCATATGCTTTTATGGATGCCCATTATTCATCCTTAAAACATGACAGAAAATTAAATAACTTTAATAATTTTGAAAATTCGCTATTCGTTTTTACTGGTGTAATGTCAAAAGCATTACAAAATCATGCTGTTGTAGATGCCGGTTTAAAATCAATAGCAATTGACAGTGGCTTGCCAAAAACAATAAATTCTCAGTTGGAATATATAAAATGTTCTGATGAGCATGGAATAATAGCTGATCCAAATAATATTCTTAAAATTAATGATAAAATTTGTTTAATTCCAGGACATTGTGACCCAACTTGTAATTTGCATGATTGGTATGTTGTTGTTAAAGATTCAAAAGTTATTAATTTATGGCCTATTTCTGCAAGAGGATTTAGTTTATAATTTCGCTTTAATTAATTTTAATTAAAAATAAATGAGTTAAGAGATGTATTATGACACTAGAAAAAATAACCACGGTTTACCCTACAATCCTTTCAAAGCCCTTACAGTGCCTCGACCAATTGGATGGATAAGTTCATTGAGTAAAAATGGTATTGGAAATCTATCACCATATAGTTACTTTAATGGACTTTCTTATGATCCTCCGTTTGTAATGTTTTCAGCTGGAAACCGAGAAGATGGAAGTAAAAAAGATAGTGTCTTAAATGCTGAAGAAACTGGTGAATTTGTTGTAAACATTAGCACATGGAACACTCGTCACCAAATGAATGATACTAGTTGGATAATGGAATCTGAGATAGATGAATTAGAAAAGACAGGATTAACAGCTATCGATTCAGTAAATGTAAAACCCAAAAGAGTTGCTGAATCTCCAGTACATTTTGAATGTAAATATCATCAAACAGTTCAACTTCCCGGAAGAGGAGGATTACACAACGTTGTGTTTGGACAAGTTATTGGCATTCATATTAAAGACGAATTCATTACTGACGATGGAATAGTAGACATCTTAAAAATGAAAGTGATTGCTAGACTAGGATATAATGATTACACATTAGTAGACAAAACTTTTTCGATTATAGATTTTGAGGATAAAGGGAAAATGACTAAGAGTTGGAGATAAGAGTAAAATTTATTATGAAAACCTGATTAATATTTGATAAATATATGATTGAAATATGTTAATTAACAAAACATAAACATGAATTAAGTAAAAGCTAGAAAGATTATTTTTCTTATTTTATTATTTTAGTTAATCACGGAATTTATAAATAAATAGAGAAAAATTAATTATGAAATTTTAATTGTTCTTTATTAAGTATAATATTTCCTTATGATAGGTTTTTATCGTATTTTTACATTTTTAGGTAATTTTAAATCAATGCTTATGCATCCTTTTACAAATCAGCATTGGTTGTTTCTAAGTTAGTGTTTGCTCATTGACTAAGTCCATATGAATATAAACCTAGGTTAATTAATATATTATTAGAGACTTATTTATATCATATTTTTAATAATTTAAAATTATCGGCATGTAAAAAGACTAAGTTGTTTCTTTTAAAGCTACTTGAAGAAAAAAGTTTAAGGTTAAAAAGTTGTTTTGCTAATACATAAAATTATTCTCAATAATGATACAAACTAAGGGGATAGCCATTCTCCTTGCCAATTAGTTGTCTTTTTGTAATGAGCACGAATGTGTTTATCTCCTAGAAGCAGTAACTGAATTGCTTGTATATCACATACTAAAACGGCAAACCGTTTCTGATTTGAGGTATAATCATAAGCAAAAGGGCTTTCAAGGACTGTGCCAGGACTAGGAATAGTTCCATAAGTAACCTTAGATTTACTTGGTACATCTCTCCAGTATGGAATAGTAATGTCCCCAACCTTAACTTCAACAATAACTTCCATCTGAATTTGTAATTGGACTTTTGGTAGCCAAATATGAATTCCGGCGTGTGGGTTATCTTCAAGGGCTAACATTTTTGAAGAAGCGGTATCAGTATGGAATTCTATTTGGTTATTTTTCCTATCGTAACTTCTAATCACTAAAGTACGAGCGCTTGGAAAACCATTTAAAGTAGATGTCACAAAAGTAGGATACCTTGCAGGTGATTTTTTGTCAGCCTTTCCCCGAGAAATCTGTGCCCAGCAAAAGTCCAAAAAATTATCTAATTTTTGAAAAGCTTTCATTTAATACAATATTTAATATTGAATCTCAGGATTATAAACTAGTATTAAATACATATTAAGAAGATGGTGCTTTAGATATGCTTTGTCAATATCATATTGGTAATCATATAACTTTTGATGATTTAAGAATATTTGCCTGGAACGGTAATGTTTTCAATAACGCTAAAATCATTGAGTTTAAAAAAGATTATTTAATGTCATTATATAATTTGTTAACCATGGATCAGAATTCATCATTTACAATAAAATAATGACCTTTTTCCTCATGAAGGGAAGTCCCTGAGGCATGATAGTCTAATCAATGTTGATAAAATGATTTTAGATCTTTGATAACATAATCATCATTATTATCTCCAACTAATACCGTATTCATTGGAACTAATCTTTTTCAGACATACTCGAATTAAGAATGACAATTATTTTTTTTCTTTACCACTTACCATTCCAAACATATCTTCTATAAAATTATCCCACTTTTTTGATATTAGAATGTAAAATTTTTGCAAAAACGAATTAGAAATTTTCATTAAATTATTCCTTTTTACCCTTATTAAAATTTAACTAATGCAATGTGTCTTTTATCCATTGGTATATATTTAAATACGCTCTTTCTAGAGCCTCTTTATTTATCTACTCTGCAAGTTTTTTAGCTTCTTTAACTTCCTCAATTGTTTTAGCATCTTTAAAAATACTTTTTAACCATTTCTTACAATCCTCTATTTTTTTTGGTTCAGCTATAAATTCCTGTCCTCTCCCAACAACATTAACACTATCTTTTTCCCATCTTTTTTTATCTTTATGATAAGTCATACCACAGCCACCATGAACAGGATTAAGCCATTTAGGACACTTCCAAATAGATTTTTTAATTGATGGATTAATACTTAAATTTGTTTTATCCGATGCCTTAAATTTACCAAAACCATAATAGCTGTCTATACCAAAAATACTTAATTTTTCACTTGCCAAATAAAGAGTATTATTTACTTTCCAATGCCCAATAGTATGAGGATGAGACATGGAATTTGGTTTTGTTTTTAAATACCAACTTGGATCTTTTCCAAAACGAATAATCCTACCAATTTGAAGCCATCCAAAAAATCTATAATGTCCAGGATTCTCTTTTGAGAAAAATGTCTTTTTGTCAATTGTAATTGTCTCTCTAAACCACCACCAAAATAAAAAAAGATCACCAATATTTACATCATTATTTTCTAAATGTGTTTGTGCTGCTCCAACCTGTCCAAACTCTCCGTAATTTAAGTTTGGATCAAAATGACAAGTATCTGTTGGGCTAATTTTTCCATTTGACAACTCTTTTATATCTTTACCCAATCCAAGATGATTGTAGGTTGTAAGGGTATTCTTATTAGAAGGTATAGGAAAGCTAATGAGGTTCTCTTCTCTTTTAATACTTGGCATTCCGCCAGTAATACTGTCAAAACCTTTTCTACTAAATATAATCTTTGTCATAAGTTTAATATAACTTTAACTTTTACAATAATGTATTTTTTTATTTTTAGTACGCAATCTCTGTCACTCAATTTTACTTTAGGTTGAATCAGACAACAAGGAACAACTTAGAAACTAAGTAATTGTAAGTTATTGTAATTTATAGATAATTTATTGCAACTTTTTACTTATTAGTTATATCAGATTTTAGGAATATGGCGGATGGGGTGGGATTCGAACCCACGGAAGGCTTTCACCTTCGCCGGTTTTCAAGACCGGTACTTTCAACCACTCAGTCACCCATCCTTATTTTCGATATTTAAACCAGGTTAATTATGAAGGCAAGTTATAATTTTATTATAATAGATTTAATTATTTTTAAATAATTAGTTTTAAACTTTTTTAAAATTAAGTTATTAATAGATTGTTAGAAACGGGGGTATTGATAATGAGATTTTTAAAAATTTTAAAAATATTACTTGTTTTAATTACTGGTTCATTTTTAACAATATCAAGCTTTGCAGATGATAAGTTTAACTCAATTGTTTTAAAAATATCTAAAGAGGCAAAAGAAAAAGGTATATCTGAAAACATTATAGACCAATTTAAGAAGAAAACAAAATTTATAAAAAGAGTAGTTGAGCTTGATAAATCACAACCTGAATTTAAATTAACTTTAGATCAATATATTTCAAAAGTTGTCACAAAGGCACGAATTAAAAAGGCTAATCAAAAATATAAACAAAATAAAATCTTACTAGATAAAATAGGTTTAAATTTTGGTGTACAACCCAGATTTCTAGTTGCGTTATGGGGTATTGAAACTGATTTTGGAAGATTGACTGGCGGATTTTCTGTCATGTCTGCTCTAACTACTTTAGTTTATGATGGAAGAAGATATGATTACTTTAAAAAAGAACTATTAAATGCATTAAAAATTGTTAATGAAGGTCATATAACCATTAATGAAATGACAGGTTCGTGGGCTGGAGCAATGGGTCAATGCCAATTCATGCCATCAAGTTTTATTAATTATGCAACTGATTGGGACAAGGATGGAACAAAAAATATCTGGACATCTAAATCAGATGTATTTGCGTCCGCAGCAAATTATTTACAAAAAGTTGGTTGGTCTAATAAAATCACTTGGGGAAGAAAAGTTTACATTGGGAATTATAAAGGCGACATTAATGATACAAGTTATCATCTGTTAAGTTATTGGTCTTCATCTGGTGTTTTGAGATCAAACAAAAAAGATTTACCAAAAAACATTATAAAAGCAAGACTAATTATACCCAAAAATTATAAAAATTATGGTTATCTGGTATATAAAAATTTTGACTCGCTTTTAAATTGGAATCGTTCAAACTTTTTTGCCATATCTGTTGGAATATTATCGGATACAATAAAAGAAAATAGTTAGATGTTTTATTTAATTAATAAATTACATAATTTAAATACATCAAAATATAAAATTTTATTTTTGTTATTAATTATGTCCATCTTGCAAAGTTGTACTTCAAGCATTGAAGTAGCTGCAACATTAGGGAAAAAATATATAATTCCAAAAGAAGATCAAAAACAAATAGCTAATCCCATTTATAAAATAGGTAAAAAATATAATGTAGCAGGAAAATTTTATTATCCAAAAAGAGATCTTAATTATAATAAAACTGGTATAGCATCATGGTATGGTCCAAAATTTCATGGTAAGTTAACAGCTAATGGTGAAATATATAATCAAAATGCTCTTACAGCAGCCCATAAAACTTTACCAATGCCAAGTGCCGTTAAAGTCACCAATTTAGAAAATAATAAATCTATCGTCCTCAGAATAAATGATAGAGGTCCTTTCGTTAATGATAGGATAATAGATTTATCATCAAAAGCCGCAGAAATTTTGGACCTTAAGATAAAAGGGACCGGTTTAGTAAGAGTTAAACTATTAAAAGATAAAAGTATTTTATTAGAAAAATTAGCCCAAAAAGGTTCTTTCCCAGAAATAAAAGATTTAAACATAATAGAATTACCTAAAATATTAACTCCAAATAAAGTATCGGTAAATATTGAGAATACTCAAAATAAAAAAATTATTAAAAAAAAAATAAATTATAATTTAAAAAATTCAAAAAAAGTATATAAAATATTTATAAAACTTGCATCTTTTAGTTCTTCTCAAAACGCAAAAATTATGAAAAATAAAGTAAAATATTTAGAAAAAATAAAAATTTACAAACTAATTAAAAATAAAAAAACTCTCTATCAAGTTAAAGCTGGACCTTTCACAAGTGTTGAAAAAGTTGACACACTTCTATCAATGTTAAGAGAAAAAGGAATGCAGGGTGCAAAGATTATTATTGAATAAGTTACATGTGTAAATTCATGATAATATTTAAAAAAACAAATGTTTTGTTGTTTTTCTTATTTCTAATCTTTTGTTTAATTAGTATAAAAATAAGTTATTCCAAAATTTTAGACATTACATCACCTGCAAAACAATTAATAATTTATGATCATGAAGTAGATCAAATTTTATTTGAAAAAAATTCTGAACAATTTATGAAACCAGCTTCAATGGCAAAGGTAATGACTGCTTATATTGTGTTTGATAGAATTAAATATAAGTCACTAGAGTTGTCAGATACATTTTTAGTATCTGATAAAGCATGGAGGATGGGTGGTTCTAGGTCATTTCTTGAGTTAAATACCAATGTTTCTATAAAGGATTTACTTTTAGGTTTAATAGTTCAATCAGGCAATG
Organism: uncultured SAR116 cluster alpha proteobacterium; assembly: GCA_902593735.1. Taxonomy (GTDB): domain Bacteria; phylum Pseudomonadota; class Alphaproteobacteria; order Puniceispirillales; family Marisalimonadaceae; genus Marisalimonas. The sequence continues at coordinate 64,819 of CACJJL010000011.1, forward strand.
ATGCAGCTGTGGTCTTAGCAGAAGGAATTTCTGGTGATGAGGAAGCTTTTGCAAGAGAAATGAACAGATATGCAAAAATTCTAGGAATGAAAAACACTTATTTTACAAACTCCACAGGCTGGCCTCATCCAGATTTACAAACAACATCTAAAGATCTTGTTATTTTAACAAAAAGAATTATAGAAGACTTTCCTAAACTTTATAAATTATTTGAAGAAAAAGTTTTTACTTATAATAAAATTAAACAATTTAATAGAAACCCTTTACTTTACACAATGATTGGTGCAGATGGATTGAAAACTGGGCATACTATAGAGTCAGGTTATGGATTAATAGGTTCAGTTAATAGAAAAAATCGAAGAGTTACTATAGTAATTAATGGTTTAAACAGTAAAAAACAAAGGACTTTTGAAAGCAAAAGACTTTTTAACATTGTATTTAGAGAAACAATATTATTATCCTTATTTAATAACAAAACAAGTCTTGTAAATGCAAATGTATGGCTTGGTGAAAAAAATATTGTCAATTTAGTTGCAAAAAAACCATTCAATAAGGTTATTTCCCCATTTGAATTAAAAAAAACTAAGATTAAGCTTGAATGGATGGATCCAATACCTGCACCAATATCAAAAGGAAATGTAGTTGGTAAAATTTATATAAATATGCCAGGTAAAAAATCTATAGTTGAAGATCTTATTGCCGCTGAAAGTATTGATAAAATGTCATCACTTAGAAAAATTAAGACTATTTTAAAATATCTTCTTTATGGAGATGAAATTGCTAAATAAGCAATTTTCAAAATCTAAAAATAGTTTTTTAATTTCTTTTGAGGGCGGAGAAGGTAGTGGAAAAAGCACTCAAATTACATTACTAAAAAACTATCTTTTAAAAAAAAAAATTA